>JAZSPS010000005.1:0-19371 GCA_045537595.1 Eubacteriales bacterium
GCTATAACGGTAAATCCCCCCCGATAAAAATCCCATAACCGCCGCTCCCACGGTAATGATGGGGTTGATCGCGTATCCCACCAATACACATCCGATCAGATCGGCAACGATCCCCACAGCCGCTCCGGCAAAGGGACCGAACATCATACCCGCAAGCAGGATCGGCAGATTTTCAAAGCTAAAGCGCAAATAGTTTCCCACTGAAAAAGCAAGATACTTTCCGCAAACTATGCTGATCGCTACCAATACCGCACAAAGGGTTAAAATTCGAACATTCCCCAAAGCCGAGACCCGCGTGCGCCTTGAATTGTTTTCATTCATAAAAAAATACCTCCTTTTCCTCGACTGCATATGGCGAAGGAAAGAGAAGGCAAACCCTTTTATGACCTTGTGCCGTATGAAGCGGGATGCAGAATACCAACCGCAAGCACAGCCTGACACTGTGCTTTTCGTCCTGTCGGCAACTCCCCGTCCGACAAGCACTTAACGCCCGTATTCTTACTCTTCTACAGGATCGTTCCGTTTATTCACGGCAACGATTTTATGTAAATATTATAAACTTATTTTTTCCTTTTGTCAATATCTAATAGTAATTTAATGAAATTTAATGAAATTTTATTTAAAAAAGGAATTGTTTTTTTTACGGTTCTATGATATACTATGATATAATAATTTAAATTGACTTTAGCTTATGCCCGAAAGGATTGGACTATGATTATCAAAACCATTTCTCTGTCTCCCAAACACCCCGACGCAACACTGACCGTATATATTCATGACGAGGGGCATTCCGTCAAAATCCTTCCTTCCCCCCGTCCCGCAATGATCGTCTGCCCCGGCGGAGGTTATCATGCTCTTTCCGAAAGAGAGGCGGAACCTATTGCGCTTCGCTATATTCATGCGGGCATGAATGCCTTTGTCTTGCGTTATACCGTAAAGGACGGCGCCAAGAACTACGCTCCGCTGATCCAGGCGGCACTGGCGATCCGTCATATCCGTGAGCACGCCGAGGAATATAATATTGATCCTGACCGTGTGTTCATCGTGGGCTTTTCCGCGGGAGGACACCTTGCCGCATCATCGGGTATTTTGTGGAACTGCCCCGCCGTTCGTGACGCGCTGGGAGTTTCCGACGGCTCCTGTCCCGAAGGGATCAACCGTCCCAATGGTATGATTCTCTCCTATCCTGTTATCTCAGGCTTAAATTTCAGCCATAGAAAATCCTTTTGCTATCTTTGCGGAAAGGAAGACCCCTCCGAGGAGGAACGAAAGGCTTTTTCCTTGGAATATCACGTAGATGAGACCACTCCTCCCGTGTTCATCTGGCACACCTTCAATGACACTCTCGTGCCCGTACAAAACTCGCTGCTTCTTATGAACGCCCTTTGCGAGCATAAAATCCCCTTTGAAGGACATATCTTCCCCGATGGACCTCATGGAATGGCGCTTTCCACGGAGGAAACCCGAAGCGGAAATGATGAATGGGTAGACGCGCACGTTGCCCACTGGACCGAACTCTCTGTTGAGTGGATCATGAGCCTACCTCGCAAATAAATCATCCAAGCGCAATAAGCTTAAAAAGATATAAGGGTCTGTCCCGCGTAGGACAGACCCTTATTGTACTTACAATCTCTCAAAAATTTTTGCTCCCTTGGTTTGAATCCATCGGAATAACAACACAGATAAAGCGCTCAACAATATTGCAGCCAATCCAAGGTAAATCAGCGGAGTCACCCATTTTGCCACCAACGCGTAAAGCGCGCCTAAAGCAACGATCATAATCCAACCGCCAAAAAGCGCTAACATAACCGCAAGACTTTGCTTTACGGGAACAGTTTCATTTGTCCAATTCAGATTGGGCATTTTTAGATTCAAAAACAATCCCCAAAGAGCCCCCAATATTACAAACAAAACCGCCTCAATCGGGATCAGAACAGCAAACCACAGCGTGGGGCGAATGGCAAACAGAAGAGCGGCACAGAGTAACAGGGTGGGAATCACGGTCAGAATCAGATGAAGCTTCAGCTTAGCATACAGAACCTCCTTGGGAGGTACAGGATAAGCCTGTAAAAGCCAGATATGCTTTCCCTCCAAGGATACCGACGGAGCGGTAATATCGTTAGTGGAGGCAACCATTCCCAATAAAGCAACCGCAAACAACGGAATCAGTTGAGCGCTCTCTCCCACAAAGATCATCGACAGCATATCATAGATCCACCTGCCTTTAATGAACAAAAAGACAGCGGCTATAACCATCATGATCAATCCCAATCCGCAATTCAACATATACGTAGGACTGCTCATAAACCGTCGAAATTCCTTTTTCAAGAGTGCGCTTTTCACGCTTCCCGACCTCAGAATCTTATTTTCTTTATATTTAACTCTTGCCGCGCCCTTATTGGCCGTTGCAAGCTTTAAGAAGCTGTGAGAAAGGATCCAATATACGATTCCGAAAAGGACACTAAAAATCAGAGTGAAAAGAATCATAGAAAGGATATTTCCTTCCGCGGCGCGTCCCATATGATAAACGGGAAATAGCACTGTTTTCATCTTGTTACCGATCCTTTCCGCATCGGTCAGGATCATTTGAAGCATCGTATACGCCTTGGAATAAATATAAAAATACGCCACAAGAAATCCAAGAGAAAGCACCATCGTGATCAGATTTTTGTGCTTCATCCGAGCGCTGACCGCCGCCACGGCAAAGCCAAGAATACAGGAAAGAGTCAGCACAAGGAAGGAAAGAACAAAGGGGATCAGCAGAGTAAACAGAACAGACAAAAATGAGAGCTTCACATTAAGAAAATATACAATAATGGTGGGAACCATTACAATGCTCTCATATAACAATCCCATGATATACACACCGGATAAACGAACCAACAATATTTTAGAGGATGGAATCGGCATAGAGAGAAGCATATCGTTATCCTTGGCGTTATACAGGCTATTGTAGGTGCTGAATACACTTCCGAAAACACCAAAAACAATCCCCACTAACCCCATTAACGCCATATACAGCCATCCCAATTCCACACGGATAAGAGGAGCACAAAGAGCATTAGCCATCAAAAAGAACATCGCTCCAATAACACCGAACGCGTACAGGTACAGTACACCATATCCGATCATACCGCCAATGGATCGCTTCTTCCCTGTCTTTTTGTTCTGAAAAAAGAAAGAAAAAAGCTCCATCATCTGTTTTTTTAACAGTGCACCGATCATTGCTCATCCTCCAACTCAAGAAAAACATTTTCCAGAGAGGTATCGCCTTTGACCTCTTCCATGCTTCCCGCCCTTATCAGCTGACCATTCTTGATAATCGCCACCTTGTCACAAAGCTTTTCCGCCACCTCCAAAACGTGGGTAGAGAAAAAGATCGCCGATCCCGAGGAACACATTTCCCGCATGATCTCCTTTAAAAGATGGGATGCCTTGGGATCCAAGCCCACAAAGGGCTCATCCATGATAATCAGCTTGGGATCATGAAGCAACGCCGATATGATTGCCAGCTTTTGTTTCATTCCATGGGAATACGAGGAAATGGGCTGTCCGAGGGATTTTGTCAGTTCAAACGTGTCCCCATACTTTTTAATGCGTTCTTGTCTTTGTTCAGCGGATATACCAAAAATGTCCGCTGTAAAGTGAAGAAATTGAAGACCGGTCATAAAATCATACAGATCGGGATTGTCGGGAATATAAGCAATTTTAGCTTTACAGGCAAGAGGATCCTGTTTGATCGACTCACCGTCCACAAGAATCTCCCCCTCATCAAACTGCAAAATACCGCATACAGCCTTGATCGTAGTGGTTTTTCCGGCGCCGTTATGTCCGATAAATCCGTAGATCTCTCCTGCTTGAATGTGCAAGGAAAGGTCGTCAACCGCCTTTTTATCACCGTAAATTTTTGTCAAATGATTGATTTTTAGCATTTTTCATTCTCCCTGTTTTCGCTTTTATGTAAAGACCGCAAAGCCTCATCCTTATTTTATTATAAACGATACACGAAAAAAATGCAAGAGCAAAACAAAAAAACCTTTCCTTTATCAACGAATGGTTGACATCTTCAGCCTAACGCCATAAAATGCGAAAGAGAGAGGACAAAAATCCTCTCTCTTCTATTCATTCATTAAAAATTGATTATCGGGCAGCTTACGCGAATGCTCACGCGTCTTTTTTACCGATCGTAATTCGCCTTGGTTTCGCAATAAACACAACGGTAAACGTGATTTTCCGCGTCGGTCAGCTTAAATCTGTGCGACAGCTCCTGCTCACAGGAGGTAATGCAACGGGGGTTTTTACAGCGAATGACCCCTACCAGCTCCCGAGGAAGCGCAATGGACTTCTTCTCCACCAGCTTTCCCTCGCGAATGATGTTGACGGTAACATCGGGAGAAATAAATCCGATAATATCAAAATTTATGGAAATATCCGCATCGATCTTAATAATGTCCTTTTTCCCCATCTTTCTGCTGGTAACATTCTTAATCAGAGCGATGGAACAATCCAGTTGATCCAACCCCAACAGCTCATACAGCTTCATTCCGCGTCCTGCCGGAATATGATCAATCACAAATCCGTTATGAATGGAATCGATATTCATATGGTTCCCGCCTCCTTTAAAAGCTTAAGAATTAATGCCTTACGCACATTTTTTCCATTAAATACCTGCTTGAAATAGCACGCGCGGGGATCCTCATCAATGGCAACGCTGATCTCATTTACTCTGGGCAGAGGATGCATAATGCAAAGATCGCTCTTCGCCTGTGTCAGCTTTTGAGGGGTAAGTATGTAGCTGTCCTTCAGACGCAGATAATCCTCCTCGTTAAAGAAACGCTCCTTCTGCACACGTGTCATGTACAGAACATCCAATTCACCGATAACCGCTTCCAGATTGGTGGTCTGTGTGTAATTCATGTTTTTCTTATCCAAAACATCCACCTTAACATAACTGGGCAAGGTCAGCTCCTCAGGGGAGATCAAAACAACACGGATCCCCTCATATCGGGACAGAGCGTTGATCAGAGAATGAACCGTTCTTCCAAACTTCAAATCACCGCAAAAGCCAATGGTGAAATCCTTAAGTCTTCCCTTTTCACGGCGAATGGTCAAAAGGTCGGTAAGAGTCTGTGTGGGATGGCTGTGTCCTCCATCTCCCGCGTTGATCACGGGAATCGATGCCGCATGGGAGGCTACCAAAGGGGCACCCTCCTTGGGATGGCGCATAGCGATAATATCGGCATAACAGCTAATAACCTTTACCGTATCCGAAACACTCTCACCTTTAGAGGAGGAAGAGCTTTGCGCGTCGGAAAATCCGATAACGCTTCCGCCCAGCTCCAGCATTGCCGCCTCAAAGCTCAGTCTGGTTCTGGTGGAAGGCTCAAAAAACAGAGTAGCCAGCTTTTTTCCCTTGCAGCATTCAGAATATTTGGCAGGATCAGCGATCATATCGTCGGCAACATCTAATACATCGTTGATCTCGTTTACTGAAAAATCTAAAATATCAATTAAGCTTCTCATTTTTCTCTCCATTTATTTTTCATTTCATCGAAAAATATCGATCCGCTTACGCGCTTATGCCTTCGCTCCGTTGATTTCCAAATACTTTTTAATGCGATCTACATTCTCCGCGTTCTTGCTGTCCTGCTCCAGATACTCAATAATATCATAAACATCTACAACAGAATATACAGGGAAGCCGTATTCCTCCTCGATCTCAGCCATTGCCGATTTCTCACCCTTGCCCTTCTCCTTGCGGTCAACCATAACAAAGGTAGCGGCGATCTTGGTTCCCTCCAAATGCTGAAGATTTGCCATGCTCTCGCGGATAGCCGTGCCGGCGGTAATAACATCCTCCACGATAACGATCTCCTCGGGAGCCTTGGGAATATATCCTACAAACACACCGCCCTCACCGTGATCCTTTTCCTCTTTTCTGTTAAAGAAGAACGGCGTGTTGATACCGCATTTTGCCAAGGCAATGGATGCGGAAACGGCAATCGGAATTCCCTTGTACGCGGGACCGTACAAAACCGTTCTCTTATTTCCTACCTTTTCAAGATAGCTTTTCGCGTAAAACTCTCCGAGCTTTGCGATCTGTTCGCCTGTTTTAATTTCACCTGCGTTAATGAAATAGGGGATCTTTCTTCCGCTTTTCGCGGTAAAATCACCAAATTTCAATACACCGGCGCTTTCCAAAAACTCAATAAACTCTCTTTTATATCCTTCCATGCTCTTTCTCCTTTTCACACCTTCTGTTTTATTTACTCAATCAACAAATTCTCTTACGCATCTCTCATAGGCGGCAACAGGATTCTCCGCTGCCGTAATGGGTCTGCCCACAACAATGTAATCCGAGCCGATTTTCTTTGCCTCGGCAGGGGTCATTACACGTTTCTGATCTCCGATATCCCCGTCGGCAAAGCGAACACCGGGCGTTACGGTAAGGAAGCCTTCTCCGCAGGTATCGTGTACCTTTCCCGCCTCCAAAGGCGAGCAAACCACGCCATCCAAGCCCGCCTTTTTCGCGTTGCTTGCGTAATGCATAACAACATCGGCAATCGGCTTTTCGATCCACAGATCCTTTTCCATGCTCTCCTGATCGGTCGAGGTAAGCTGGGTAACAGCAATCAAAAGAGGTCTGGTTCCGTCAGGACGGGTCAAGCCCTCCAAGGCTGCCTCCATCATGCGCACCGTTCCCCCCGCGTGCAGATTGGTCATATCCACATCCAAGCGAGAAAGTACCGCCATGGATTTTTTCACTGTATTGGGAATATCGTGCAGCTTCAAGTCGAGAAAGATCTTATGCCCTCTCTTCTTGATCTCGCGGACAATAGAAGGACCCTCCGCATAGTATAGCTCCATCCCGATCTTTACAAAGGGCTTTCTTCCCGTAAACTTGTCTAAAAAGGCAAACGTTTTTTCAGCACTGTCAAAATCACAGGCAATGATTACATCCTTTCCCATTACTTACATCCTCCTATTATTTCTTTTAATGAATGAATTTTATATTTTTCCATAACCTCAGGCAGATCCCGAATAATATCACGGCATGCGAAGGGATCGATCAGATTGGCAGCTCCCACTTCAACCGCCGTAGCGCCCGCCAACATCATTTCGATCACGTCCTCAGCGGTAGATACACCGCCCATTCCCACAACGGGAACCGATACCGCGTGTGCCACCTGATAAACCATCCGCACAGCCACAGGAAAAATAGCGGGACCTGAAAAGCCTCCCATCTTGTTGGCAATGATGGGCTTTTTGGTACGAAGATCGATCCGCATGCCTAACATGGTGTTGATCAAACTAATTCCGTCAGCCCCCGCAGCCTCGCATGCCTTGGCAATGGAAACGATATCGGTAACATTGGGCGAAAGCTTAACAATGATCGGCTTTGTTGTCACCTTTTTTACCGCTCTTACCACCTCTGCCGCAGCCTCGGGAGAGGTTCCAAAGCTCATTCCGCCGCCATGAACATTGGGACAGCTGACATTGACCTCCAACCAGCCGATTTCCTCACAGTCATTAAGCTTCTGACAGGTATACGCATAATCCTCCACGGAAAAGCCGCTGACATTAGCCATTACCTTCTTATGAAAACATTTGCGCAGCTTGGGAAGCTCCTCGGTAAGTACCCTCTCCACTCCCGGATTTTGCAAGCCAACCGCATTGATCATACCCGAATAGCACTCGGCAATCCGAGGGGTTGGATTTCCGAATCTCGGATCCTTCGTGGTTCCCTTAAAGGAAAAGGTACCTAAAACATTAATATCATACAGCTCGGCAAATTCATAGCCATAGCCAAAGGTTCCGCTTGCGGGAATAACGGGGTTATCCAATTCGATCCCGCAAAGATTTACCTTCATTTCTCCCATATGATCTCCTCCTTTTTCAGCACAGGACCGTCCTTACAGATCCGCTTGTTTCCGTACAGGGTCTTGCAGGAGCAGCCCATACAAGCGCCGAATCCGCATCCCATGCGCTCCTCAAAGCTAAGCTGACCTTCCGTTGATGTCACATTATACACAGCGCGAAGCATGGGCTCCGGACCGCAGGTATAGAAATAACTGTACTCCATTCCCTTCATTGCATCGGTAACAAAGCCCTTTACTCCATAGGAGCCGTCCGCGGTAGCTACGGTAACCGAAGCGCCCAACGCTCTAAATTCCTCCTCGCAAAAGACCTCTTCCTTTGTATTGAAGCCAAGGATCACCGAAACCCGTTTTCCTTGCGCGATCAATTCCTTTGCCAGCATATAGAGGGGAGGAACACCAACACCTCCGCCAAGCAGAAGGGGAGCATCTCCCGAAAGGGAGAGATCATATCCGTTTCCAAGTCCTGTGAGAACATCCAAGGTTTCCCCGATGCTCATAGAACGCATCCGCTCGGTTCCCTTGCCCACCACCTTATAGATGATCGTCACCGAGGTATCGTCTCTATCATACACCGAAATAGGTCGGCGCAGATATAAGCCGTCCAGCTTAATATTGATAAACTGTCCCGGACCGGTAATATGAGATACATCTCCTTCTAAACGCATTCTCATAACACTGTCGGTCAATGGAACATTCTCTGTGATTTGAAAAATTCCCTGTTTCATGAACGCTCTTTCTCACTCCTTTGTCCTATGCGTTATTCAAAAAAACTCTATCGAATCAAATATAATCAATTCTGTTTTTCAACTCAGGATCGATGCTGCTTTTAAATTTTTCCCGTAAATGGCTCGGAACCTTAGCTGTTTTCAGAGAAATGCATCCAAAGAAGGCGCCCTTTCCAATATATTTTACGCTGTTGGGAATGGTTATCTCCGTCAGATTGCTGCAATCCGAGAAGGCACCCTTCTCAATTCTCTTTACGCTGTTGGGAATGGTTACCTTTGTTAAAGCTCGGCAATCCTTAAAGGCGTAGCAGCCAATACCCTTTACGCTGTTGGGAATGGTCACACCGATCATTCCGCTGCAGTCCTCAAAAACTCGCTTCTCAATAAATTTCACGCTGTTGGGAATAGCAATCTCCGTCAGACATCCGCAACTCTTGAAAGCTCGGCTCTTAATACATTTCACACCGGAAGGCAGCACCGCCGATACCAGACCGCTGCAATCCTTAAACGCTCCGCAGCCAATGGTTTTCACCGTGTGAGCCACCGTAACACTGACCAAGCCGCTGCAATCCTTAAAAGCATACCATTGAATGCTCTTCACCGTATTGGGAATACGAATGTTTCCACCCTCACCCTTATATTTCTTTAACATTCCCTTTTCAATTTGGCAGGATTTTAAAAATATACCGTCTTCCTCTTCGGCAATCCTCGCGTTTTTTTCATTTTCCGCCTGCTGCGCTTCCTCCGCCTTCTTGCTCTCCTCAAGCCTTCTTGCCTCTTGAAGCTTTTTATCGGGAATGGTATCTCTGAAGGCATCCTTGCCAACGCGAATATTTTTGGGAATAGGCTTGTCCAATACAATACATCCGGCAAAGGCTTCCTCACCAATAATCTTTAAGGACTCGGGAAAATTGACCGTATCCAAGTCCTTACAATCCGCAAAAGCTCTGTCACCGATTTTCAGCAATCCCTCAGGAAGCGTGATCTGCAAAAGGTCACTGCCCCTAAAAGCGTCCGCCTTAATTGCCTCAACGCAATCGGGAACGATCGCAGTCATATCAGAAGAATTTTTTAGCTTGACAATAATAAATTTCCCATTCTGCTGTTTCTCGACCTTATAAGCCGCGAGACTTTCGGGAATCGTGGGATCGACCGCGTTTTCTTGATTCTCCGCCATCTCATCCAAAGCACCCGCTTTTTCGCTTACATAGAAAGTCAGATCTTTACCGCATCCTGTACAAAGTCTGTCAATTCCATTCCATTCCGTTCCACATTCGGGACAAAACCTAATCATTCAAATTCTCCTCAATCATTGTTTTGTATTATTTATCATCTTCTCACGCGTCGATGGTAGAAATGCAAAGCGTTGTTTCCTCAAGAACATCCAGCAAAACCCGAACCGTATCCAAAGACGTAAACATGGTTACATTGCTCTCAATTGCCCAAGCGCGGATCTGTCTTCCGTCAGTCAGCTGGTTTTCGGACTGCACATCACTGGTGTTGATAACATAGGCGATATGACCCTGACGAATGGACTCCTGAATTTCATTGCTTCCGGTTTCAATCTTTTGAAGAATATGGGTACGGATACCGTTGCTCTTCAAATAATTTGCCGTGCCCTCGGTGGCTTCAATATTAAATCCAAGATTATAGAAGCGGCGGATCAGAGGAAGAGCCTCCTCCTTGTCCTGATCGGCAATGGTAACAAATACCGTGCCGTAATTTTGCAGATGCATACCCGAAGCCTGAAGAGCCTTGTAAAGGGATCGATTCAGCTTATCGTCATAACCGATCGCCTCTCCGGTGGATTTCATTTCGGGAGACAAATATGCGTCCAGTCCGCGGATCTTGTTAAAGGAGAATACAGGAACCTTAACATACCAACGCTTCTTTTCCTCGGGGTAAATATCAAAAATTCCCTGCTCCTTCAAGCTCTTGCCCAGAATTACCTCTGTGGCGATATCCGCAAGGCTGTAGCCTGTTGCCTTGGACAGGAAGGGTACCGTTCTGGAGGAACGGGGGTTTACCTCAATAATAAATACTCTCTCGTCCTTATCCACAATAAACTGTATGTTAAACAAGCCCTTAATTCCAATACCTAAGCCAAGCTTCTTCGCGTACTGCAAAATCGTTCCCTTGACCTTGTTGGAAATACTGAAGGTGGGATAAACGCTGATAGAGTCTCCCGAGTGTACACCTGTTCTCTCAACAAGCTCCATAATACCGGGAACGAATACATCTCTTCCGTCGCAAATGGCATCCACCTCAACCTCCTTTCCGATGATATATTTATCAACCAGAACAGGGCGGTCCTCATCAATCTCCACGGCGGTCTTTAAATAATGGCGCAGCTGCTTCTCGTTTCCTACGATCTGCATTGCACGTCCGCCCAAAACAAAGCTGGGACGAACCAATACAGGATAACCGATCCGCTCGGCGGCGGCAACACCGTCTTCGATATTGGTAACCGCTTTACCCTCGGGCTGAGGAATGTCCAATTGGTGAAGAATTTTTTCAAAGCTGTCTCGGTTTTCCGCGCGCTCAATAGCATCACAATCGGTTCCGATGATCTCAACGCCTCTCTTCATCAAAGGCTCGGCAAGATTGATCGCGGTTTGTCCGCCGAGAGAAGCGATCACACCCTCGGGTTGCTCAAAATCCACAATGCTCATAACATCCTCGGGCGTCAGCGGCTCGAAGTAAAGCTTATCGCTGGTGGTATAGTCGGTAGAAACCGTCTCGGGGTTGTTGTTAATAATGATCGCCTCGTAACCCGATTTTCGAATGGTAGTTACGGCATGCACGGTAGAATAGTCAAATTCCACACCCTGTCCGATACGGATAGGTCCGGCGCCCAAAACCAGCATTTTCTTTTTGTCGGTCAGGCGAGAATCATTTTCTCCGCTGTAGGAAGAGTACAGATACGGAATATAAGCTCCCGTATGCAAGGTGTCAACCATTCTGAACACAGGGACGATACCGTTTTCCTTGCGAAGAGCGCATACCTCCAGCTCCTCGCGGTTCCACAGCTTCGCGATAAATTTGTCGCAGAAGCCCATCTTCTTCGCCTGAGAAAGGACGGTCTTATCCATGGGATTTTCCGCGAGAGCTTTTTCCATTTCAACAATGCGAAGGATCGCTTCCAGAAAATAAGGCGTGATCTTGGTTCTGTCGTAAAGCTCGGCAACCGTCATTCCTCTCCGCAGCAGCTCGGTTACGGCAAAAATGTTATCATCCTTAAATTCAACAATATACGACTTCAGCTCATCCTCCGACATCCTTTCAAATTTGGTCATGTAAAGGTGGCAAACACCGGTTTCCAAGGATCGAACCGATTTCAGCATACACTCCTCAAGATTCGAGCCGATTCCCATAACCTCACCGGTTGCCTTCATCTGTGTACCGAGTACATTGGAGGCAGAGGAAAACTTATCAAAGGGGAAACGAGGAAACTTCGCTACCACATAATCCAATCTTGGCTCGATGGCAGCGGTCGCGTTGGCGATCTCGATCTCATCCAGTGTCATGCCGACAGCGATCTTCGCCGTCACTCTCGCGATAGGATATCCGCTTGCCTTGGAGGCAAGTGCGGAGGAACGGGACACACGGGGGTTTACCTCGATCAAATAGTATTCGGAGCTATCGGGATTCAGAGCAAACTGTACATTACATCCGCCCTCGATCTTCAATTCACGAATAATGCGAATGGCACTGTCATTTAACATCTTCAGATCGTGGTCGTTTAAGGTCATGATGGGAGCCACAACGATCGAGTCACCGGTATGAACACCAACAGGATCCACATTTTCCATACCGCAAATCGTGATGGCATGGTCCTCAGAGTCACGCATCACCTCAAATTCGATCTCTTTATAACCCTTAACACTCTTTTCGACCAAAACCTGATGTACAGGGGAAAGCTTAAACGCGTTTCTTCCGATCTCGATCAATTCCTCCTCATTGTTGGCAAAGCCGCCGCCTGTACCGCCAAGGGTAAAGGCAGGACGAAGAACAACAGGATAACCGATCTCCGCTGCCGCCTTTTTTGCTTCCTCAATCCCATAAGTAATCTGCGAAGGAATGGTGGGCTCACCGATCGAAGTACAAAGCTCCTTAAAAAGCTCTCTGTCCTCGGCTCTTTCAATACTTTCGCTGCTGGTACCTAAAAGCTCTACACGGCATTCCTTGAGAATTCCCTTCTTCTCCAATTGCATAGCGAGATTCAAGCCGGTCTGTCCGCCAATACCGGGAACGATTGCGTCCGGTCTTTCATAGCGAAGGATCTTAGCGATATATTCCAAGGTAAGAGGCTCCATATACACCTTGTCGGCAATGGTCGTATCGGTCATGATCGTCGCGGGGTTGGAGTTTACAAGAACAACCTCATATCCCTCCTCCTTCAGAGCGAGACATGCCTGCGTACCTGCGTAGTCAAACTCGGCAGCCTGACCGATTACAATAGGTCCCGATCCGATAATCAGAATTTTTTTAAGATCTTTTCTTTTAGCCATTTTTATTTCCTCCCAAAGCTATAGCTTATAAAATACATATTTAAATTTTACGAATTTTATCGAAATTTATCAGTCGGCGCGGTAAACTGTCTTTCCGCCCAGAACCGTCATCACGCACTTGCCGTAAAGCTCTTCGCCGGCAAAGGGGGTCGCGCGCCCCATAGACAGAAATTCATTGGGATCCACACAAAACCGCTCATCCAACTTCCACACGGAAAAATCATTTCCTAAGGGAATACGAAACCGCCGTCTCGGATTCCATACCATCAAATCAAGCAATTGATCCAAGGTAAGAAGATTGGTTTTCACAAAATGGGTGTACATTACAGGAAAAGCTGTTTCCAGTCCCACGATTCCAAAAGGACTTCCCGCAAGACCTCTCGACTTTTCCTCAGCGGAATGCGGTGCGTGATCGGTAGCGATCATGTCGATGGTTCCGTCCAAGATCCCCTCGATCAAAGCTTGCCTGTCCTCCGCGGAACGTAAGGGTGGATTCATCTTAAACCGCCCCTCTTCTCTCAAATCGTTTTCGTCAAGAACCAAATAATGGGGAGCGGTCTCGCAGGTCACGTTCACCCCTCGCCGCTTCGCGTCACGGATCAGCGCTACGCTCTCTTTCGCGGATATATGACATACATGATACGCGCATCCGATCTCCTCAGCCAGCTTCAAGTCTCTGGCGATCTGCGCGTATTCGCTCTCAGAGCAAATTCCTTTATGACCGTGCTCCTTGGCGTAAATTCCATCATGAATATATCCCCCGCGAAGCAGCTCATTGACCTCGCAGTGCGCCGCAATAATTGCCCCCGGCTCCTTAGCCTTTTTCATCGCCGAACTCATCATTTCCTCGCTTTGAACCCCTCTTCCATCATCGGAAAAGGCAATTACCGAGGGAGCCAAGGCGTTCATATCCACAAGCTCGATCCCAGCCTCCATCCTTGTAATGGCACCGTAAGGATATACATGAATCGCCGCATGGGCTTCGATCAGATCCGTCTGAAGCTTTAAATGCTCCGGACAGTCAGGTACAGGGTTCAAATTCGGCATGGTGCATACCGCCGTATAACCGCCTCTCGCTGCCGCCAAGCTTCCGGTTCTGATGGTTTCCTTGTAAGAAAAACCCGGCTCACGAAAATGCACATGCACATCACAAAAGCCGGGAAGAACCGTATATTCAGGGGAATCGAAAAAAGCCTTCGCTTCATCGGAAGAAAAAGATTGCGTATAGGAAGTTTGGAGCATAGAGCTCTGCATCGATTCCGCTTTCTGTTTCATCATCAAATCCCTCACATTCATAGTTTTTATCGTTTTTTACCGTTTATTCTTATTTATTCTTATTATTCTTAATATACCTAAATAAATTCGATCTATCCGAATAAATTTCCTGTTTTTCAATCATTTGTAAGATCACAGATATATACTCCGTTGTCTCCGTCAATTTCCTTCACCGTCACAGCGATCATCTCATTTTTCGAGGTAGGAACATTTTTTCCCACATAGTCGGGCCGAATGGGAAGCTCTCTGTGTCCTCGGTCCACAAGAACCGCCAATTGAACCGCTTTCGGTCTTGCGTTGGCAAAAACAGCCTCTAACGCGGCACGGGCTGTCCGCCCCGTGTATAAAACATCATCCACGATAATCACCGTTTTTTCCCGAATATCACAAGGGATAAAGCATTCCGCTCCTATACCGCTCTGCTTGTCCTGCTCGGAAAGATCGTCCCGATGAAGCGTAATGTCCAAATGACCCAAAGGTACCTTGATTCCCTCAAAGCGTTGAATATTTTCCGCCAGCATGGCAGCAAGAGGAATTCCTCTTCGCTTAACCCCCAAAAGACAGATATCCTCCGCGCCGCGGTTACGTTCGATAATTTCATGCGTTATTCTCGCCATGGCTCTTTTCAGTGCCGCTTCGTCCATGATCAATGCTTTTCTTTTCAAACCGACTACCGCCCTTTTCGTACTATTTCGGCATCTGCCGCTTCTGTTTTTTCGTCTGTTTTACATATTTACATATTTACATAATATTTTACATAAAACACAAAAAAGTCCTGCCAATCAGCAAGACCGTTCCTCAAAAACCCCAATACGAGCCTACTTCGCGCTTACATAACTTTGTATCGCTTGTATCACTTGTATCGGATACTATTTGACTATGAAACCGATCTTACCGATATCTCTGTATCGCTTTAAAGATTCACCTTATATATTGTATCACAACACAACATTTCTGTCAAGAGGAACAATATAAAAACTTTTAAAAAACATACAAAAAATCGGTAAGATCCGCGTATATTTTATAAAAAACAAAAGCCCGATTTTTTCCAAGCTGCGGTATCCCGCATTCCCTCATTAAAAATGCTTAAGCATGTCAGTGGGCTTCTTCGTTTTTCGTCTCCTTCTTCCAAACCCAATCAAAATCCTGATGCGCCTTCAGCTCTAAATATGACCAATCACGATTGACAGGCACAAAGCAAAGCTGAAGCAGCTCCTCACCCATGGCGTAATCAAAATAAATATTTTTTGACGCCGCCAGGGCCTCCATCCAAAGAATCTCCGAAAAAATAGTGGAAGGCTTTCCCTCCATGCCGATCCGAATTTCCGCCATTCCGCCCAGTTCGGAAGACATAAGTAAAATATCCGCCTTGCGGCAAGGGGCGATCCTTCGGCACAGAAACAACACCGAAAGCATATATGCCGTAAATAAAGCAAAATCGAAATCGCCATAGCTCATTATTTTTTCTTTCCGAATCAAATCAATCGGACAGCCCGCAAAATAAGAAAGCCGATACAGCTGTTGCTCTAAATATTCATCAATGCGGCATACTTTGGAGGCGTTTGTCGGCGCGTATTCGTATAAACAAAGCCGAATATCCGTCATAATTTCCTCTAACGCTTCCCTTCTCACCGCCATATCCGGTACCGCGCGGCCTTGTGCCTCCTCGCGGAGAGAGCCGCTCCAAGCGAACATCTCATCCTCGCTGTCCTTCTGCTTCTCGATCCGAGAAAGCAACCGCAAAAGCGTCCTTCTCTCCATTTGAGGAAGAACAGCAATCCCCAATGCGGATGAAGGCATTACGGTAGGAACCACCACCGCGATTCCAAATCTTGTCTCTGTGATAATGGGCTTTGTATGATAACCTAACAAATACGCGCGAAGCTCTCCCGCGGCATCGGGTGTCAACAAATCAAAAAAATACTCTCCCGTTCGATCACGGCACCTGGGGGAACGGCAAGCGACGATCCGACCTTCATTCGCCACATCAAACAGCAAGCAGTCCTCAAAAAAGGACCGTTCCATTACAGCTTGTACATCTTGCTTGCGGTATGAAAACAGCTCTTGTAAATTCTCCATATGCCCTCCGTTTTTCTTTTCCTTTTAGGGTTTCTTACCGTTAATTTTTGATTTAACACAAAAAGGCCGACACGGCAATGTGACGACCTTTTGCGCTATATGAGAAAATTACTTAGTCAGTAACGTAAGGAAGCAAAGCAACCTGTCTTGCGCGCTTAATAGCGGTGTTCAGCTCACGCTGATGCTTTGCGCAAGTACCGGAAATTCTTCTGGGAAGAATCTTGCCTCTTTCACTGATAAACTTTCTCAGCTTCGCGGAATCCTTATAGTCGATAAAGTCAACCTTATCTGCGCAGAAAACGCAAACTTTCTTTCTTCTGCGTACAACCGGACGCTGAGGACGTGCCGTGGTATTTTCAGTTCTATCCATTTTCAATAACCTCCTGTAATAATGTGATGCCCGAACGATCCTCAGAACGGAAGATCGTCATCGGTGTTGAGTTCCTCAAAATTCGGAGCCGAGCTCTGATTTGAAGAATAACTCGGGGTGGCATTATATGCATCGGGAACGTAGGATGCCTGCGCCGAATTGCTTTCATTGCGGGAATCCACAAACATAGCTTCGTCAACAACGACCTCTGTCGCATATCTTTTCTGCCCTTGATTATCCTGCCAGCTTCTGGTCTGGATACTTCCTGTAACACAAATTGCCGAGCCTTTTCTGAAATACTTTGAAATAAACTCCGCGGTTTGTCTCCAAGCAACAAGATTGATAAAGTCGGTTTGTTGTTCAGCCTGTTCGCTGTTCTTTGAGGCATATCTTCGGTTAATGGCTATGCTAAAGCTGATCACCGAAACACCGGACTGTGTTTGTTTCAGCTCGGGGTCATTGGTCAGTCTTCCTGCAAGCACAACCTTGTTCAAGTTCAGATTCGACATATCAAACCTCCCAAGAACCGCAGCAATTACTCTGCATCCGCATCAGCAACAGTTTCTTCGGTAACAGCTTCCGTCTCGGCAGCCTCAGCAGCGGCAGCCTCAGCAGCGGCGATCTTTGCAGCCTTTTTCTCGGCAGCATCATACTCAAGCTTAATTACCATGGAGCGCATGATCGTTTCATCGATATTGAAGAGACGCTCAAGCTCGCTGGGGAAAGAAGGCTCAGCCTTGAATGTTACCACAACGTAATAGCCTTCGGGCATATCGTTGATGGGATAAGCAAGACGGCGCTTGCCCCACTTTGCCACATCTACAACCTCGGCATTTGCCTCGATCAAAGATATGAACTTGTTCACAGTTGCTTCCGTAACGGTTTCACCCTTAGTTACATCAACAATGAACAGGTTTTCGTAAGAATTGATTACCTTTTCCATTTTTATACCTCCCTATGGACTTAAGACCGTGCGCATCGTTTTTTTATTATTTACACACGGTAAGGAGACAGGTTGTACATTTCAACCCGTACCAAAAAAGGATTATACCATATTTTCAAATGAATGTCAAGAGCTTTTTAGATTTTTTTAAGCCCGTGAAATTATAAAATTTTTTTAAGAAAATTTCGTAAAACTCCGTAAAAAATAATTTCTCTCTGCCGTTGATTTTTAACTGAAAATGCGGTATAATTATTATAATGTTATAAAAGTTATGATAAATAATCAACCAAAGCTCGGAGGCAACCATGAAGGTATTGATCACAGGCGGAACACGAGGAATCGGAAAAGCATGCGTAGAACGTTTTGCGGGAGACGGTCACACCGTCACATTTATATACCGAAACAGTATAAAAGCATCGGAGGAGCTGCAACAAGCTACGGGGGCTTTGGGAATTCGTGCCGATATTGGAAAATGTGATGAGGCACGCGCCGCGGTAACGACCGCGATTCAGGAAATGAACGGCATCGACGTGCTGATTAATAACGCGGGAATTTCTCAAATCAAGCTGTTTACCGACCTGACCGACGAGGATTGGCAGAATATGATCAATACGAATCTTTCCGGAGCGTTTTATATAACCAGAGAAGCCGTCAAGCCTATGATCGCGCAAAAAAGCGGACGTGTCATTACGATCGGCTCCATGTGGGGCAAGAGCGGAGCATCCTGTGAGGTGCACTATTCAGCAGCCAAAGCCGCCCTGCGAGGTATGACCATGGCATTGGCAAAGGAGCTGGGGCCTTCGGGTATTACGGTCAATTGTATCGAACCGGGGGTAATTGCAACGGAAATGAATCGAGAGCTTAGTCAAGAAACACTTTCCGAGCTTTGCGACGCTACTCCGCTTTGCCGATTGGGCTCTCCCGAGGAGGTTGCCGCGCTCGCCGCCTTTTTAGCCTCGGAGGAAGCAGGCTTTATTACCGGACAAGCCATCGGAATTGACGGCGGTTTCGCGGTATAATGATCGCTTAAGAGAAAAATAAGAAACGTGAAAAAATGACAAAGAAAAATTTTTTAAAAAATTCGAAAATTACTATTGACAAATAATTGGATTTATGATAGAATATTTTTTGTTCCGAGAAAAAACGGAATAAAAAGCGGATCAGGGTACGTCCCCCGCCTCGGAGACCTTACTCCGTGTAAAAATTAAAGGAAAAACAATTTTGCATTTTGCACTTTGCATTTTGCATTATTCATACGCGGGTATGGCGGAATTGGCAGACGCGCTAGATTCAGGTTCTAGTGGGGGCAACTTCGTGGAGGTTCAAGTCCTCTTACCCGCACCAACACAAAAGGAAGTCGGAGGCCAAGCGGTCTTAGGAAGACAACTCTGCCTTTCAACTCCTTGGCTCACAGAACGACATGGCTACGATCCGACTTTCTTTTTAAGAACAAAGAAAAATCCAAGCCCGAAGACTTGGATTTTGATGGTGCGGGTAAGAGGACTTGAACCTCCACGAAGTTGCCCCCACTAGAACCTGAATCTAGCGAAGTCGGAGGCCAAGCGGTCTTAGGAAGACAACTCTGCCT
>JAZSPS010000004.1:0-3328 GCA_045537595.1 Eubacteriales bacterium
ACCGCTTGGCCTCCGACTTAATCATCAAGCATACCATTAACTGCATTCAAACCATAGCTCTTTAAAATTTTTACTGCATTTTCAACATCCTGCATGGTAGTTTTTGTATCCGGCAAAGCATTGATCATTCCTAAGGCATCATATCTTGATGCGGAAAAACGATGGTATTGTAAAACCTTAACCTTTGTTATCCCTTGCAAGCCGCTTAAATATTTCGCAATATTTTCGCATTCGAGATCATTATATCCAATTACAAGTGGGTACCTTATTTCGATTTTGCATCCTTCGCCGCAAAGAAACTTTAGATTGTCAAGTATCAAGTGATTATCTTTTCCCGTGCATTTTTCGTGCAACCTTGCATCGATCGCCTTGATATCATACAAGAATTTATCGGTGTATGGAATGATTTTTTCAAACGTCTCGCGCTTTACGTAGCCGCAGGTATCGACGTAAATGCTGATGCCTCTTTCGTATAGCTTTTTCGAAAGAGCGACCGCGAAATCGGGATGAGCAAGGCATTCACCGCCCGAAAGAGTTACACCGCCACCGCTGTTTTTGAAAAAAAGCTCATCCTGCAATAATATTTCAACAAGCTCCTCCAATTCGTATTCCCTGCCGTAAACCTCTATTGCATTGACAGGGCAGCTCTCTGCCGTTTTTTCGTTCCTTTTATTTTCGCAAATACCGCAGGATACACACTTGTTTTTAAAAAAGGCAACCTGCTTTTCAAAAGAAAGGCTCTCCGGATTATGGCACCATATACACCTAAGAGGGCACCCCTTGAAAAAAACCGTGGTGCGCAGTCCGTCCCCGTCATGGATTTCCATCCTTTTGATTCCCGAAATCATCCCCTTCATTTCATCGACCTCGCTATGAATTCGTCCTTTTCTTTTTCGCTTAATGTAGAAAACAGCACGTTCCAGCCACAAAGTCTGACCTGTAACGAAGGATATTTTTCGGGGTTCTTCTTTGCATCTATCAGAATATCCGTGTCAAGAACGTTATAATGAACTGCAAAACCGCCGAGTTCAAAATAGGTCTTCAGACTTGAGACAAGTGCGGTGATTCCGTTTTCCCCTTGAACAGCCGAAGAATGAAGATCAATGTCAACAATCGCTCCGTTGGGAGTTTTTGACATATCAATTCTTGCGGCTGAGATCAAATGTGCCGTTGCCCCCTCTTTGTCTGCTCCAAAGCTCGCGCTTGTATTTTGAGAAAGCGTTTCTCCCGAGTGTCTTCCGTTGGCAGATGCGGCGGTCTTTTGACCAAAGCTCCATCTCCAATCGATGGAAAACAGTCCGAGTCTCCAGCTCCCGCCCTTGGCGTTTGGTTTGCGGCTTACCGCATCCGACAGAACGTCCACCGTTCTTTTTGCGATTTCATCGGCTCTGACATCCCCCTGACCGTATTTAGGATACTTGTTTTTGATCAGGAGTCTGAAAGGCTCTTTCTCCTGCCAATCGGATTTCAAAATGTCCGTGAATTCCTTCAGCGTGACCCTCTTATCCTCAAACACCGCCTTCCTTATTGCAACCAGCGCATCGGTGGCAGTAGCAAGTCCGATTGCATTCAGTGACGAGTTGTTATATCGAGCAGTGTAATCAAGATAAAGATCCCCGCCTTTTTGGAGCGCCGAGGTGTACGTTCCCGAAAGAATCGGAGCCGAATGAATTTCCGAATAATGCGATTCATACAAATTCGTAATCCGCATGGCACATTGGCACAAATGCGTCAACTGCCTTTCGAACTCCTTATACAATGCCTCAAAGGTTTCAAAATACTCGTCGTTCTCTAATCCGATGCATTTTTCGGTGAGCATATCCCTACCGCCGTTCAACGCCAATTCCAACGCTTTGGGTATATTTACACGCGCATTGCAGGAGCATGTAAGCTCTCCCGCGCCACCACATTCATAGCACCCCACGACGTGATAATCAACAGCATCCTTATGTTCAATACCCTGCTTTTCCAAAGCCTCGATTACTCGCCTGTCCGACATCATAACGATACTGTTTTTCCCTTCCCGAATCAGGCGGAAGGCATGCTCCAGGAGATTCTGCGGGGTCTTTTCGGAGCATAAAATATGGAACTTCGTGCATGTCGTATTTGCCTTGCCGTAAACGTTCAGCAAAGCGTATGAAAGCCCGTTGATCAGACAGTTCCCCTCGGAATCGCTTCCCCCGATGGCAAACGGCATATTTGCAGTCGCCTTGAACCGATCGATCTCCTGCAGATAATCAAGAAGCATCTGCTCCGCAGCCGCCCGATCCTCTTTGACATAGTACGGATAAAACAGTTGATCAAGCCTTCCGAGAGTTCGCAGCTCGGTTCCGTCAAAAAACTGCTGAAGGCTGTAATATATTACCGAGGTCTGCATCGCCTCAAACAGGGTTGCGGGGCAACCTCTGCACAAATTCAGAAGCCCGTCCGCCATTTCGGTTCGTCCCAACAATGCGGCTTGCTCTGCGGCTCGATTCATAAAGCGCAAGGATGCATCGTATACGCGCAAAATATTTCGGTAAAACCCGTCCCGCTTTTCCCCATGCGCTGCCGCATATTCGGCAATTCGTTCCCGCAGACCGTAGATTCCAAGCGAAATCACGCTTCCCCATTCAGCAGACGTATGACCGAAATCGCAGGCACCCGTATACGCAAGCGCCTCTGAACCGTGAGACAGTCCCGCATCCTCCACCAAATAAGAAAATCTGTTTTTTCTTTCTTTCGCAAGACCTGAGGTGATCCCCCCACAGTTAACCTCAACGAAATACCGATTCCGAGACGGAATATTGATCTCGCAATGATCAAGCAAAAACTCAATCACGTCACAATCATTCTTCAAAATATCGACTTGCGCTCCGAATTCAGCGTGTTCCTCCGCCCATTGCAGTAATTCATTCCTTGACAAAGACACGTCGATCACTCCCTTTCACAGCCAATTATATCACTTTTGTCCCCTTCTGTAAAGAGAACTTATCGATATTTTTGCACTTTTCGAAACAAAAGATAGCGTTTTTGTTGATTTTTAGAGAGAATTATGATATTATATAAAAAAGAGGTGAGAAATAATACGATGAAAAAAACAGATATTCTGAAAGAAAATCTCTGCATCCAAAAAATTATAACCGTTATTCAAGGCAAAAACCCAAATCACCATAAATTGCTTACCGTCAAAAACAGACATAGTGATGCCTTCGTTTATGTCATCTCCGGAAGCTGCACTTATCGTTTTGACGACAAAACAGAATTTAAGGTCACAACAGGCGACGTGTTTTACCTTCCATATCAATCGATATATACCATGTATATCCACACGGATGACTATAAATTT
>JAZSPS010000009.1:0-20140 GCA_045537595.1 Eubacteriales bacterium
TCAGATCGCCCATGGTGATGCCCTTGTCCACTACCAAGCCTTCAATTTGATGGAACAGCGGAGAGTGAGTTGCGTCTACAGCATCAGAACGGTAAACACGTCCGGGAGAGATAACACGAATGGGCGGCTTTTGCTTTTCCATGGTTCTGACCTGGACAGGAGAGGTTTGTGAACGAAGAAGAATTTTCTCGGTAATATAAAAGGTGTCCTGTGTATCACGAGCGGGATGGTTTTCGGGAATGTTCAGAGCCTGGAAGTTATAATAATCAAATTCAACCTCCGGTCCTTCCGCAATGGTAAAGCCCATTCCGATAAAGATGTCCTCAATGGTTCGCTGAACCTGTGTCAGTGGGTGAATATGTCCCATTTTGAGGGCGTTAGCGGGAAGAGTTACGTCGATCTTTTCGGCTTTCAGCTTTTGTTCAAGAGCTTGCTGTTTAACAAGCTGCGCTTTTTCCTGCAGAGCGGCTTCAATTGCCGAGCGAACATCATTCGCTATTTGACCGATGATCGGTCTTTCCTCAGCGGAAAGCGCGCCCATTCCACGCAATACGGCTGTCAATTCACCTTTTTTGCCCAAATAACGAATACGTATCTGTTCAAGATCGGCATTGGCTTCGTTGATTGCAGCAAGCGCGTTTTCTCTGATCTGTTGCAATGTTTCTTTCATGATTTGTTTTTGTTTTTCCTTTCTTTATTTTGAAAATAAATTCGTAATAAAAATAAAAAACCCCATCCGAAAATAGGACGGGGAAAATGCTCCGCGGTACCACCTAATTTCTGACCGAAGAGGGTCAGCGCTTTTATGACAGATAACGGCTGTCTGCCGAATTCCGCTACTGTTAATTCACGAAATCTGCTCCGAAGTGAAAGGCAAATTTTTTTACTGTGAATCGCTTTCAGCCAATGACGATCCTCTCTGAAAACAGCTTATAAAAAACAGCACGCTTCATCATTGCATTTGTATATAGTACAGTATATCATATTTACAAATTTTTTTCAAGTAAAAATTGAAAAAAAGATAGAAAAAAATAGGTAAAGGTAAATTTTTTCAGAATGGACAGGTTTTAAAAATAAAAAAAGGATTGGCTTTTTGAGCCAATCCCTTGAGCGTGTCGGCAAGATGAAATCATTGCTTTTTCGATAAACTGCATCAGCCGCGCAAAATGCGCGGCTGATGAGGTCTATTAAAAAGCTTGGAGCTTTCTTGATTTATTCATCCTGAGCGGAGATTAAGCCGTAGGTTTGATCATGACGCTTGTAAACCACACATACCTGCTCGGTGGTATCATCCTTGTACACGAAGAATTCATGACCGAGAAGATTCATTTGCATAATGGCTTCTTCCGCGGACATTGGCTTTAGGGTAAAGCTCTTACGGCGGATCACAAACTCGGTATCCTCCTCGAAATCCTCTCCGGTATCCAGAATTCCCTGATCGAAAGCACCGCTGCGTAAACGCTTGGCAAGACGGGTCTTGTTTTTTCTGATCTGGCGTTCTATTAAATAAATAGAGCGGTCTAAAGCGTTACGAAATGTTTCATCCTCAACCTCCGCCCTAAAAATGGTTCCCGAACAAACGATGGTAATTTCCAAGCATTTTTGATTATGCTTGCAGCTTAAGGTTGCCGTAGCGGAGCATTCATCGTTGAAATATTTGTCCAGCTTGCTCAGCTTGGAAGTGATTGTTGTCTTCATTTCATCCCAAACATTCATTTGTCTGCCAATAATGGTAACCTTCATTTTTAATTCCCCCTTGAAGAAATAGTGGCGAGGAGTTTTCCTCATGTTTAGTATACCATAATTTTTATTGTTTGTAAATAGTTAGTAATATTCTTTTTTAAATTTTTTGAATTTTGTGTAATTTGTACAAACAAGAGACTTCTGAAAATCAAAAAATAAAATATATTTTGATTTAATATCATGTATAAAGTATAATAGCAAATTCCAAAAACGGAAACATATATCGTGAAAAAATAAAAAAATGTCAATTTTTATTCCAAAATATCAAAAAACGTAAAAAAATATTCATCATTGTCCGTTTTATGACACACAATGTGTGATATAATGAAGTCACAGGAAGAGAACAGGAATAAAAAATCCAATTCGGAAAATGTGAAAAAGGATGAAAAAGGAGAAGAATATGAACGGAAGTATTAAACAAACCAATTATAAACAGTATCGCCTGTATAAGAGCTGTGAGCATACTGACAAAATTGAAAATATTGAAAATATCGAAAATGCCGATTCTACCTTAGTAGCCGAAAATTGTAATTTTTCTGTTTATTCTATGGCTGCCGCGGCGGGAGGATTTTTGATGTGCCTTGGAATTATTCTTTACGCGATTCTGACCGCCTGAGACTTGATTTTCATCTCGCCCTGTGGTAAAATAATAATGATCTCGGAGCGAAGAATGAAAAAAGCAAAAAGCGAAAGAAAAGCAAAAAGGAGAATCCGCTATGCCGAAGACCCCTAATCAAAAAATGAAGCTGATTTATCTGTCCAGAATTATGCAGGAGAGGACCGATCGGTATCACGCCCTTACCTTGGCGGAAATTTCAGCCGCCTTACGTGAATATGATATCAGCGCGGAAAGAAAAAGCCTGTATGATGATATGGAAGCCCTTCGGTTGTGCGGATATAATATTCAAACCGTGCGGGATACGCATGTTCGGTATTATTTGGAAACACATGCCTTTGAGCTGGCGGAGCTTCGGATCATGATCGATGCCGTTCAGTCATCTAAGTTTTTAACGCCGAAAAAAAGCAATGAGCTGATTCGAAAAATCGAGGGACTTGGCAGTCGATATGAGGCAACACAGCTTCATAAGCAGGTATATTCCTCCAATCGCTTAAAAACCGAAAATGAGGAAATCTACGGAAATATTTCAACGATCCACCGTGCCATTGGGGAAAATAAAAAAATATCCTGTCGGTATTTTGAGTGGAACTCACATAAACAAAGACTTTTACGTAAAAATGGGGATGAGTATCGGATCAGTCCATGGGCACTGTCGTGGGACGATGAATATTATTATTTGGTCGCCTATGATTCTGACGCGGGGATCATTAAGCACTTTCGAGTTGATAAAATGGTTAAAGTGATCCTGTTGGATGAAAAAAGAGAAGGGGACCGTATGTTTGCCGATTTTGATATGGCGGTCTATTCTCGCAGCGCTTTCGGGATGTATGGGGGAGAGCAGACCAATGTTCGCATTTTAGCGGATAATTCCTTGGCTGGGGTTGTTATAGATCGGTTTGGCACAGGTGTAACCGTCCTAAACCATGAAAATAACTTTGAATTTACCGTGAAGGTTATGATCAGCCCTACCTTCTTTTCATGGGTGCTGGGATTTGGCGGAAAAATGAAGATTCTGTCCCCCGATTCAGTTGCTCAACAGGCGCTGGCGCTTGTCCGAGAAATCACGGAAACCTATGAATCCATTCAATAGATGTTATAGATGTGTAAAGATATATAAGTCAAAAGCAATAAAATGTAAAATACAATATAAATATAGTTGATACAAAAAGGCGATGATCCAAAAAAAATTATGGATCATCGCCGTATTTCTATATGATTTATGCCTCTACTGTTTCATTCTTAGAAGCCTTTGACTTTTCAGAATCCTCCCCCTCGTCCTGCTCTTTCAAGGTAATAATAGCTGTCTCAACTCTGTGATCCTGAATATCGATGATCTGAATATCGATGGTATCGGTTGAGAGCTCAAAAGAGGAACCGTCCTCGGGAATAGAACCGTAAAGACCGAGGGCAAAACCGCTGAAGGTGTCGGAATCACAATTACTCAGCTCAATGCCGATAGCATCCTCTAATTCGGAAATGGTCACAGGACCGTTGATTCTCCAACGATTTTCCTCCAACAATTCAATGGATTCGATTGCTTCCTCGTTTTCATCGGTTTCGGCAAACTCGCCTACCAGACATTCCACTAAGTCGGTAAAGGTAATAATTCCTTGCACACCGCCGTATTCATCCATAACAATCGCGATAAATTCCTTGTTTTTCTTCATGTTTCGGAAGAGAACGTCGGCTTTAACGGTTTCGGGAACAAAGTAAGCGGGCTTGATGGCGTGCTCAAAAACATTTTCTCGGGATTTTTCTTCTAAGCGGAAATATTCCCGCGCGTCCAAAATTCCCACAATGTGGTCAACATCCTCACGGTATACAGGATATCGGGAGAAACGGCTGTTGTAAATTGTTTTTTCCCATTCCTCAATGGACGCTTCTTCGTCAAGCATTGTAATGTCGGTTCGGTGGGTGGCAATCTCACCGGCGGAAAGATCGTCAAAATCAAATATATTTTCAATCATTTCCTTGCTGTATTCATCCACGCTGCCGTCTTCGTGTGCCTCATCAACCAGGGTCAAAAGCTCACCTTCCGTAACGGTATCCTCAGCGGTGGGCTTAAAGAATTTGGTCAAAAGCTTTTTCCATTGCATAAAGATAAAATTAATAGGTGTCAGAATCACGGTTAAAGCTTTGAGAAAAGGAGCCACCGCCATGGCAAGACCTTCCGGATGGTCTTTTGCCAAGCTTTTAGGAGTGATCTCACCAAAAATCAAAACGAAGACTGTAATAACAGCGGTTGAAATCGCGGAAGCGTAATTTGCGGCTTTCGTGGCAAATAACAGATCAATAAACCAAATGGTGGCAACAGAAGAAAGCGCAATATTAACAATATTGTTTCCCACAAGAATTGTAGAAAGCAATTTATCATAGGAATCGGAAAGCTTGAGAACAAGGGCAGCACGTTTGTTTCCTTCTGTGGCTAAATTCTTCATTTTCGTGTGATTGAAGGAGGTTAAAGCAGTTTCCGAGGACGAGAAAAAAGCAGAAAAAGCAAGGCAAACAAGCATTAAAATAATTTTGGATAAACTACCGTCAGGCATGATAACTCCTTAAAAATTAAATTCCAAACGGGGACAAACCGAATGGGAGAATAGGCGTGGAAACGCATCAAAAGCTAAATAAGCGCAAAAAAGCATAGCCTGAACCCTTATGAGTGCAGGTTATGCGCAAAATGAACAATATTTATATAATGAAAATATGTACTTCGACAATTACCGTCGTCGCCGTTGTCCACTTTTGAAGTTCTCCTTACGTTATTTGAATATCAAAATTTTCGTGATATTCGTGATATTCGTGAATGCTTGCAAGAACATCAAAAAGCCTTTATCGCCATTTGATATGCAAACTATTGACTATATTATATCATGAAAAAAGAATTTGTCAATAGTTTTTTAAAATAAAAACAAGTAATATTTTTTGGAAAAAGAGCGGTGGGGGATCATTGCTTATCCTTATAGAGACGGAGCGCGGTGGCAAGCTGATCGGGGCACGAGGTGCTTTTAAATCCGCAGCGGATTCCGCTTAGGCGGGCAATGGCATCGTCGATGCTCATATCGGCGACCAGCGCCGATATTCCTTGAGTATTGCCGGAACAGCCGCCGAAAAATTGAACCGAAACAATTTTATTTTCCTCAATGTCAATCTCGATTTTTCGGGAGCAGACCCCTTTGGTTGTGTATGAAATATGTTCCATTGTTCATAATCCTTTCTTTTTTTAGCAATATGTTTGTAACAAAACAGTTGTGATTTTGTAACATCTTCGTAATCGTTCTGTAACCGATTTTTAAGTTAATCGGCTTGATTCAGCATTGGATAAAATCCGATGCCTGTATACCGTGTATGCTCTTGCTGTAAATACAGATCAAAAGCCGCCACATCATTTTCATGGATCCGAAATGTAAAATAGAAGCGATGGAGACCGTCGTCGTACAAAACGGGAAGAGAATTGATCTTTAACAGCTTTGCCTGAAAGACCGAGGCAATATGTAATATATCCTCGGGAAACTGCCCTGTCTCCGCCGCGACCGAAAATTCAAAATTCCAGCAAGAGGATTTTGAAAAGATGCTTGGAAGGTTTTTTCCCACCAAGGCATAGCGAATGATTTCGGAGGGATCGTCGGTTTCTATTTCACACGCGGCGCAGATCTTTAACTCATAACGGTCCAGCATGGAGTAAAATCCCGATAGCATTCCGTCATGGGAATTTTCAACAGGAATGATACAAAATTCGCAACGATTGTCAAAGACATCCTCACAGGCATCGGCAAAGGAAGAGGGATAAGAGGGCTTTACATTGGTTACCGCTTTGGAAAAGACGCGAAGCGCTTCTTCATTATATCGATTTCTCACCAGGGATATTCTTCCGTGGGAGCCGGGCGCTGTGGCTTCCTCCGACGCGAACAGGCTTCTTTCTCCGAAAATCAGAGAGTGATGGGGAGCCTTGGTCAACGCTAAGCAAAAAGATCCTTTGTCCTGATCTGTCGCTTGGGGAATTGCGTTACAAAAGCGCGCATAAAGTGACTCGGTATCCTTAGATGCATCATGAGAAAGGAGGGAATCGATCAGCTCGGAAACGCAGATCTGCCGTTGTCTTTCGGAAGCTGCGTTCCGCTTTGAAAAGATTTCAATATTTTCAAAAAGAATTTTCGCGCTTTCTTGAAAATCCATAGGTTTCCCTCCTTTCTCTGAAAGGTATCTTTATGATTTATAAAAGCTTATAAAAATCCGTATACAAGGGAGGAGAATACAGGCAGACTCAGAGCTTCATCAAAAGGTCAAAGCTATCCTTCATAAAGGAGCGCATTTCCTCTGCCGAGAATTTCTTTTGTGACAGAAGAGCGATCTTATAAATGTAAGATGCCATTTCCTTTGCCTTGTCACGGTCGGCGGCTGATGTTTCCTCCAGCTTTTTGATCAAAGGAGAGGCGGTATTTAAAAGAAGGGTGCTTTCGGTGGGGAAGGACATATCGTCGGACATATTATAGAGGCGCATCATCTCTTCCATTCTTCTGGATTGCTCGGAGATATTCAATACCGCGGGAACCGATTCATCCTTCAGAGAATCAAATTTCAGCGTGACATTCTCCCCCAAAAGCTCGGAATAGATATTTTTCAGCTCCTCATTTTCGCTTACCTCTCCGTCACCCTTTAAGGCATCTGCCACATCGGCATCCACACGGAAGAATTTTACGTTTTCCATATATTGCTCCAGAAGGGAAGCAAACTGTGTATCGATGGGCTTATCAAACAGGGCAACCTTAATTCCCTGTGCCTCAAACATGGAGATATACTGAGCCTGCAATGCTTTGTCAGTAGCGTAGTAGATTTTGTTTTCGTGCAGCTCCTTGGCATCCGTTAAATATTCCTCAAGGGTTTGCGCGCTGCCGTCGGTTAAGGGAAGGAGAAGTGCCGCCTTGGTACGGTCATAGAATTTTTTATCCTTCATGCAAGCGTATTCGATAAAGGGGGCGATATCGCGCCAGATCTCCGCGTATCTCTCACGCTCGGTGTTGCAAAGAGCGCAGAGCTTATCGGCAACCTTTTTAACGATATGGGCGGATACCTTTGAAACATAGGTGTTGGTCTGGAGGTAGCATCGGGGTACGTTTAAGGGCAGCTCGGGACAATCCAAAACACCCTTTAGCATCAAAAGATATTCGGGAATCACCTCTTTTATATTATCGGCTACATAGACCTGATTATAATACAGCTTAACCTGACCCTCAATGGTCTCATATTCATTGGCAAGCTTGGGAAAGTACAGAATTCCTTTAAAATTCAGAGGATAATCGGCGTTGATATGAATATGGAAAAGGGGCTCCTTATAATCCAGAAAGACTTTTCTGTAAAAATCCTTATATTCCTCATCGGTACATTCGGAGGGCTGTTTTTGCCAAAGCGGATGTGTATCATTGATGGGTTCGGGAGCCTTTTCTTCCTTTGTACCGTCGGAGCCCTCGTCTTCCTCTGCTTCTGCCTTATTAGCATCAATAAAATAGATCTCTGTTGGTATAAAGGAGCAGTATTTTTCCAGCATCGCGCGGATTTTGGAGGAGGAGAGATATTCCTTTTCTTCGTCGGAAATGTGCAGGATAACCGTGGTTCCGTGGCCGTCGCGCTCAGCGGTCTCGGTCTCATATTCTCCGTTTTCGTCGCAGCTCCAGTGAACGGCGGGAGAATCGGTATAGGACTTGGTGATCACCTCCACGCGGTCGCTGACCATAAAGGCGGAATAGAAGCCAAGACCGAAGTGACCGATGATGCCGTTTTTGGAGCCGTCTTGCTCGCTTTCGTATTTGCGGATAAAATCAACGGCGCCTGACAGGGCGATATTACAAATATATTTAGTCAATTCCTCCTCGGTCATACCGATACCGTTATCGCTGACGCTTAGTGTTCCGCTCTCTCTGTCGAGAGTAACCGTGATGCGGTATTCCTCATTTTGAGAGTCGCGGATCCCCAGCGATTCCAGTCTGCGGAGCTTGGTGATCGCGTCGGAGGCATTGGAGACAATCTCACGGAGAAAGATATCCTTTTCGGAATAAAGCCATTTTTTGATAATGGGGAAAATATGCTCGGTATCTACGGAGATACCGCCTTTTTTGGGGGTAGCTGCTTCGTTGTTCATTTCTTTTGTTCCTTTTTCTTTTGTTTTTTCTATGTTCATTTATCGGTATTCTGATTGGAAGTATCCTCTTTATCAGGGGGAGCTTGTGTGTTGGATTGATCTTGAGCGTTTTCGGTTTTTTTCTTTTTTGAGTTTAAGCGAGCGATCAGTTTTTTTAAGAAAGCGATCAGCTTTTGAGCGGCAAGGGAAATGTTTTTGAAGAGACGGGACACGATGGTGTCATGGTGCTCATAGGGGTTTACCAGAGAGTCTCGGTCATAATATTCCGCCGTATCGGTGGGAAGCGCTTTGGCTTCCAGTCGGGTTTCCAAAAATTCCTTTACAATGGTAACGATGACCGCAAAGACCGGAACACCCACTACCATGCCGACCACGCCGAAATACTCACCCATAATGATAATAGCAGTGATAACGCCAAGGGAGCTAAGCCCTGTGGAATTGCCCAAGATTTTGGGAGCGATAATATTACCGTCGATCTGCTGAATGACCAAAATCAGGACCAAGAAGAGAATTGCCTTGGAGGGCTCCGCAATCAGGATAATAAAGAAGGAGGGGATGGCACCGATAAAGGGACCGAAGATCGGAATGATATTGGTGATACACACGATCGTAGCGATAAGGAGGGGATAGGGCATTCCGAAAATAAGAAGGAAGATCAGTGTGATGATACCGACGATCAGGGAGTCCACGACCATACCCATAAAGAAATTGCTGAAGGTTTTATCACAAAGGTAAAGGTATTTAAAGAATCGGTTATTGGTTTTATCGGAAAAGCAAGCGGAGGTGAATTTATGTGTTTGCGCTTTCAGACGTTCCTTGGAGATCAGCACATAAATGGAAATGAAGATGGCAATCAAAACATTTTTCAGACCCACGACCAATCCCATGCCGTAGGTCATTACATAATTGGCGATGGCTTCAAAAAGGTCGCCCGAGCCGACAAGTACCTTTGTTACGGCGGTGATCAGTGCCTCTTTATCGATGAAATTTTTTCTCTCGCCCGCAAGGTTGGAGATCAAATTATTGATGGAATCAATGGTGCTCGCAAGATAGGTATCAAAATTGGAAACCAGCTCGGTTATACTTTTGATCAGTTGAGGGACAAGCAGAAAAACGAACGCGACCACGATCAACAGGGCGGTAACATAGGTCATGATCATGGACAGGGTTCGAAGAATATTCTTATTTTTCAGCTTTTTAAAGACCTTATATTCGTACACCTTTAAGAGAGGGTTGAGCAGATATGCCAGAGCTCCGCCTAAAATGATGGGGGAGAGCACGGATAGAACCGCTGAGAAGATATCGGCAAAAACCGAAATATTAACGGTTATATAAAGCACCAAAAAAAGAATGGCACAGGAAATCGCGATTGCCGCTGTGCTTCTTTTTGCCCGAAGAGCGGAAAGAACTCCTTCGTTTTTCGGAGGCGGATTTTTTGCTTTTTCCGTGGTATCCTCGTTGCTTTGGGCGGTAGTGTCGGTTTGTGTCGAATTTGGGTTTTGCTGCTGATTGTTTTTTTCTTCCGTATTCATTTGGTATATCCTTTCCGTGAGCTTCACGTCTAAAAGTCCGATTCCTCGACAAACAATATTGTATAATTTTTTTACAGGCAAGTCAAGAGAAATGAAAAAAATTTACATATTAAAAATAAATTTATAAAAAAATATGTTTTATTGATGTTTTATCTTGAAAAAAAGAGGGAACTATGGTATATTTTATTATGAAGAATTTATGCGAAAAGCAAAAAGGAATTTTCTGATGATGAACGAAAAAAGCGAAAAAAACGAAAGCAGAATCAAGATCCGAGGTTATGCCAAGATCAACTTGCATTTGGATATTACGGGAAGGATGGATGGGGGATATCACCGTGTGGAAACCGTTATGCAGACGGTATCTCTTTTTGACGATGTGACCCTGATACTGACCGATGGCGATCGTTTCACGGCGGAATGTAATATTGCCGGTGTCCCCGATGACGATAGAAATATTGCCGTCCGAGCGGCGAAGCTTTTTCGCGAAAAAATGGGGATATCTGTCGGCGGTAAAATCGTCATTGACAAGCACATTCCTATGGCTGCCGGAATGGCGGGAGGCAGTGCCGACGGTGCGGCGGTTTTGCGTGGATTTAACCAATTATACGGCGATCCTCTTTCCGTAGAGGAGCTTTGCGAGCTTGGGGGAGAGCTGGGCGCGGATGTTCCTTTTTGTATTGTGGGCGGTACCGCTTACGCGGATGGAAGGGGAGATATCCTTCACCCTTTTCCTAAAATGCCCGATTGCCATATTGTATGCGCGTGCGAGGGAGAGGGAGTATCCACCCCGTGGGCATACGGACTGTTGGACCGTTTATATGATAATTTCGACGCGGGCAGCTTGTATATTCCAAAAAATACAGAGAATTTGAGAGAAGCCTTACTGAGCGAAGATATTCATAATATCGCCAATGCCATGTACAATATTTTTGAGGCGCCTGTTTTGGCTCACCGTCCCGTGGCGGAGGAGATCCGACGCATATTAAGGAGCAACCGAGCGAGCGGTGCCATGATGAGCGGAAGCGGACCGTCGGTGTTTGGTATCTTTGAGGATGGGAAGGACGCGCAGGCGGCAGCGCTTGCGCTGGAGGAGAAGGGATACCGTCCCTATATTTGTCATCCCGTCTCCATAAAATGACAAAATGATCACAAAATAAATCCTTATGAAAACGAATAATTCTCATTGACAAACAGGCGGTATCAGTGTATAATTATTATGTCTGTTCTTTGATATATTTTTCGCTGTTTTTTATCATTTGCTTTGATTTCTGTTGAGACGGCAAATGAGAGAAGGAGCATGCTATGTATTTGATTTTTTTGATTTATGGGGGATAAGCTTTTGTCATATAGATCCGATATGGAATTTTATAATTCGCAGATAAAAAAACGAAAGAGCGCTATGGCGCGTTTGCTGAAAGCCTCAATTATTGTTCTCGCGTGCGTTATTCTCGTTACGGGGGCGGCTGTGGGGATTGCTTGGGCTACGGGAGGATTTTCCGAGGCGGCTGAGGAGAGCGGGAACAAAGATTCCGCCGACCGAAAAAAGCCTGTTATTACCGGTCCTGAGGGGGACAAGGCCATTGCTTACATCGGAGAATCCATTGCGTATAAAAGCTTTGTGAAGGCGTCTGATAACAGCGGCGAGGTGAATTTGTCGGTGGATGCCTCGGCGGTCAATGTCAATGCGGAGGGAAGCTACTCTGTAACCTATACCGCCACGGACGCGGCGGGCAACAAGGCGGAATATGTACTGACTTTGATTATAAAGAAAAAGGAATATTCCTTAGATACGCTGATGAGGCTGGTCGCCCAAAAGGCTGACGCACTCGGTATTACCAAGGATATGAGCAGAGTGGAGCAGGTTCGCAGAATCTATGAATTTGTTAACGGTCCGTCGGGATCCGGAAAATTTGACGCGAATATTTATTTTAATGATGAGTCCAACACTCCGTCTCAACAGCTTTCCCGTGAAAATTGGCAGATCGACTGGATCGAGGAGGCTTGCCGCACGCTGACGATGTCTCGGATGGAGGGGGATTGCTATACCTATTATTCCGTTTCCAAGGCGTTCTTTGAATATTTTGAGATCCCCAATATTGGGATCCAGCGCTCGCCCAATGCCAGGGAATCGGGAACCCACTTTTGGTGTGTGGTGAATGTTGGAACGTCCGGAGAGTCTCTTTGGTATTATTACGACGCTACGCGTTTGATGGCTGAATTTCCAAGCGGCGGCAAGAACGCTTGCTTGATCACCGAGGAAAAGCTGAACAGCTATGTTACCTCAAGCGGAGGAACCGAATTTTACAAATTTGACAAGCCGTCGGATTTTCCCGTAATCGCCACAAAGGAATTGAGCTGAAATTTATTGTGCCTGTGTTGGCTTTCTTCGTTTTCTGTAGATACTGATGTTGGGAGCGGATTATGCGAAAAAATATATTAACTTATTTAGAAGATACGGCGGAGCGCTTGCCTCAGAAGCTTGCTTTTTCCACGGGAAAGGAGGATATGCGCTTTTCTGAGCTGAGGCACGCGGCGGAGTCGATCGGCAGCGCCCTTTGTCACTTGGGCTTTTACGGAGAGCCTGTGGTGATCTTTATGGATAAGCATCCAAGGACAGTCGCTTCCTTTTTCGGTACCATCTATGCCGGCTGCTTTTATGTTTGTCTTGATGAGAAAATGCCCGAGGCGAGAATGCGGGCGATTCTTGATAATCTTAAGCCGAGGGTGATGATCTGTGATGCCAAAAACAGAAAAAACGCTGAAATTTTGGGCGTGGAAACGGTGCTTTTATACGATGAGCTTACTGAGACGCGGATCGACAGAAATGCCTTGCATCGGATTCGCTGCCGTCAGTGCGACACCGATCCCATTTATGTTGTTTTTACCTCGGGGTCTACCGGAATTCCCAAGGGGGTTGTGGCGTGCCACCGTTCGGTGATCGATTATACGGAGGCGCTGTCCTCGGCGTTGGATTTTTCGGAGGAGACGGTATTTGCCAATCAGACCCCTCTTTACTTTGATGCCCCTTTGAAAGAGATCATGCCCACGCTGAAATTCGGCGCGACCACATATTTTGTGCCGAGAATGTTATTTTCCTTTCCCGTAAGATTGATTGAGTATTTGAATGAATACCGTATCAACACCGTTTGCTGGGTCGTCTCCGCATTGGTTCAGATATCCTCCTTGGGCGCTCTGGAATCCGCAAAGCCCGAATTTTTGACTACGGTGGCTTTCGGAAGCGAGGTCTTTCCGAGAAAGCAGTACGATCTTTGGAGAAGGGCTTTGCCCAAGGCAAGATTTTTTAATCTGTACGGTCCTACCGAGGCAACGGGGATGTCCTGCTATTGGAAGGCGGACAGAGAACTGGCTGCCGATGAGCCGATCCCAATAGGACGACCTTTTGACAACACAAATATTCTTCTTCTTAATGATGAGAACCGTCCGTCGGCAGTGGATGAGGAGGGAGAGCTTTGTATCCGCGGAACCTGTCTTACCATGGGGTATTACAACAATCCCGAAAAGACCTCGGAGGTGTTTGTGCAAAACCCATTAAACACGGTGTATCCAGAGTTGATCTACCGTACGGGTGATATCGCCAAGCTGAATGACCGCGGAGAGCTGGTCTTTGTTTGCCGAAAGGATTCTCAGATCAAGCACATGGGACATCGGATCGAGCTTGGTGAGATCGAAGCCGCCGCCTTGCGGTGCAATCCAGTGAGACAGGCGTGCTGTGTATATGAGGGAGAGGGGAAGAGGATTGTTCTTTTTTACGTGGGCGCGCTCGAAAATAAGGACCTGCTTGCCACTTTGACCGTCTATCTTCCCAGATATATGCTTCCCTCTGTTCTTTGTAAGCTGGACGCGCTACCATTGACAGAAAACGGAAAAATTGACCGCCGCGGTCTTCGTGAGAAGGCGGCTTCGCTTTGAGTCTTCAGTCTAAGAAATAAAAATAATGGGTGACGGGTATTGTTGAAGGGTTCTTATACAGAAATCTTTTATTTATGTCACAAATGTTATATAATGCTATAAATTATAAGAATTATAAGGAGTTATGATGGAAAAGCTGATTGCCATTCTTACCGAATTGCATCCCGATGTGGATTTTTCCGCCGCTGAGGGCTTGGTTGATGACGGAATTTTGGATTCTCTTGATATTGTTACGCTGGTGACCGAGATCCATTCGGAATTTGATGTTACGATTCCCGCGGAGGAGATCGTTCCCGAAAACTTTAATTCTGCCAAGGCGTTAATGGATCTGATCAAAAAGCTGGACGAAGAATAATCGACGGGGAGAATCGGATGCTTTTTACGTCTTATGGCTTTATTGCCTTTCTTGCTGTTTTATTTCTCGCCTATTACTGTGTTCCGAAAAAATGGCAGTGGGGTTTATTATTGGCGGCAAGCTATGTCTTTTACGCCTTTGCCGGATGGGAGTGCTTGATCTTTATTTTGGTCACCACTCTTTCCGCCTATTTTATCGCGCGTTTTATGGAGCGTGAGACCCGTAAAGAGGAGCGCTATCTTGCCGAGCATCGTGAGCGGATGGACAAGGAGGAACGGAAGAAATACAAGGCAGTGTCAAAAAAACGCCGTTTTCGTATTTTACTTTGCGGACTTTTTTTGAATTTTGGAATTCTTGCCGTTCTGAAATATACAGGCTTTATCGTTTTTAATCTCAATTCGGTATTGACCTCCCTTGGCGGCAAGGGAGTGGCGGTTCCCGAGCTTCTTTTGCCTATGGGGATTTCCTTTTATACCTTTCAGACCATGGGCTATTTGATCGATGTGTACCGATCAAAGACCGAAGCGGAAAAAAATCCCGCAAGGCTTGCGCTGTTTGTCTCCTTTTTTCCGCAGTTGGTTCAGGGTCCTATTTCACGCCACAGCGATCTGGCGGCTCAATTCTACGCGCCCCATCCCTTTGAGGTGCGCCGTTTTACATACGGTCTTCAACGGATCCTATGGGGCTATTTTAAAAAGCTGGTGATCGCCGATCGGATCCTGATCGCCATGAGAGTTCTTTTGGATGAGCCGGAGGCTTATGCGGGCGGTTATGTTGTGCTTTTGATCCTGTTATATTCCGTGGAGATTTATGCCGACTTTACAGGAGGTATTGACATCACTATCGGTATTGCCGAGGCATTGGGAATTCGTTTGGCGGAGAACTTTGACCGTCCGTTTTCATCCGGATCCACCAAGGAATATTGGCGAAGATGGCACATTACCATGGGGAGCTGGTTTACAGACTATGTTTTTTACCCCATTTCGGTCTGCAAGCCAATGATGAAGCTATCCAAGGCGAGCCGCAAGCTGTTGGGAAACAAAATTGGAAAACGGGTTCCTGTTTATCTGGCGACGGTCGTGACGTGGTTCCTGACAGGCTTGTGGCACGGAGCGGGATGGAACTTTATTGTATGGGGACTTCTGAATTGCTTGGTGATCCTTGTATCCCAAGAGCTTGAGCCATTGTATGCCCGTTTTCACGGACGCTTCCCAAGGCTGACCTCCACATGGGGCTACGGCAAGTTTATGGCGGTACGGACCTTTCTTTTGATGGGACTGATCCGCTCGCTGGACTGTTATCGCGATGTGGGGATGACCTTCCGTCTATGGGGAAGCATGCTTACGGTATGGAATTATGACGAGGTATTTTCAGGGCTCTTTAAATTAGGACTTGGGGGAGCGGATTTTATTATTTTGCTTGCGGGCTGTTTACTTATGGCAGCTGTCAGCTCAGTGTCCGCAAGAGGCGGGGTTCGCAAACGGTTATATGATAAGCCTGTGCTTTCCTGGGTTCTTTGCGGTACCCTCTTTATTGTCATTTTGTTATTTGGAGCCTACGGTATCGGGTATGACGCGTCTCAATTCATTTACAATCAATTTTAATCAATTTTAACCGGAGCTTACAAAACGAAAAGGAAAACTATGAAAAAAAGAATTCTGATCTCGGTCTGCGCTCTTTTAGCGATTGTTGTATTGCTAAGCTTTTTTCAGCTTTTGGTAATGCCGAAATATCTTGAAAATCCCGAGGGGGCGTTGATCGGTGAATATTATGACGAAGCCGGCGGTCATGATGTGATCTTTGTGGGGGACTGTGAGGTCTATGAGAGCTTTATTCCCGCGGTTATGTGGGAAGAGCATGGCATTTCCTCGTATATTCGGGGAAGCGCGCAGCAGCTGGTATGGCAGTCCTATTATCTTTTGGAGGAGACCTTTCGCTACGAGCAGCCCAAGGCTGTGGTATTCAATGTTTTGGCATTGAAATACGGCAAGCCGCAAAGCGAGGCGTTTAACCGCATGACACTTGACGGTATGCGGTGGTCCTCCTCTAAGGCTTCCGCGATTCGGGCATCCATGACCGAGGAGGAGAGCTTTCTCGAATATCTGTTTCCGCTCTTGCGGTTTCATTCAAGAATCACGGATTTGACGGCAGAGGATTTTCGGTATATTTTCAATTCCCCAACGGTTTCTCAATGCGGATATCTGATGCAGACCGATGTGATCCCGATGGAGGAGGAAACGGCAGAGGGAAGACCCCTTTCGGATTATACGCTGCCAAGGAGCGCTATGGAATATTTGGAAAAAATGCGGCTTCTTTGTGAGGAAAACGGTACAGAGCTGATCCTGATCAAGGCTCCAACCAATTCATGGGGCTATTGGTGGTATGAGGAGTGGGAGGAACAGATCGTCTCTTACGCCGAGGAAAAGGATCTGACCTATTATAATTTTATTTCGCTTTGTGAGGAAATCGGGATTGATTGGCGATCGGACACCTATGACGCGGGTGTGCATTTGAATGTTTACGGTGCTGAAAAGATGTCACGCTATTTTGGTGAGCTTTTGAGCAGGGAGCATGGAATCACCGATCATCGCTCGGATGCTTCTGTCTCAGGGAAATGGGACACCCGAGTGAGGAGTTATTATGAACAAAAAAGTAAATTGGAAAACGGAGGATCATAATATGAGGGCGATTGCGAAAATAACAGGAAAGAGCCTATTGGCGTTAGTATTGCTCATATTTGTCACCCTTGGAGCTGTGGCTTGCGCTGACGGCTCGGAGGGCAATGAGAACGGGAACGGCGCTGACAGCTCCATATATTATATTGAATACAACGGAATAAAGATCGAGCTTGGCGCCGAGGCGGATGCTGTTCTTTCCGCATTGGGGGAGGCAAACAGCAAAAAAGAGATCGGTGACTGCGGCGGTCTTGGCGCGCAGGTACGGTATGATTATTCTTCCTTTATTTTATATGTTTTGGAATCCAATGATGGAAATGTGATCGATCAGATCACGTTGATCAACGACCTGACACAGACCGCAAAGGGAATCTGTATCGGTTCCGAGGAGGCGGCGGTTCACGCGGCTTACGGGGAGCCTCAGAGTGCTGATGGAAATCGATTAAAATATATTGACGGAAAGAAGCAGCTTGTTTTTGAAATTGAGAACGAAAAAGTGAAGGGCATCGATCTTATGTGCGTAACACAATAAGAAAAGTGCTAAAAATGCTAATTTTTACTACAGAGCGCCGCCTTTTTATGGGACGGCGCTCTGTATTTTTGTTCATCCTTTGGGAAACAATAGGGTGGAGGGTGAATTTTAGCACTGTTCATAAATAATTAACAAAAAACTTTTTAAAATCTCTTGACAAAATTGAAAAAAAGTGTTAAATTTTATACAGTGTTTTAGCACTCTCAAAAAATGAGTGCTAAACCTTTCCGAGAATTTCGTAAATAGAAATCCCGATTGAACGCTTTGAAGAGGAGGAGTGCAGATGAGCGCGGAAGGTTCCCAATTGAGCGAACGGAAAAAGTTAATACTGAAATCCATTGTGGAAGCTCACATTGAAGGCGGAGAGCCGGTCGGCTCCAAGTATTTGATGCAGAACAATCTGTTGACCTGCTCCTCGGCAACCATTCGGAATGAAATGGCGGAGCTTGAGCAAATGGGATATTTGCTTCAGCCTCACACTTCGGCGGGCAGAGTGCCAAGTGAAAAGGGTTATCGCTTTTATGTTGACGCGCTGGTTGAGCAATACGCCAGAGCTACGCATGAGGTAGTACAGATCAACCAGCTCTTAAGAGCGAAAATGGCAGAGGTGGATCAGATTCTGGAAACCGCCTCCCGTCTTGCCTCCAGCATGACCAATTACACGGGAATCGCCATTAAGCCCAAGGCCGCGTCTGTGACGATGTCAAAGTTTGAGGTCGTATCCATTGACGAGCATACCTTCGCTATGTTGATGATCACCTCGGGAGGAACGGTCAAGACACAAAAGGTGAAAATTTCTGCTTCTGTCAACGAGGAAATGCTTCGGCGCTTGGCAGAGCTGTTAAATGATCACTTGTGCGGCTTGAGTGCTGATATGATCACCTTACCCATTATTATGGAACTGGAAAATGCCATGGGGGATGCTGCTTATTTAGTGAATCCCGCCGTGAAATGTATTTACGGGGTCATGAGTGAGATCGACGGAGGTGAGATGAGATTATCGGGTCTTAACCACCTTTTGAAGTATCCGGAATATTCGGACACCCAGCATTTCGGACAGCTTTTGGGTACCTTGGAAAATCAGGATGAGATATTGGATCTTGTGTCACAGTCCGATAGTGACGAGATCAATGTTGTAATCGGTTCGGAGAGCCCTGTCAAGGTCATGAACAATTCCGCCTTGGTTTTTAAACCGATCAAGAAGGACGGAAGAACGGTAGGGGTCATCGGTGTACTTGGACCGCGCCGTATGAACTATAAGCAGGTATTGAAAACCATTGACGAGATTACGGGAAGTATTTCCAGTATGATGCAAACCGATGAGCCTATGGGGAATCACAAGAATCAAATAGAAGAAAAAGGAGAGCATAATGGAGGAAACTAAAAATCCTTTGGAAAACATGGAAATGGAAGCAGAAACAGCGGAAGATGCGGTTGCGGAAGCCGAAACGACAGAGGCGGTAAAGGAAGAGAATAAGGAAGAAAATAAGGACGAAAATAAGGACGAAAATTCTGAAGCCGATGAAATGAATGCTGAGGATGTGGTCGCCACGGCGGAAGCTACCTTTGAAGATAAGGTCCAAGATCCTGTGGATGGGACAGCAGATGCGGATGAGGCTGAAAATGAAATAAAGGAAACGACGCAAGAAAAGGAAGAAAAAGAAGATAAGGAAGAAAAGGAAGAAAAGGTTTCGCGCGGAGACAAGAAAAAGCTGAAAAAGGTTGAGGCGGAGCTGAATGAGGTCAAAAAAGCTTTACTGGAAAAGGATGGAGCATTGGCGGATTTGAATGATAAATACATGCGCCTCTGTGCCGAGTACGACAATTTCCGAAAGCGCAGCGCAAAGGAACGTGAGGGGATTTACACGGATGCCTGCTCCGATGTCCTGATGCAGATTCTTCCGATTCTGGATAATCTGGAGCGTGCGGCGCAGTACAACACGGAGGATACCGCCGAAGGTCCGTTAGGCAAGGGCTTGGAGCTGACTTTGAAAAGCTTTTACGAAACGCTTGAAAAGTTGGGGGTTGCCGAGATCGAAGCCGAGGGTAAATGCTTTGACCCCAATGTTCACAACGCGGTCATGCATATTGACGACGAGAATTATGGCGAAAATCAAATTGTTGAGGTCTTTATGAAGGGATACGCGAAAGGCGACAAGGTCTTACGCTATTCTATGGTCAAGGTAGCAAACTGAAATTACTAAAATTATTAAAACATAAAAAATAAAATATTATCCCAAAGGAGGAATTTATCATGGGAAAAATTATTGGAATAGATTTAGGTACAACAAACTCTTGTGTAGCGGTTTTTGAAGGCGGTGAGCCTATTGTTATCCCCAATCCCGAAGGCGCGCGTACAACTCCTTCGGTTGTCGCTTTCACGAAGACCGGAGAAAGAATGGTCGGTCAGGTGGCTAAGCGTCAGGCAATTACCAACCCCGACAGAACCGTTATCAGTATTAAGCGTGAAATGGGCTCCGCTTATAAAAAGGAAATTGACGGCAAGCAGTATACTCCTCAGGAATTGTCCGCTATGGTTTTGCAGAAGCTGAAGGCTGACGCGGAGGCGTATCTGGGCAGCTCAAGTCGGATCGTAGCCATGTCGTTCTGTGAGCCAAGGA
>JAZSPS010000086.1:0-2752 GCA_045537595.1 Eubacteriales bacterium
CGTCCACTGCGGACTGTCGTCGTAGGTTTCAAAGTAAGCATACTGAGCTTTTCCGACGTACGGTTGCTTTCCTGCTCCCAATATACCCATTTCCGCTTCTGGATCGTATCCGAATGAAAGCAACCCCCAATTCAGCGGATCTCTGTAGGGCTGCCCGTCGCCGCGGTCCTTAAACCACCAGGCATTTGCTTTTTTCGCGCCTTCATAACAGACCCTTGCCCACTGCTTATCTCCGGTGTGCAGATAGGTCATCCAAAGACTTAAGCCTTGAACGATATGCTGAGCCCGTCCTGCCGTGATAGGTGGCTCTGCGTGCCGTTCTTTTCCCGAGCGGATATGCAACGGGATCCTTCCGTCCGGCAGTTGGGCATCATAACCCGAGAGCATATTCTCCTTAGCAAGCTCAGGATCGACCCACGATGCAGACCAGCTGCTTAAAAAAGTATCCCAATTGAACTGAATGTCCCAATCGTCCGCCGCTCTTGCCCACGGACGGTCTACCATGATATATCTTCGCCCAGTAAATGCTTTATAGATCGTGTTGTATGGAAGCATCGAAGAAATTGCCTCACCTATCTGTCCCGCAATACCGTTTCCCGTAAGGCTTGTCGGTTCCTTTTTTATCTCGGTCTTGCCGATTTCAAGCAGTCGGTCAAAGCTGTTTTCGTTAAGTGTTTTCAGAAACGATTCGGCAGAACCGTTCTGTATAACGAACGAAAATCCCTCGATATAGTGTGCGCCAAAATACCAGCTGATTCCCATATCTCCCCAGATCGTTCCGCGAGCGACACTCTCAAGCCTTCCGTTTTTTTGAAAGGAATTCATCTGCGCCGCTCTTTGATTATATCCGATCGCTCCGTTTGGCTCTTTATCCGTGCAAAAAATCACTGCGTTATTTTGATACGCATGGTATGGAGAGACCAACTCTCCCGCAAAAACACGTTTGCCCTGCCTTGTAAAATTAGGCCATTCTCTGTCTAAGCGATCCTCCCAAGGGATATACATTTCTGCAAGGATCTCAAGCCCATCATCAAATTCTACTTGACCGTATACCGTCTTTTCCGAAATTCTGCGCCACGAAAAATGAATACGTTTGCCGTTAAGCATCCAAGTGATATCGTAATTTTGATCGATCTTATTGGGTTTTATCCGAATCGAATCAAAATCTAAGGCCTTTTGATCGATGAGGAGATGATTATTTCTATCTGCAGCCAAAAAACGGATGCCAAATATTTCTTTCTGACCGGATATGGTCACAATCCCGTTCGGATAGAGAGGATCGTATGCGCCGTATTTCATTTTGCTTCTTCCTTTCATATTTACTTTTGGGTGCGTATGGAAACAAAAACTCATTACCACGCTATAAGCTCGGTGTCGGTGAGACGGGCGAAAAGCTCGATGTCGGCTCTCGTCAGGGCGGTAGAGACCACCGCGTGGTGCGCGCCGCCGTACACCTATTTCGCCGCCCTCGCCCTTATGATCGTCAGCGCGTGGTTATACTCATCCGATAAGCTTATATTGAAAAAGAAGTAACGCGAAAAACGTTACTTCTTTTTTTGTTCAAAATTTGATTTGTAGGGTTGTTTGGCGATGTCAAAATCTCGTAGGGGCGGTCATTGCAGCCCGTTTACATTGATTTTAAACCGTTTTCAGCGGGCGGCCGATGACCGCCCCTACGACAATGTTTATCGGCAACCCGCCGCTAAATCGCAATTTATCAAGGGTGGGTGTGATCTCGGCTGATCTCGACCACTCCGTCATTCTCGGCAAATTTCCAACCGTCGCGGTAAACGAAGGTCTTTCCGTCTTTTATCTTCATACCGTACAGGTATCCGTCGATCGGAACGTTGGACACTTCCGTTCCATCCTCTGCAAACGAATTTCCAAATAATATTTTGTCCTCACGGAGTTCAATCAACTCTTCAAATAGGATCATGCCCATCAAAACGCCCCAATTATAATGCGTGGCACCGCCGCACCTTCCGGTATACGCGTTGTAATTCTCGGGAGCAAAGCCGTTTTCTTCCCACTCGCGCGCCAGCATCCTGCCCGCCTTTTGCGCAAGCTCCCACGCAAGCTTCTGCTCATTGGCGCGTTTAAGCGACAGATATGTCCATAAGGTCTGCGTTGGCCAGATCTGCCCTCTCCAATATTTCTGATCGGGGAAAGCGGGATCGTCCTTGGCGATCGAAGGGATCATATATTCTCCCCAAAATTTCGTTTCATCCTTCAGAATAGTAAGAAGGCGTTGCTTGCGTTCTTCGGGAACAAGACCTGTCATAAGCGGCATAAAGCAATCCGGGGACTGCTTTTTTGAGAACGAGCCGTCAAATTTCAGATTGTAATAACAGCCATCCTCTTCGCACCACATATGCGTATTGATGTTTTCCGCCATTCGTTTGTATTTTAAATCAAAGAAAGCCGCATCTTCAGCGTATCCAAGTACCTTTGCCATTTTTGAAAGGCACTCACAGTCTGCCGCATACAGACAGCATCTTTCCAAGGTGTAAATATTTGCCGTGTGATAGCCTTCCACGTATTTGGCTTCATCTTCAACGTTTTCTTCGGTAACTGCTTCAAGATTTGATACCGATTTAAAATACTCGCCGCTCGTCCACTGCGGACTGTCGTCGTAGGTTTCAAAGTAAGCATACTGAGCTTTTCCGACGTACGGTTGCTTTCCTGCTCCCAATATACCCATTTCCGCTTCTGGATCGTATCCGAATGAAAGCAACCCCCAATTCAGCGGATC
>JAZSPS010000019.1:0-5773 GCA_045537595.1 Eubacteriales bacterium
CGCTTGTAGCCGTTTTTCTTTTTAAAATCAGAGACCAAATAAGGGATTCCTGCCTTTTGCCCCTCTTCCTCTCCAATCTCATTGAGCCATTGGGCATTTTTGTACGGACTGATTGAAAGGGTAGTGGTGAAAAAATCAAATTTTTCCCGCGCCGCCAGCTGGGCACATTCCCTCAGACGGAGACGGTAGCATTTTTTACAGCGCTCTCCCCCCTCGGGGATCTCCTCCAACCCCTCGGATATCGCAAAAAAATCTTGCGGGTCATAGGTGCCGCGGATTATTTGAATTTGACCGTCCTGCTTCATTTGCTCAAGTAAATGGAAAAGCTCCTTTTCACGAAAACGGTATTCCTCTATGGGAGCAATATTGGGATTGTAAAAAAATAAGGTGATGTTGAAATATTGAGAAAGATATTCCAAAACATAACTGGAGCAAGGGGCGCAGCAGGCGTGCAGAAGAAGGGACGGACGCCTTCCGTCGGAGCATTCTCGCTGGATCAGAGCATCCAGAAGCTGTTGATAATTTTTCTTCATAGAACCTCTTTTTTTATAATACGTATATAGCGGTTATATCGTAGAGTACGTTACTTTGTTGCATAGTTACATTATTACATAGTGGAAGAAAGACGGTAAGCGCCATCCGTAAAAACGATTAGGCGCCGACCGCTGATGGCGGCAGCCTTTTTGTTAATGGCACAGATATAAACCGAAAGGGCGGCACGGCTGACCGATAGAGAAAGGCGTTGGCAAAGCTCTGCTCCGCTCAGCGGCTCCTCTTGAAGGATCAGAGATAAAATTTTTCTTTCCTTAGGGGAGAGGGAGAGAGGATAGCCAAGAAGACGAAAGGAAGGATCACCTTTGCGGTTCTGTGAGGAATTCTCAAAAATTTGGCATAAAAAACGCTTCCGAAGAATTATCATGAAAATAAGATCCTGAAAAAAGAAATTTTGAATTAATTATTATTAAATTAAAAGAAGATTAGCTCCCTTATTATAACATAAAAGCAGTAAGAAATCAAGAATCTTACTGCTTTTATTTTTCCATTAAAATGATTATAATTTAAATTATAAATTTAAAAACGGATATCGTATTTATGTCGGTTGACCGAAGGTCTCAGCGCCAAAGATCTTGGCGATAAAACGAGCAATATCGGTGTTGTCGGTAGCGACATCGTCAAATATTTGCGTGTCGGGACCTACGGCATAAACAGGAACATCCACATTGGTGTGGGAGGTAACGGTAAATTTGTAGTCATAAGGGGAACTGGGATATTCAACGATTCCGCCGGTTTCATGGTCGGCGGTAATGATCAAAACGGTGTCAGGGTGGCAAAAAATGAATTGGATCACATAGGCAATGGCATCGTTAAAGCGGTTAACGGCATGCACGGTTTCGGCATACTTGTTTCCGTGAGAATGCTTATCAATATAAGCGCCTTCACACATCATGAAGAAGGGATCGTCAGAATCGGATATTATGGAAAGAGCCTTGCGAGTTTCCTCGGTCAGCGCGTCCCCCATGTCGCCGGCAAAATATTCAATTTTACCATCAGCCTCAAGCTTGTCAATGGCTGCTTGAATGTTAGCGGTGTCGTTTCGGTTGTTGTTGTGGACCAAAAATCCCGCGGGGGTGGCATCCGTGATAACAGCAGTGGAGATAATAGCGGTCTTGGCGCCAAAATCGTGAGCAAGCTCGCGAAGATTTTGACGGGAAACATTTGAGGCATCTATGCCAAGATAGCCGTTGAAGGTCTTATATCCGGTTGCCAACGCGGTGGCAGCGGCAGCACTGTCGGTATATTGATCTAAGCCGTTGATCACCGATTGGGATTGGGTAATGGAAGATCCGTGGTAAGGAAGCTGTTGGGCAACAAAAGCATCTAAGGTGGAGGCAAGAGCCATGTTAATATGGTTGAAGCCCATGCCGTCACCGATCATAAGAATGGCATTTTTGGATGTTTCAGGGAAGGTGAAGGTAATAGGAGCTTCTGTTTCCGATAGATCGGTAATGTTAATTCCGCCGTCAGCGTCAAGTCCCGAAAGATAATGAGAAACAAAATAACCCACTCCTGCGCCAACATAAATGCCTTCTCCTTGCATGACGATTTTCCCTTGGTCATGCATTAAAATAAATTCACCGCTTTGCAGAAGGGTGTCGATGGAGGAAGCGGAACGGTTGGTGTCACCGATAAGAATCTCCAATTCCTGTTCCGCGGTATCGTCGGTTACGGTCTCCAACTCAATGCTCAGATGAAGAGAGAGATAATCAGCCAAATTCATAGCGGCATATTTGGTGGAAATATCGGCGTCTGCAGGAATGACGATTTGATAATCGCAAATGTCGATACCGTTGATAAATACACCTTCCTCGGGAGAAAACGGAGGGGGAAGAGAAGGACCGGAAGGACCGGAAGGACCGGAAGGACCGGAAGGCCCGGAAGGCCCGGAAGGTCCGGAAGGACCGGAGGGATCAGAAGGATCGGAAGGATCCGACGGACCGGAGGGATCGGAAGGATTGTTGAGAGCTTGCGTTTCGGATACGATCAACGAATTATCTCCCGAAGAGGGAGCTACGGAACAGGAAGTCAGTATTCCTAAAAGAATAGTCAAACATAAAAGAAGAGAGAGAGATTTACGGAACATAGAAGGCCTCCTTTGTTGAATCTTACTTGAATCTAACTGAATTTGAAGAAACATGTAAAAGCATGTACAATCAAAAGCGTTGAATGGTTTTGTTGATTTTTTATAATTTATTATAACATGCGCATAAAATTTTGTCAATAGTGGTATAAACGATAAAGAACTAAATGAAAAAAGATAAAAAAACCAAAAATAAAGAATATAATAATGTGCGCGGAACGATGGTGTCAATGGGAATAATGGGGGCAATGGAAACAATGAAAGCAAAGGAAGCAAAAGAAACAATGGGAACAAAAAAACCTCCGCGGCAAAAAACTGCCGCAGGAGGCTTTGGATATTAACTTTTGGGAAGGCTGAATCGGCAAATACGAGAAATAAAGGGAGCTTTTATAAAAAGTCAGATGCTCAGAAATTTTTGGAATTGTTTTTTTGGCGATCAAAGGAGGGGTTAAACGCATAGAAATTCTTGGAGTCTAACTGATCCTGAGCAATTCTGATGGCATCGGCGAAGCAGGCAACATGAAGCATTAGTTAATAAAGGGCGAATAACACTTATTTGGTTGTTTTTGTTAAAGTTAGAGATTCCACTGAATTGTTGTAAAACATGTCTCCTTCAATATGCTCAAGAATTAAGGTGTCATTGTTAGTTAAAGCACCAGAAGCATATAAGATTAGCTTTTTTTCTTCGCTACTTATATCATAGACCTTTATTCCTGGACCATATGGTAACAATTCAATCTCTATCGGTATTATTTTGTCATTGACATTCCACTCGCCAACATTGGTGCTGGGAGAATACCAAAACGAGTACTCCAGCGACTGATATACTGTGGAATCATCGTAATTGATAAAATCTTTCCATTGAGAAGAAGTGATAGAAAAAGCAATGCTTTCTTCATAAGATGTCTCAACTTTCGAGGCGTAGATCACATCGCCAGTTGATTCATTCCTAATGTGAATAATACCTTTTTTACGGTCAGGATTGCTTAGGTAAAATGATTCTGAACTTATGTTTTCGGAAACACCGAATCCCAAAAACAATTTAGATAAATCGGAATCATTTCTGCTCTTGTAACAAAACATACGATATGCATCTGCATTCCTTATAGGTTGATAAACACTACCAATCGAAATGAGTGAGATGTCGGTGCCGTTTACCCATTCGCCAATGCCTAATTTTTCATAAAAATGTATATACTCAGTGTCGGATATCGTGATTTTTACATAATTAATGTCTTCACTCCACGGGTATACATAACCTTCTCCGCGGTTTATTCCCTTGCATGATGTTAATGAAAATACAATGCAAAGAGATAGAAATAGTAAAATAGATACATCTATGAACTTTTTCATCAAAATATCCCCCTTACCAATTTCAAGTTTATCGATTAGTTGTATTATACCATAATTTTTACCAAAAGTAAATAGGACGGCTTGAAAAACAAGCCGTCCTGAAAGATTATCGTTTCATTCCTTTGTCAAAGCTGGGGTTAATGGCGTAGAAATTCTTGCTGTCCAGCTGATCTTGAGCGATGCGGAGGGCGTCGCCGAAGCGTTGATAGTGAACGATTTCCCGCTCGCGTAAGAATTTAATGGGATCGCGCACATCAGGGTCGTCAGTAAGACGAAGAATGTTGTCGTAGGTGGTGCGAGCCTTTTGTTCTGCCCCAATCACGTATTCGCAACGTTTTTGAAGTGTCGAAAAATGTGAAAATTCTTGATTTATAAGGGGTTTGACACTTCCCGCGTGTCATCTTGAGCGTAGCCCGCCCGAGATTCCGCTAACGCGCCTCCGCTTCGCTACGGTTCGACTTCGCTACGCTTCGCTCAGAATGACACGGGCGGGCGCAGTCGAAACCCGAAGGGCAAACGGCTTGCCGTTTGGATCTCGCGGAATTAGAAATTCCAGTGAATTTCGATAGGTACGTTTCGTGTCCCCGGAATGCGCTTTCCGACCATGATCTTGTCGATCAAAATTTCCACCATTTCCCGTGTCAGATGCTCCGAGTTTACGTATTGTTCGATGAGTGCGCGGCGGTTGTCTCCCACGGCAATCCCCGCATCGATCTCCGCAATTTGTTTTTGACATTCGAGAAGTAGCGCTTCAAGGCGTTCTTTTTGCGCGGTGAAATCCTTTGACAATTCAATGAAGTCAGCTTCACAAATCAGCCCTTTCACCTTGTCAAGATACAGGTCGCGCACACCCTTAGAAAACTGATGGATCTTACTTTGATAGGTTGCGATCTCGCCTTCAAGTGCTTCCTTTCGCTCCAAGAGATCAGCACAGAATTGCACCTTATGTTCCAGCTCATCCATATCGAGATACTCTGCGTTCAGACGCCTCAGCTCGTCAATGACCATTCTTTCAAGACGTCCCACCGAGATGAATGCGCCCTCGCAAGCGCCCTTGGCGTAGTGTCGGCTGGGGCATTGCAAAAAATGCCTACCGCCCGATTTTGACGAACGCATCACGTATCCGCAGGACGCGCACCGCACCTTCTTGGCAAAGAGTCCGATCGTGCCGACCTTGAACGGCTTTGCTCGCTCGGCGATCATCTTTTGCACCCTGTCCCACAAGGCGCGGTCAATGATCGGCTCGTGTGTGCCTTCCACCCTAAACCATTGTTCCTTGGGGCGTGGGCGGTTGATGCTTGTCTTATACGAAATACTCTCATATTTTCCTTGCACAAGATTACCGATGTAAGTCTCGTTGACGAGCATATCCGAAATGGCAAAATACTTCCACAGCGTGCTGTTCTTGCTGGGCGGCAGACTAAAGCGTAGCCCCTGCATCCGCTTGTACTCGGTGGGATTCGGTATCCCTCGATCGTTGAGCATCCGCGCGATTGCCGTCTTGCCGTAGCCCTGCGAAAAGAGCGTAAACACCTCTCGCACCACGGCGGCGGCTTCCTCGTCGATGATCAGATGACCTTTCAAGTCGGGGTCCTTTTTGTAGCCGTAGAGCGCAAAGGAGCCGATGTGAAAGCCGTTCTTACGGCGGCTGTCAAGAGCCGATTTGATACTGTCTGACATATCCTCCAGATACCACTCGTTGACAAGTCCGTTGATCTGACGGCTTTTTTTGTTGCCCTTGTTGGCGGTGTCGGCGTTGTCCACGATGCTGACAAAGCGAAT
>JAZSPS010000059.1:0-8058 GCA_045537595.1 Eubacteriales bacterium
AATAAAAATTTGAAGGGAGTATCATTATGAAATTTAAAAAGATCATTTCTATGTCTCTTGCGGCTCTAATGTTATTCTTGTCGGTGGGCTGTAATCAAGCCAAAAAGAAAAATATAGAAACCCCCAGCGATTTTCCAACGGATACACAAACCGAGCAAAAAATCAGCGGTAATTCTAATTCAGAAAGCTGTAGGGTAGTACATTACTTTTTTTCCGTATCGGATTTTGACACCTACATGCGAACAGGATCCACTAATACTGAAGACTATGACCATGAACCGGATGGCGGGGCTATTAATCTTCCCTCAAAAACCTCGTCAACGTATGAATTGTTTAGTAAGCACTATATTCCTCTTGATTCCCTGTTTGAATTTACCGAAGAATCTCTTAGTGCTATTTCCGAGGTCTCCGTTCAATTTTTAGACAACTCTGATATAAGCTATCGCTATCATTACAATCGGCAACACCTCATTTCAGTGACATATTCTCCCAAAGAAACTACAGACCATATTTCTCTAAGTCTTGCGGAGCAAATTAATTCAAATCAAGATCTCCCAATTTGCACCATTATGTCCAATAAAACTCAATATGATCATTGTATTATAGAAAGAAATCTGAACGGTTGCGATCTTGTTTATGAATTCCAAGACAACATTTTGAAAAATGTCACTTTTATATTAGGAGATTACAAAATTACCATTGCCAGTGTATTGCTATTGCCAGAAGCAAGCTTAGAGGAAGTTCAACAAGCATATAACACCTTTATGACATCCACAGCAACCGCTCCTTTGACAGTTTTTTTCTCCGAAGACGATTCTCTTTGCAGTCAAGCTATTACAAAACTTCAATCGAATATATCTTCTGCCATGAATATTATTAAATAACTTTTGATTCTCCTTGTTTTGCTACAGCAAAGAATATGCAAAAAAAGATGAGATTCTTCACATCACAGCGTAAAGGAGATTACCATGAAGAAAATTGATAAAATATTTCTAATTATTAGCATTTCCCTGTTTTGTATTCTCTCGTCCCTATATTTTATTTGTTCGCTATATGAAATGTTGTCACCTTTTGAATTTGTTATGCTATTTTGGGCTTATCCGCTTATGTGTCTTCCCGGATGTCTCATTGCAATCACAATAGTATATTTTATTAAATTTTTAATTCGTCCAAAGCAGCAACCGGCAATTTCTGTTATCAAATGTCTTCAGGGCGCACTTGCCTTTATAAATCTAATACCATATATCCTTACATTTTTAATATCCTCTGTAAAATTTCGGAAATTAGACCTTGCTTTAAAGGATATCCCTGTTGGATTTATTTCATTAATGGTGTCATTTTCCATTATTGCTTTATTAATTGCCGAATTTTTCCTTCGAATGTATTTCCGTAAGAAGCAACAGCTTACAACAGATCCTCTTTCAAACGATTAAACTCCATATGCCCCCTTGCCGAAGCAACTTGTTGTGGCAAGGGGGCAAGATTTCGCAAAAGCATATTTTTTATTTAATCATACATCTTTGTTATCTCACGTGTTTTCATGTGAGTTGTTTTGAAGCTACCATTCAGACCATGGCGATCTTTCCGCAGGCAAGCTTTTCACCCGCGTTTCCTGACGGTTGGGTTGTAAAATCATCAGGAGAGCTATGGACAATAGCAGTTCTCCCGATGATCTCGCTCACACGAAATCGGTTGGTAAGGAATGCCGAAAAGGCATAACCCTTTGCCCCGAAGAGAGGTGGCAGATCTCCCGCATGGTAAGGATGCGGACAATTATGAGGATTATAGTGCGTTTTCGCGTTGGAAAAGGGGTCTGCCATGTTTCCTGTACATTCCATCCCCTCATGAATATGGAAAGCGAAGATGGGAGACGTGCATATGCCTGTCGAAGCAGGAAGTCCATGCAGCTCCGCCACAACGACGACCCCGTATTCTGTTTGATAAAATTTTACCGTTCCGCTGATTTGAGAATTCCCACCGTTCCCCTTTATTTCCGCTATGGCTTGCGGTCTATGCCGTATCAATCCCATAAAATTGGGAAATGCATTGTTTCTGTACATGATATCCGCCTTTCTCTCTGTTAGTTTTTTAACAGTATATGCCACCAGCGGAATTCGTGCGCATGTCAATTCTCTCACCGTACCTTATTAGACTTGCATGAAAAACAATAAAAGCACGAGGATCTTTCAAGATTCTCGTGCTTTTATTTTAAAAGGTATTTAAATTACTCTTACTTTTACGATTCCTTCTACTGCCTGAAACTTTTCAACAACAGCATCGGCAACATTTCCTGTAACATCCAGCATGGTGTACGCATTGTCGCCCTTGGATTTATTGATCATATTTTCAATATTTACACCCTCGTTTGCCAAAGCCGCGGTGATTTGAGACAGAATGCTCGGTACATTCGCATGGAATATGCACAAACGCTTATCTCCGCTGAAGGGCATAGAAACATTGGGATAGTTCACGCTGTTTTTGATATTGCCGTAACGCATAAAATCGTCCAGCTGTACCGCAGCCATTACTGCGCAGTTATCCTCCGCCTCCGCGGTGGATGCTCCAAGGTGAGGAATCGCAACGATTCCGGGAACGCCTACAACCTCTTCGGTGGGGAAATCGGTTACGTAAGACGCAACCTTGCCCGAAGCGATAGCAGCCTTAATATCTGCCGCGTTAACAAGATCCGCACGTGCCAAGTTAATAATTCTTACGCCATCCTTCATTCCTGCCAAGGAATTCGCATTGATCATGCCCTTTGTATCCTTTGTGGAAGGAACATGCAAGGTAATATAGTCAGCAACCTTAAATACTTCCTCATAGGAAGCGGCTTTAATAACATTATGGTTAATATTCCATGCTGCCTCAACGCTGAGGAAGGGATCGCATCCTACGACCTTCATTCCCAAGCGGACAGCAATATTGGCAACCATACCACCGATTGCACCCAAGCCGATCACACCCAGGGTCTTTCCCATAACCTCAACGCCCGCAAATTTGGATTTTCCCGCTTCTACAGCCTTTGCCACACCCTCTGTGCCTGCCAAGGTTTCTGCCCATTTCATCGCACCCGCGATATCACGGGAAGCAAGCATCAACGCGCAAACAGCAAGCTCCTTTACGCCGTTGGCATTCGCACCGGGGGTATTGAATACAACAATTCCCTCCTGAGAGCAACGGTCTACGGGAATATTATTTACACCGGCACCCGCACGGGCAATTGCTTGAAGCTCGGGACCAAATGTCATATCATGCATTGCGGCGGAACGGACCATAATGGCATCGGGATTTTGCACATCCGTTCCTACATTATATTCCGCGCGGTCCAATTTATCGGTACCGACAGCGGCGATCTTATTCAGACAAAGAACATTTTTCATGATTCTATCATTCCTTCTTTAATTTAATAATTTTAATAATAACTTAATAATAAATTTTTGAAATGGCGCAGGACGGTTCCCCATCCTGCACCGTTTATGCTATGTAAATTACGCCTTGGGATTCTCTTCCGCAAACTTTTTCATGAAGGCGACCAATGCCTCAACGCCCTCGTAAGGCATTGCGTTATAAATCGACGCTCTCATTCCGCCAACAGAACGGTGCCCCTTCAGGTTCTTCAAGCCAGCCTTAGCCGCCTCAGACGCAAACTTCTTATCCAGATCCGCGTTACCGGTGACAAAGGTAACGTTCATCAAAGAACGGCTCTCAGTCTTTACAGGCGCGATATAATAATTCTGGCTATCCAAATAATTATAGAGAACCTCTGCCTTCTTCACGTTCTTCTCTTTCATCACATCCAAGCCGCCCATAGCAAGGATCCACTCATAAACCAATTTTGCCATATAGATCGCATAGCAAGGAGGTGTATTATACATAGATCCATTTTCCGCCATAGTCTTCCACTCAAGCATTGTGGGCATAGTTTCCTCAGCGTAATCCAACAGATCCTCACGGACGATGACCAAGGTCAAGCCTGCGGGTGCCATGTTCTTCTGCGCGCCTGCGTAAATTACGCCGAACTTGCTTACGTCAACCGGCTCAGAAATGATACAGGAAGACATATCCGCTACCAACGGAATATCTCCTGTTTCGGGAATATAGTAATATTTTGTACCGTAAATGGTATTGTTAAAGCATACATGAACATAGGACGCGTCCGGTCTGATCATATCCTTTGTGATATAGGGAACGTGATCGAAGTTATCGTCTTTGGTAGTTGCGATGCACTTAACATCATATCCCATTTTTTGAGCTTCTTTATATGCCTTGCCCGAGAACTGACCGGACACAACATAGTCAGCCTTCCCTGTTCTCTTGATCAGGTTCATGGGAACAGCCGCAAACTGTGTGGACGCTCCTCCCTGAAGGAAAAGAACCTTATAATTGTCAGGAATATTCATCAGCTTTCGAAGCATTGCCTCGGCATCGTTGATAATTGCTTCATAATCCGGAGATCGATGGGACATCTCCATAACTGACATTCCCGATTCACCGTAGCAAACCAGCTCTGACGCTGCTTTTTCAAGAACTTCCAAAGGAAGCATGGAAGGACCCGCCGAAAAATTGTAAACTCTGTTCATTTTAATGAACCTCCGTAAAAAATTAAAGAAACTTCACAGTCTTTGATCCAAGCGCATTTCGCCTTTATTTCATTGTACTGCAATATAAATAATATTATATATTTTTTATTGAATTCAGTCAAGACTTATCCAAATAAAATGCCGTATTTTCGGTTATTTTCTGCATTTTGCCACATATTTTGTGTTTTTTTATGTAGATATTGTGCAAATTGCCTTTGCCTTATTTACATTTTGATCGACTTATCCTTTGATCATGATGAATTCCTCGGCATAAGGCAAGGATCTGATCCAATCACACAGGGTATGCCACTCCGCCAGCTTATGACTTTTTCGCGCGTAATAAATATTGATCAGGTTTTCGTAATTCATTGTTACGGTTCTCATTTGATTATATGAGGACGGTAACAGTTGAATCATATTATGCCACGGCTGACGATTCTCCTTATCCCCGCAAAATTTCCGGCGTTCCCCTTCCAGATACACAATTAAATGATCCAGCATTTTCATGCCTTCCTCATCCAGACGGTCATAGGAAAAATCATTGCGCTCAAAGGGCTTGGAATGGATCTTGTGCATCGTACTGCAGGAATTCGCCACCGTTCCTACCTTATACGTATCGAACTCCTTCCACCAATAAAGAGGAGCGGTTATATCCACGGAAACAAAGATCTGGCGGATAAATTTACGGTGGTCGCTTCCCGCCACACAAAGGCGCCGCCCGAACGCGAGATCCTCGGGACCGTATACATACTCTCCCTGCTCATTATAGTAGCTATCGCTCTTTTCCCAGCTGTTCATGGGATTTCTTGCTCCGCGCATCGCGTTTTCAAGATTCATTACCGATGTTCTTTCCAGCTTTATCATATTCTACCTCCTTCTGTCTCCCTGCAATGTCTTTATGTTATATTTCACAATCAAGAACAACTCTTGTTTCGATCACCTTACGAACATAAGCGGAAACCTTTAGGTGCTCCGGATGCTCCGCATAGAGCTTCATTGTCTCCACGCTATCAAATTCTGTAAGAAGCATCAGATCCATGGACATATCCGTTCCGGTAATATCAAAGCCGATTTCCATTCGCTTGATCTCGGGAATTATGGGAATCAACGCGTACAGATGCTCCTTGATCCATTCCATGTTTTCCTGTTTTGTTTTTCCTTCTCCGTTTTCCTTTAATTTCCACATTACTACATGCCGTATCATTATTTTCCTCCCTTGCCGCGTTACTGTCTTAATTATTTTTATGATACCACATTTTCATGAAAAAGTCAATTGACTTTTTGCTTTTTCTATGGTATGATATAATGGATATTAAAAAAATGTTCTGATGATTTTATCACCGTGGAGGTTATTTTCGTATGTTTAACGATCAACTCATTTCTTATTCAGGTGTTCAGCCCAGCGGAAATCTGACCATCGGCAATTATCTGGGAGCGATCCGCAACTTTTCTCTCTATTCCGAAAAATACAAATGCTTTTACTGTGTGGTAGACGAGCACGCCATCACGGTTCGCCAAAACCCTGCCGAGCTGCGCCGCCGCACTTATGAAACCTTAGCGTTATACATGGCTTGCGGTCTGGACCCCAACAAAAATACCTTGTATGTTCAATCCCATGTTCACGAGCATGCTGAGCTTGGATGGATTCTCAACTGCTTTACCATGTTTGGCGAGCTTTCCCGCATGACACAGTTTAAGGACAAAAGCGCCAAGCACGCGGACAATGTGAATGCGGGTCTCTTTACCTATCCTACCTTAATGGCGGCGGATATTTTATTATATCAGACCGACGTGGTTCCCGTAGGCATCGACCAAAAGCAGCATGTTGAGCTTTGCCGTGACATTGCGGAACGCTTTAATCAGATCTATCCCAACACCTTTACGGTTCCCGAGCCTATCATTTCCCAATCCGGCAAGAAGATTATGTCTTTGGCGGATCCCACCAAAAAAATGTCTAAATCGGACGAAAACGCAAATGCGGTTGTTTACATTTTGGACGACCGTGACACCATCATCCGAAAATTCAAGCGTGCTGTCACCGATTCCGATACCTGTGTGCGTTTTGCGGAGGGCAAGGACGGGATCAACAACCTAATGACCATTTATTCCTGCTTTACCGAAAAAAACTTTGAGGAGATCGAAAAGGAATTTGAGGGCAAAGGCTACGGAGAATTCAAATTGGCGGTGGGTGAGGTCTGTGCCGACGCGCTCTCCCCTGTTCAAGAGGAATTCAAAAAGCTTCTTTCTGACAAGTCATCTCTTGAGGCACTGATGAAAAAGGGTGCGGAGGAGGCTTCTTACTATGCGCGCAGAACCCTTGGTAAAGTTCAGAAAAAGCTTGGCTTTGTGAAAATCTAACCAAGCCCTTATTCCATTCGCGCACAATTTGTATTTACCTCCAAAAATTTCTTCTTCTGTTGACAAAGCATGATTTTCGGAGTATAATATTATTGTTCTTTATAATTTTATATTAAGAGATATGAAAATAAAATTTTGAAAGGTATGGTCTATTTCATGGAACAAAAAAAACTTAACCAATTGAAACAAACCGCCGCCCAGATCCGTTTGGATATTCTTGAACAGGTTCATGCGGCAAGCTCAGGTCACCCCGGCGGTTCTCTCTCCATCGCAGAGATTATCACTTACCTCTATTTTGAGGAAATGAATATCAATCCTGCCGATCCTAACTGGAGTGAACGCGACCGTTTGGTACTTTCCAAGGGTCATACCGCTCCCGCTCTGTATGCCGCTTTGGCGGAAAAGGGCTATTTCTCCCGTGATGAATTAAAAAAACTCAGACAGGTAGATTCCTTCCTGCAGGGTCACCCCGATATGAAGGGCACCCCCGGCGTAGACATGTCCACCGGCTCCTTGGGCCTTGGTTTTTCATCCGCTTGCGGCATGGCTCTTGCCGCTAAATTGGACAACCGTTCTTACCGCACGTATTCCATTATCGGAGACGGCGAGAGTGAGGAAGGTCAGATTTGGGAAGCAGCCATGTTTGCCGCTCATTACAAGCTGGACAACCTTTGCGCTATCTTTGACTGGAACGGCTTGCAGATCGACGGCGACATCACCAAGGTCATGAACCCCACGCCTTATGCGGAAAAGTTTGAGGCGTTCGGCTTCCACGTGGTATCGATCGACGGACACGACTTTGATCAGATCGCCAAGGCGCTGAACGAAGCAAGCGCAACCAAGGGTCAGCCCACCGTCATCATTGCGAAGTCGGTCAAGGGCAAGGGCGTTTCCTTTATGGAGAACCAGGCCTCCTGGCACGGTGCCGCACCTAACGATGAGAAGTGCGCCATGGCACTTGAGGAACTGAATAAGTAAAAGAATGCGAGGGGAAACTTTTTTCAAAAAGTTTCCCCTCGCGCTCCCTTTCAAAAACTTTATCCATGGGGTATCGGCTATCAATCCATGATTTTGGCTGCAGATATGAAACGCATGCAAGCCTGTCGTGAGCGGTGTCGAT
>JAZSPS010000058.1:0-48179 GCA_045537595.1 Eubacteriales bacterium
TGCCAAATCTGCGAAAGGTTCTTCCGCTTTGTGACCGTGCGGTGATGTTTGACAATACCGTGCGGTTTCGGCAGATTGCGCTGATTTGGCAAAATCGGGTGGTGGATTGCGACCGCGATCTTCCGAACTGGTTTATTGAGATCATGGATGATCTTACGCTCTGAAGCAGAAACGCCGCAGATACCGTTTTTTAAAACGGGTAATTTTAAGGCTTTGGGTAGTTTTTTTCGAAAGAACGCTTGACAAGACGGTAAAAATCTGTTATAATACTGTTTGTTTGGAAAACAGTAAGCTGGTGTGGCTCAATGGCAGAGCAGCTGATTTGTAATCAGCAGGTTGATGGTTCGACTCCGTTCACCAGCTCCATATGGGGGATTTCCCGAGTGGCCAAAGGGGGCAGACTGTAAATCTGTTGTCACTGACTTCGGTGGTCCGAATCCACCATCCCCCACCAAAAAGCACACAGTTGTCTTATGACATTGTGTGCTTTTTTTAACTAAATCCCAACTTGGCGAAACAAAATCCCTTCGTGACGAAATCCGATCTTATTTGGGACACAGGAATATTAATAACTCTCTTTTCATTGCAAATGATTGCAAAGCGATACAAATAATTTCACACCAACGATAGAAAGGTTTTTTATGAAATTTAAAAAAATTCTTTATATTGCGCTGATCGTTCTGATCTGCGCTGCCGCTCTTGCCGTTTTACTGTTTGGCATTTTTGATGTTCGGCTGAATATAAAAAAATACCATGAGTTTTCTGCCGATTCCCTTACTTTTTCTTTATACGGTTCCTTTGGAGATGTTAACAAGGTGAAAATCACGGAGAACGGAGAGACCGTAGTTTCCCTTCAATTCCGTGCCAAGGCACAAACCTTTGAGAAGCTCGACCAAGGAAATGACAGCTTCGCGAAAACGGCCGATATTAACAGTGATGGATATCAAGATCTTCTTTTGCTGTCTGATATAGAAGAAGACAGTGACAAACGATATCTTTTGTTTTTGGGAATCGCTTCCGGCGGATTTCAAGAAGCATCCGAAGGAGAGCTTGTGAATTTTCACATAAAGGAAAACGGCGCCATTTATTCCGAGGAGCATATCTTTACTCCTCTCGCTTCCACCCCCGACGCTCCCTTTGAGCGTGCTGTGACCTGCACCGAATTTCGTTGGATCGACAGCAAGCTGACCCCTTATCTTGTCCATTCTATTACATACTATTCGGCAAACGACATTTACTGTCACTCGGTTTCTCGATATAATGAAAGCACAAAAGCTCTTTCCTATGTTGATGACGACTGGCTTTCCCCTGACCAATACCGTGCCGAAAAAAATAATTTATCTGCTTATTTCACCACTTTTCTTCCCGAATAATATCAATTATATTATATTGAATCTATGGAATAACAGGAAAAACAGCGCAACCGTGTTTTCACGGTTGCGCTGTTTTTGTTATATTGTTTTACGCCATCAAGGTAATGATCAGCTGAGATGCCAATACGATAAGAACCAACGCAATAGGATAGGTGGAAGCGTATGCGCCTGCCACATCATCGGTCTTCGCTGTATTAATCAATGTACCCAGAGCAGGGGTGGAGGTCATACCTCCGGTAATCGATCCAAGACTGTTGAGCAAGCTCAGTCTCAGCACGAATTTTGCGAAAATGAATCCAATGATCATGGGAGCCAAGGTCATCAACGCGCCGCCGATCAAGCCGTATACAACGATCATAGCTCCAAGCTCGGATTTACTGATCTCGCTGACCAGTGAAACACCGCCGCTAACGCCCGCGCCGATTAAGAAGAGCATCAAACCGAATTCACGGAACACCTTAGCTGTAGCTTCAGGAACCTGAAGCGAAAGCTTTCCGAAATGACCGAAGTGTCCGAAAATCAGACACATGATCAAGGTACCGCCGGTAGTACCCAAGCTGAAGCACGGTCCCGCATAGCCCTGTGCACTGAGGGGAATGTTAACAGAACCTAACAGCAAGCCGCAGATAACGGCAAGAGCGAAAGGTGTCAAGCCAAAGGGATCACAGCAAAACAGCTTGCCTGTTTCCTTCTTTTCCTCGGTTGCGCTAAGCTTCAGCAGTTCTCTTTCCTTTTGCATATCTGCCTTTAAAAATTTGGGCATCAGCTGAACAAACAGAACCACACCGATAACGCCGAAGGGATAAGCGATGGCATGACCGAGCGTAATAATATCTGTCGCGTGTCCAACGCTTTCAGCGGCCTCAAGAGCGGCTGAAAATCCGGGAGTAGTAGTAAGAGCGCCCGAAAGAACACCTACGGAAAATTCCGGTCCAATACCGGGGATCAGGGCAAATACCACGGCAGCCGCCGCACCGCTAAGAATAATTACGGCGCCAAGCAAAACAAAGGATTTTGCGTTTTTCTTCAAATTTTTAAAGAAATTAGGACCGGCAATAAAACCGACAGATGCCACAAACAGTACAAGTCCCACATTTTGAATGATCTTGGAATAATAGGTATTCAGGACCGCGGAGGAATCCTTAATAAAGAAGCTGCTAAGCACAGGAATATCCGCCAAGCCCGGAAGGGTGAAAAGGTAACCAAACAGGATCGCCACCAAAAATACTCCCGCGGTACCCAACGATACGCCCTTAATTGAAATACTGCCAAGCAAATATCCCAAGGCAGCTATAACGAAAATTCCCGCCAAAAGCGCTGTTACGTTAGATACCTTCAATGTGCTTGAAACACCCTTTGCGTCCATTGCGTTGATCACGCACCAAACCGCAATTGCCGCCACCAAAACTACCGCAATGGCGATCCATAGCCACCTCATCTTCTTATTTTGAGTCTTATCCATTGTTTCCCATTGTCCTCCAAATTAAATATCCTTCTGCGTTGTGTAATTGGGAAGAAGCTTGGGAGATACGGCATCAGTATCGATTCCTGCCTCGGCAATTTCCTTCTCAAATTTTTCTACGTGAGCCAATGTTAGCTCGCCCACGGTCACATTCTTACTCTTTTCCGCCGCATTTTTACCCGCGCTGCGTCCAAATACAATAATATCAAGAAGCGAGTTGCCCATCAAACGGTTTCTTCCGTGAATACCTCCTACCGCTTCTCCCGCTACAAAGAGATTTTCCACATTGGGAGTCATTCCATCCACATTAATATCCAAACCGCCATTTTGATAATGCAAGGTAGGATATACAAGAATCGGTTCCTTGCGGATATCGATTCCGTAGCTCGCGAACATACGCATCATAGCGGGAATACGCCGCTCAATGGTTCCCTCTCCGCCGATCTTTTCAATCATGGGAGTATCCAACCAAACCGCCTTTCCGTTGCCTGTATCCACACCGTTGTCACGATCAGAGCATTCACGGATAATGGAAGCCGCCGACACATCTCTTGTCTCCAACGGATGCATAAATACAGTACCGTCACGGTTGATCAGCTTAGCGCCAAGAGAACGAACCTTTTCGGTTACCAAAGCGCCAAAGATCTGCTGAGGATATGCCGCACCGGTAGGATGGTATTGCAGAGTATCGGCATACAAAAGCTTTGCGCCAACACGGTATCCCAAAACCAAGCCGTCAGCGGTCGCGCCGTAGTGATTGGAGGTGGGGAATCCCTGATAGTGCATCCGTCCCGCGCCGCCTGTGGCGATGATCACGGTCTTCGCGCGAGCAACCATCAGCTCCTTGGTTTCCATATTCATCAAAACAGCACCGGCTGCTTTTCCGTTATCATCCAAAATCAGCTCGATCGCCGAGGTAAAGTCAACAACAGGAATATTTCTGTTCAAAACCTCATCACGCAAGGTACGCATGATCTCAGCGCCGGAATAGTCCTTTGCCGCGTGCATGCGTTTACGGGAGGTTCCGCCTCCATGTGTTGTGATCATGGTTCCGTCGGGCGCCTTATCAAACTCCACACCCAGATCATTTAACCATTCAATGGCTTCGGGCGCATCACATACCAGCTTAGCCAGCAGATCACGCTTGGCGGCAAAATGTCCGCCTCCAAAAGCGTCTACAAAGTGAATGGCGGGGGAATCGTTCTCCTTGTCTGCCGCTTGGATACCGCCTTCCGCCATCATGGTATTGGCATCGCCGATGCGAAGCTTGGTAACGATCATTGCTTTCGCACCCGCGTTGTCTGCCTCAATGGCTGCGGAAGCGCCGGCTCCGCCGCCGCCGATGATCAGGACATCCACATCATATTTAACGTTGGTCAGATCCACCTCGGTCTTGGAAAGACGGCTGTGTGCCTGCAACATTTCACAAAGCTCAACAGGTACCTCTTCTCCTTTGTTAGGACCAATCGTCAAGGTTTTAAATTCACTCTTTTTATAGTCAGGATGATATGCCGCCAGCAGATCTTCCTTCTGCTTTGCCGTCATGCGGGCAGGCTCATACGCAATATTCGCGTCTCTTGCGGCCTCAACCGCCTTCAACGATTCTTGAAATTCTACAGAATACATAAAATTGCGCCCCCTTACTTTTCAATATCTCTGTTGTTATAGAGTTCTTTCATTTCTTCGATAGGCTTACCCATCAATGCCTCGATCAGCTCGGTAAAGGTGCCGTCTTTGATCTCTCTGACACGGTTTTCCAAATGCTCTGTTTTGGGAGCCAGATATTTTCCGTTCAGACGGCGCGCAAGCATTGCCACCTGAGGATGCGAAATTCCTGCGGGACAGCGGGAGGAGCAAACGCCGCACATTACGCAGTCAAAGGATTCCTCGGCACACCTGTCAAATTCACCTCTCTGGGCGTAAGCGATATACTGCATTACATTCAGGGATTGTGTGCAATTCTTTGTACAAGCATTACATCCAACGCAAGCATAGATCTCGGGATAAAGCTGCATCATGATCTGCTCGGTAGGTGCGATCTTTTCAATATCGTAAACCTGTTTGACCAGCGGAAAGAAAGGCAACGTAGCAATATACATTCCCTCCTCCACCTTTGTCTGACAAGCAAGGCAGGTCTTCAACTCCCGATCTCCCTTAATGCGATAGATCGTCGCGCACGCGCCGCAAAAGCCGTTACGGCATCCGCATCCCCGAACCAGCTGATAGCCCGCGTATTCCATTGCGCACATAATCGTCAAATTTTCGGGAACACTGTATTGTTTGCCAAACAGGTAAATATTTACCATGTTTTCCATGTTCAAAATTCTCCTTTCGGTAATACCCATCAATATTCGTCGGGAAGCTCGTCGATTTCATCGCAACGGAATACGGGTCCGTCCTTGCAAACATATTTAGAACCAATGTTGCACCTTCCGCATTTTCCGATTCCGCATTTCATACGAAGCTCCATTGTTGTATAAACCTGCGTTTTATCAAATCCGATTTCCTGCAGTCCTGCCAAGGTAAATTTGATCATAATGGGAGGTCCGCACAAAACCGCGATCTTATCGGTGGAGAAGCCCAGCTCCTTCACATAGTTGGGAACAAAGCCCACATGTCCGTCCCACTCGGGTTGCTCACGGTCGATGGTCAAATACACATCCACCCCCGCATCCTTCGACCATTCCTCGATGATCTCACGGTAGTCTACCAGATCCTGCATACTCCGTGAGCCATAAACAATGTCGATCTTTCCGTAGCGGTCACGGTAATGACGGCAATAATTGATCACCGAACGCAGAGGTGCCAAACCGATACCGCCCGCGATAAAGAGCATATCATGTCCCGCGAAGGCGGTGTCTACGGGAAAGGCATTTCCGTACGGACCGCGAATGGTAATTTGCTGACCCACCTCCATCGCATGGAGCCATTCGGTCACACAACCGCATTTCTTTATAGAAAACTCCATAAATTCGGTGTTGGTAGGAGAAGAGGTAATGGAAAACATCGCCTCTCCCACGCTGGGAACTGACAGCATCGCGCACTGTCCGGGCTTATGCTCAAACGCTTTTTTTCCGTCGGGAGTAACCACGCGAAAGGTCTTTACATCGGGAGTATCGATCCGAATATCGGTTACCACACCAACAACAGGTATGAGAGATTCCTTCATATCAACCATTTTCACTGTCTCCTAACTTCTTCATTACTTTTACAATATTCATATTGATCGGGCATTTCGCCAAGCAACGTCCGCATCCCACACAGGAAAACAATCCGTCATTGTTGGTAGGATAATATACCAGCTTATGCATAAATCGCTGACGGAACCGCTCCTTTTGGCTCAGTCGTGGATTTCCGTGCGCCATTTTCGTAAAATCGGAATACATACAGGAATCCCAACAGCGGAAGCGCTTGATCTCATGTCCCGTATTAAAGTCCTTAATATCATAGCATTGACAGGTAGGACAAACGAAGGTGCAGGTTCCGCATCCCAAACAGGCTTCGGAAAGCTCTGCCCATTCGGGGGCATCAAAATACTTGCTTGTTTTGCCATCGCCGAAGGCATCCGCCTTCAGATCGGCTAAGGGAAGCTTGCTCATACGCTCACGGATCAATTTCTTCCGGGCATCCACCTCGGCGGTATCGCTATCCTCGGTCAAGCTGTTTAGCATTGCCAACAGCGCCTCGCCCTTTTCGGTTTTGGCATCCAGATAAAGAGCCGTCTCGGTCCTGTGGCAAACCACGTCCCCCTCGGGACTGGAAGCGTCAATGCCGAAGGTTCCGCAAAAACAGGTCTCCTGCGGTCTTGTGCACGCCATAGAAACGATCACACCATGCTCCCGTCGATTCTTGTAATAGGTATCTACAGGCTCGGAAAGGAATACACGGTCAAGGATTTCAAAGCTTTTCACATCGCACGCGCGAACGCCGAACACTACAAAATCCTCACATTCGCTTCTGGTGTCTATGATCTCGATGCTTTTTCCTTCCATTTTAAAATCAACCAGATTTTCGGTCTGCGGAAAGAAGAAATCCTTTGCGCTTCTGACAGTATTCAATGCGTTTGAAAGTGTCTTTCCCTCTTCCCATGGCTCATATTTTGCGCCCTTGTCTGTATCCACGGGCAAGTAAAGCCGATAGCAAGAAGAGATTCCGGCAAAGAGCTCATTTAAGCGATCCAATAAAATTTTACGCATTTACGTCACCTCTCTTCACCGCGTCCGAGGGTTCAAGATCCTCAGTGGTATAGTCAACGATGGGCGCGCGGTTTCCGACCTCTGCCCCTGCCTGATATTCTCCGTAAAAATCGTCAATATCCTTAATAAATTTACGGTTCAGCAAATGCAGAGGAATCTGCTGAGGACATACCCGAGAGCACTCTCCGCAGTCGGTACAGCGTCCCGCTACATGGAACGCGCGGATAATATGAAACATTTTTTCCTCAAAGGAGTTGGAAGCGGCTTTGTTTTCAACACCTGAATTGGGATTGTCGAAAACACACTTTTCGCAGGTGCATGCGGGACAAATGTCACGGCAGGCATTGCATCGGATACAACGGGAAAGCTCATTTTTCCAAAAAGTAAAACGCTCGTCCGGTGTCATTTTTTCTATTTTCTCCACCTCATCAAAGCGTCCGCAAGCCAGCACCTCGCCATCCTCGCCTAACAGCTCATCATACGCCACATGCTTTTTGGATTTACAATTGACACATCTCTCACTAAGGACGGTTTCACGATCCAATGTCAAAGCTCCGTCATATAAGGTTTCCACACAGATCTTGTCCCCATCCTCACGAATGGCGGCAATTCCGTCCGCGTTCTTTTTGATCCTCTCCACATCCGCCATTCCGTTACAGGGTACACCTACCGCATACACCTTATTACGCTCAAAACGGTGCTCGGTCAAGAGCTGGTTAAAGCTATATGTATCACAGGGCTTTAAGAAAACTAACACCTTGGCATCGCTTTTCGCGGTTTCCTTGATCAAATATTTTGAAAAATTCGCTCCGCAAAAATCATTCCAGATGAAGTCCGCTTTCAGCTCCTCCGCGGAGCGGAATACAGCGGGGGTCACATCGTATCCGAATTCTCCGCTTTTCCAGCCAAGGACACGGTCTACCATTCCGCTTTCCATTAAAGAAATTGCTTTATCTATGAGAATTTCACGTTTTATTTCTTGCATCGTAAATCCTCCAATCTCTTGTTTTCACCCAAGGCAGCTACCTGCTCGGCGAAATCGTTCATTGTGGCGGCAAACTTTGCTCCCTCCGCCGCCGATACCCATTCCAAACGGGTACGCGCTCTCTCAATTCCCAGATAGTCCAACATAGAGAACAGCAATGCCATACGGCGGCGTGTATAATAGTTACCCGAGGTATAGTGGCAGTCGCCCGGATGGCAGCCGCAAATGATCACGCCATCCGCTCCCCGCTGAAACGCTCGGAGAATAAACATGGGATTGACACGGCATGAGCAAGGCACTCGAATGATCTTTACATCGGCGGGATATGCCAGTCGGTTGTTTCCCGCCAAATCAGCACCTGCGTAAGAGCACCAGTTACAGCAGAACGCAACGATCAAGGGTTTATATTCTTTTACTTGCATATCGCATCTACCTCCGCCATAATCTGTTTGTTCATAAAGCCCTTAAGATCCATCGCGCCGGACATACAAGCAACGGTACAAGCGCCGCAACCCTGGCATACGGCCTCATTAACCGTAGCGATCCGACGGAGCTTTGTTGTTCTGTCGGGCATTCTGAATTCCTTATCTGTATAGGTGATCGCGCCGTAAGGACATACCTTTTCACAGGTAGAGCATCCGTTACACATCATCTCATCGGAATGAGCGACACACGGGTTACCCGTCAGCTTATCCTTACAAAGCAGTCCGATAACCTTGGACGCGGCGGCACCCGCTTGCGAGACCGTCTCGGGAATATCCTTGGGTCCCTGACACGCGCCGGAAAGGAATACACCGGCAGTGGGGCTTTCCACAGGACGAAGCTTGGGATGCGCCTCGGTAAAGAAGTCATTGGTATCCATACTTGCGGTCAGCATTGTCGCCAAAGGACGCGCCGACTTATCGGGCTCGATAGCGGCAGCCAAAACCACCAGATCCGCGTCAATATGCAGCTGCTTTCCGTCGAGCAGATCCGATGCCTGAACCTTCAGCTTACCGTCCTCGGGAGACACCTTTCCAACCATGCCCTTAATATAATGAACTCCGTATTCCTCAACCGCGCGGCGGTAAAACTCGTCAAAGTTCTTACCCGGAGTACGTACATCGATATAGAACACATATACATCGGTATCCGGATATTTATCACGGATCAGCATAGCATGCTTCGCCGTATACATACAGCAGATCTTGGAGCAATACTCCTTTCCCTTCTCCGCGCAAGCCGAGCAACGGGAGCCTACGCACTGTACAAAAACAATGGTATGAGGATGCTCTCCGTCGGAAGGACGAAGCAGGGTTCCGCCTGTGGGACCTGCCGCGTTCATCAGACGCTCCAGCTCCAAGGAGGTAATTACATCCTTAGACTGGGAGTACGCGAACTCATCAAATTTCTCCATGGAAATGGGGTTAAATCCTGTTGCTACAACAATGGCGCCGTACTTTTCGGTAATATATTCGTCCTTTGCCTTATAATCAATGGCGCCAACCGTGCAAACCTTAGAACAAACACCGCACTTTCCGCTCTTAAGCATGGTACAGTAATCGGGATCGATGGTTGCTACCTTCGGCACTGCCTGAGCAAAAGGAATATAGATGGCACGGCGGTTATCCATGCCCATGTTGAATTCGTTAGGTACTTTCTTCTGAGGACATTTTTCCGTACATAAGCCACAACCCGTACATACGTCCTCTTTAACATAGCGGGCACGGCGTTTAATGGTTACATCAAAGTTACCCACAAAGCCGCCGACCTCCGTTACCTCGCTGTAGGAAAAAATGCGGATATTTTCATTTTGCGCCACATCCACCATTTTAGGTGTCAGAATACACGCGGCACAGTCAAGAGTGGGAAAGGTCTTGTCAAGCTGAGCCATCTTTCCTCCGATGGTAGGCTTGGTCTCGACAATATCAACGGGAAATCCCGCGTCAGCAATATCAAGTGCCGTCTGAATTCCGGCAATGCCTCCGCCAATAACAAGCGCGCGCTTGGTAACAGGGCTCTCACCCGGTGTCAGAGGCGCGTTCAGATTAACCTTGGCAACCGCCGCTTTTCCGAGAATAATGGCTTTTTCGGTTCCTGTAGGAATATCCTTATGTACCCACGAGCATTGCTCTCGGATATTGGCGATTTCCACCATATACGGATTCAATCCCGCCGCCGCGGCGGTTTTACGGAAGGTTGTCTCATGCATACGGGGCGAGCAGGAGCAAACAACGATCCCCGTCAGCTTATGCTCGGCAATAGCCTCTTTGATCAGATCCTGTCCTGCCTGAGAACACATATATTGATATTCCGTGGAGATAACAACACCCGGTTCATGCTGTAGCGCCTGCGCTACCGCTTTTACGTCTACCGTTCCGGCAATATTGGTGCCGCAATGGCAAACAAACACACCTATTCTTTGCATGGCTTTGCTTCTCCTTTCTTATTTCGTATATTTTCTCATGGCGCTGACAATTGCCTGCTGAGGCATTTCCTCATCCAATCGGGAAGGAATATCATCGGCGGTAAGACGGTTTGCGCCTTTTTCTCGAATTACCGTCAAACGCAACGCTTCGATCAGCTTCGCGGGCTCCACGTCCCGAGGACACCGATCCACACAAGCAAAGCAAGTCAAGCATTTATAGATCGAATCTGATTTCATCAAGGGATCAATGTTCCCTGTTTCCACCATATAAACAAACTGGTGAGGATGGTATTCCATCTCATCGTAGGAGGGACAGGTTGCGGTACATTTTCCACAACGCATGCATTTCAGAGGATTCACTCCGCTCATACGCAGGATCTGCTCCTTGCAACGTTCGGTCTTATTGTGCATTTGTATCCTCCTTTACACCAAGTGCCGTTGCCAGCAATTCGGTAAGGTACACCACCGGCAGCTCACTTCCGTTTTTCTCAAGATTATATTTGCAAAGAGGACATGCGGTAACGATCATCTGCGCGCCGTGTGCCGCCGCGCTGCGCGAAACCGCGTTGCTTCTCTTTTTCGCGGATGCGGCATCCTCCAGGGCGATATATCCGCCGCAGCACTCATTTCTGGCAGGATAGATCACAGGCTCCGCGCCCAAAGCTCGGATAAAATCCTCCATGATCCGAGGATTTTCCACATCGTCAAATCCCATCACCTTACCGGGGCGAAGCAATAAACAACCGTAATAAGCGGCAATTTTTTGTCCTGTCAACGGTTGCTTGACCGCTTGCTTTATCTTATCAAATCCCACGGTATCACGGAGCAATTCCAAATAATGAAGCACCTCGGTCTCACCGCAATAGTCCGCTGCCGCGTCCTTATCCTGCGCCAAATAACGGTTTGCCTTTTCAGCAAAGCTTGTGTCATTGCGCATTGCGTAATTGGTTTGTTTTATCACATTATGACAAGCCGAACACACTGTAACCAACGGCTGATTTAAATCTCTTGCCGCCCGTAAGGCGCGCACAGAGGACAGCTTTGACGCGATCTCGTCATTTGCGGTAACAAAAACGCCGCCGCAGCACTGCCAATTTTCGATTTCACAAAGCTCAACGCCAAGAATCTCAGCGCATTTACGAGCGTAAAAATCAAGATCTTTCGCCTTTGTACGGAGGGTGCATCCGGGAAAATAGCTGACTTTCATTTTTTACCTCCAATACCATTTGAGATCAAACCATCTGCTCAGGATGGAAAACCTCGTCAAATTTTTCCGCGGTCAAGAAGCCGAGAGCCACACAGGCTTCTTTTAGGGAAATATTATCCTTATATGCCTTTTTGGCAGTCTTAGCCGCATTTTCATAGCCAATATAGGGATTCAATGCCGTTACAAGCATCAAGGAATTGTGAAGATTGTGGTGCATCTTTTCCTTATCCGCAACAATTCCCACAGCGCAATTGTCATTAAAGGAAACGATTGCCTCCGCCAACAACCGCGCGGACTGCAGGAAGTTATATGCCGCCACGGGCATAAACACGTTCAATTCGAAATTGCCCTGCGATGCCGCCATTGTAACCGCCACATCATTGCCCATGACCTGTACGGCAACCATGGTAACCGCCTCACACTGTGTGGGGTTGACCTTTCCCGGCATAATGGATGAGCCCGGCTCATTCTCGGGAATACGGATCTCGCCTAAGCCGTCACGGGGACCTGATGCCAGCCAACGAATATCATTGGCGATCTTCATCATATCGCAAGCGGCAGCTTTGATCGCTCCATGGGCAAACACCATCTCATCCTTAGAGGTAAGAGCATGGAATTTATTTTCAGCGGTAACAAAATTCTTTCCTGTCAGCTCCGCAACCTTTTTCGCGACCAGCTCAGAAAATCCCGCCGGAGCATTCAATCCCGTACCTACCGCGGTTCCGCCCAACGCCAACTCATGAAGGGGCTTCAATGCCAGCTTCAAAAGCTCTACATCTCTCTCCAAGCTGGAGCGCCAACCGCTGATCTCCTGACTGAATTTGATGGGAGTTGCATCTTGAAGATGGGTGCGTCCCGACTTCACGATTCCCTCATTTTCCTTTTCCAATCTCTTGAAGGTTGCGATCAACAGCTCAATTGCGGGAATCAGCTTATCCTCAATAGCGATCACCGCGGAAATATGCATCGCGGTGGGAAATGTATCATTAGAGGACTGACTCATATTGATATCATCATTGGGATGGCACAGCCTTGCAGAGGCGATTTGATTGGCTCTGTTGGCGATGACCTCATTGGCATTCATATTCGACTGCGTGCCCGATCCCGTTTGCCATACGACAAGAGGAAAATGGCTGTTCAGCTCACCCGAGATCACCTCGTCACACGCTGCGGAAATAGCCGCAAGCTTCTCAGCGGTCATTTTTTCGGGCTTCAGCTCCGCGTTAGCAAGTGCAGCCGCTTTTTTGAGTATCCCAAACGCGTGCGTAATTTCTCTCGGCATAGTCTCGATATCCATACCGATCTTAAAATTTTCATGACTTCTCTGTGTCTGCGCCGCCCACAAACGGTCGGCAGGCACCTTCATTTCTCCCATTGAATCATGCTCAATACGATATTCCATTTCTAAATAAACCTCTCATTAATATAAAGTTAAAGCAAAACCTGCAAAGTACAACAAAACCGTAATTAAATATTCAGGCTTTTGATAACCGACTTCAAAACATCCGCGCTGTTGCGAAGCTTTACGATCTCTTCATCGGACAGAGGCACATTTACCTTGCCGCGAATTCCGTCACGTCCAACCAAATTCAATGTACTCAGGCACACGTCCTTAATACCGTATTCCCCGTGCATCATAGACGAGATGGTCATTGTTGTATCCAGTCCGCCCAAAAGGCATTTGCAAATATGGCATACGGAAACAGATACCGCGTAATAAGTAGCCCCCTTACGCGCGATAACTCTCGCACCGGATTTTCTGACGTATTTTTCGATTTCCTCCAAATCCAACGGAGCGGTATCAACGCCGCGGTTTAAGATGGCGTGATCACACTCAAGAATCGGAATATTGGAGATATTGGCAATTGACCACGGAACAAAAGAGGAATCACCGTGTTCGCCGAAAATATAGGCATGCACATTGGTTTGGCTGATATTATAATACTCTGACAATCTTGCGCGCAGACGTGCGGTATCCAAAATGGTTCCCGATCCGATAATACGGTTTTCGGGCAGATCAGAAAACTTATGGAAGGTATACGTCAAAATATCAACAGGATTACTTACAATGATATAGGTAGCATCCGGCGCGTATTTTGTAATCTCGGGAATAATTGTTTTGGTAATATCGACATTGGTCTGTGCCAGCTCAAGTCTGGTCTGACCGGCTTTTCTCGCGATACCGGAGGTCAAAATAACGATTTGTGAGCCTGCCGCGTTACAGTAATCGCCGGCGTAAACCGAACATGCGCCGCAAAAAGGTGTTCCCTGCCGAATGTCCAATGCCTCGCCACGTGCCTTTTCATTGTTAATATCGATCATAACGATTTCAGACGCGATTCCCATGACAGTCAAGGTATAGGCGATCGTAGAACCAACACTTCCTGTTCCAATGATAGAAATTTTGTTCATACAGAACTTTTCCTTTCCGTTTCCTTTAATTTAATAATTTATTTTTCTCTGCAATTTTTTGTTCCGCCTTTAAATTGCAATATTTGTTAAAATTATAACATATTCAAGATAAAAAGTCAATATGTAAACCGTCTTTTTTCAATAATATTCTTGAAAGTTTTCACTTCTCACAGTTTTTACCACAGTTTTTTCTCAAATTATGTATTTTTACCCAATTTTCAATTATTTTTTCCATTGGCTATTACGTAAATCATCTCTAAAAAACAAATATTCCCCCGTAATGGCGGAGTTTTCGTGATACAACAAAGGGAGAGGGAGATTACGGCGCTCCCTCTCCTTTTTGTCACCTCACCTGTGCGACCCCCGACAAAGATTCATCGTCTTTGTATAATTTTTTTAACCCAAAATTTTTCTTATACGGAAGGTATGGTTCAGCACTTGCCAAAGCTGTGGAAAATACTTCATTCCATTCCAAATCCCAATGCCGTCCAATCCATAATTTTCAACCAGCTGCAGCATAGCGCGAATACTGTTGGCGTTCTCAAACCATACGATATGCTCAGCCGTTTCCCCATTTTCTGAGCTGAAATATCGATAAAAGGGAGCTTCCGCAATTTCATCATACTCGATTCTTGCCCTTCTCTCTGCCGCTCTCTCCACTGCTTCCACATTTCCCAAGGAATACGCCCGACTTTCGCCCATTACAAAGGGCAGCTTCCAATCATAACCGTAATTGGGTACACCCATGATGATCTTCTCAGGCGGTATAACATCGGTAGCATAATCAATTACCTCCGTGACCCTATTCAAAGGGGACACCGCCATAGGCGGTCCGTATGTATAACCCCATTCATAGGTCATCAAAAAGGTTTTATCCGCTGCCTCGCCCATGGCGGCATAATCATGTCCCTCATATAAAAGACCTCTTTGCTCCGCGGAGGTTTTTGGTGCCAGCGAAACAAAGGTTTCGTATCCATTGGGAGAAAGGCGTGCTTGCAGATTCCGAATAAAATTGACATATGCTTGGGAATTTTCTCCCGAAACGTATTCAAAATCAATCTCCACCCCACGATATCGCTTCTCTGAAAGTGTGGCGGCAATTTCCTCTATCAGAGTATTTTGCGCTTCTATATCATTGAGAATGGCGGATGAAAGCTCATTGGAAAATCTTCCGTCCTCATCCAAGGATGCCACGAGCATAATGGGAGCAACCCCATATTGCCGTGCCAATTCGATCAGCTCCTCATCCTCAATTTCCACCAATTCTCCGTCCTCCTCTACGCTGTAGGCGAACAGAGTAAGATAGGTAAGAAATGGCAGGGTCTTTCTCAAGACATCCCGATCTACGCTGGGATATACGTAAGTATTCACCGTTACCTCCCTTGCGTATTGAGGCTCCTCAGGCACGATCGTCAAAATCTCTCCTGCTTGCAGCTGTGTTCTTCCTCCAAGAAAAGGATTATTTCGCCACAAATCCCCTATGGTCACCCCAAACTGCTGTGCCACCTGATAGAGGTTTTCCCCCTCCCTGACGGTGTATACCGTTCTTGGCTGTAAAATGACCAAGGTCTGCCCTACCACAAGGGCGCTCGGATCCCTCAGCTCATTATCCCGAGCGATAGTTTCCGCACTGGTGCCGTACCGTCTCGCGATACTGTACAGGCTGTCTCCGTTTCGGACTGTGTAAATTATCATAGCTTCTCCTCGATTCCTTTTTTATTTTTCACCTTTAGTATATGGCTTTTTTTCTTTTTCTGACATTTCTTTTTTTGTATGGCATATTCTTCTTGGCTTTTGCAAATAATAACCTACGGAAACCATATCAAAAAAGATAAGAAAGGATCTACATGATGAATAAACCGCAAATTATCAAATGTTGTGCCAGAGAAATTTTAGATTCAAGAGGGAATCCTACCCTGGAAGCCTCTGTATTCCTGACGGACGGAACCGTAGGTGTGGCAAGCGTTCCCTCGGGGGCTTCCACGGGCATTTACGAAGCTCACGAAAAAAGGGATGGCGACCCGAAGAGATACGGCGGTAAGGGTGTGACCGATGCGGTTTGCTCCGTTTGCCGCACCATATCCCCCGCGATCTCCGGAATCAGCGCGGCGGAGCAATCCGAGCTTGACAAGCTTTTGCTTCGTCTGGACGGGACCGAAAACAAGTCCAAGCTGGGGGCAAACGCGATTCTTGCGGTCTCTCTGGCATGCGCCCGCGCGGCGGCGAACTGGTATCACACCCCTCTTTTCCGTTATCTTGGCGGCGTGGACGCATACCGTCTCCCTGTTCCTATGATGAACATTTTAAACGGCGGCGCGCATGCCTCCAACAATGTGGAGATTCAGGAATTTATGATCGTTCCCATTGGCATGACCCGTTTTTCGGACGCGCTTCGTGTTGGAAGCGAAATCTACCATGCCTTAGGACGTATTTTAAAGGAGAAATTATTTACCACCACAGTAGGAGATGAAGGGGGCTTCGCGCCCAATTTGGAAAATGATGAACAGGCGATCGAGCTGATCTGTGAGGCGATTGAAGCAGCAGGATACAGCACCGGCGAGGTTAAGATCGCATTGGATGCTGCTGCCTCCGAATGGTATAATGACGGAGCTTATATGATGCCGAAGCGTCAAAAGAGATATAGCCGCCGTGAGATGATCGACTACTGGGTAAAGCTGTGCGAAAGGTATCCGATGATCATGTCGATCGAGGACGGCCTGGATCAGCGTGACATGGAGGGCTGGAAGGAATTGACCGAAAGGCTTGGCAAAAAAATCATGCTGGTCGGGGATGACTTCTTCGTGACCAATTCCCAGCGCCTCCGCATGGGAATTGAGCAAAAAGCCGCAAATTCTATTTTAATTAAGCCCAATCAGATTGGAACGCTTAGCGAAACGTTGGATGTGATTCATCTTGCCAAGGATGCGGGGTACCGTTTTATTTTGTCGCACCGTTCGGGGGAGACTGAGGATACCACCATTGCCGATATCGCTGTGGCAATGAATTCTCCCTTTATCAAAACAGGTGCCCCCTGCCGCAGCGAGCGAGTTGCCAAATACAACCGTTTGCTTCGTATTGAGTCTGCCCTGAACAGCGGCGGTCGGTTTGGTTTTAACGGTTTCTCCTCTATGCCGGAGGCAACTCCCGATAAAATCTACAGCATTTAAGAAAACTATCCTTGCAATATTAGTTTTTTGATTCACAAGCAAAACAGGTCGGAGCAAATACCGCGCGCGGTATTTGCTCCGACCTATATTTTTTCTTAGACCTTATATTATTTTTTGGGGTTATACTGCCGCCGATTCCTCTGTTGCTTCAACAGCCTCGGCGCCTTCGGTTTTTACAATATCAACATTGTGGTAGCAGTGCATACCGGTTCCTGCGGGAATCAGCTTACCGATAATAACATTTTCCTTCAGTCCCAGCAGTTTGTCTACCTTGCCCTTGATTGCCGCATCGGTCAGAACCTTTGTGGTCTCCTGGAAGGAAGCCGCCGACAGGAAGGAATCGGTTTGCAGAGATGCCTTGGTGATACCCAACAGAACAGGCTTTCCTTCTGCCAATCTAAGGTCGGTTTCTCCCGCATCGATTCTCGCCTGAATTCTGTTGTTCTCTTCCTCAAACTCACTCATGTCAACCAGCGAATCCACCAACAAATCGGTATCTCCGTTATTGGAAACACGGATCTGTCTTGTCATCTGGCGGGCAATGATCTCAATGTGCTTATCGTTAACGTTACAGGACTGAGAACGGTATACCTTCTGAATTTCCTTAATGATATATTCGTAAACCTTATCAAGATAATCGTGGTTATTCGGATCATCGGGATTATCAAAGATACGCATAATATCAGCAGGTGCCTTGCTTCCGTCGGTCAACGCGTCGCCCTTATGGACCGTATCGCCCTCGGCAACCATCACTCTCTTACCAAACGGGATCTGATGGCGTACCAGCATATCGTTTTCGGAGGAGCGGACATCCACCACGTATGTGCTGGGTGTATCTCCCGCCATGATCTCCTGAATAACACCGTCAGTTTCTGCCAGAACTGCCGTCTTTTTGGGTGTTCTCGCCTCAAAGAGCTCTTCAACTCTGGGAAGACCCTGTGTAATATCGGAGCCTGCGACACCGCCCGAGTGGAAGGTACGCATGGTAAGCTGAGTACCGGGCTCTCCGATGGACTGAGCCGCGATAATACCTACCGCCTCGCCAACCTTAACGGGTTTGCCCGATGCCAAGTCCGCACCGTAGCAATGAGCGCAGATACCGTGTCTCGCGTGACACTGAATAACCGTTCTGATATAAACTCTTTCAATGCCTGCCTTTACGATTGCGTCCGCCTGCTCGTCGGTAATCATTTCATCGTCCCCGACAATGATCTCTCCTGTCTTGGGATCCTGTACAGCACCGATGGTGTATCTTCCCGTGATTCTATCCTGCAGGGGCTCCAGAACGGTTCCGTTCTTTTCGTCCATAACCTGCTCGATCCATGCGCCCTTTACGGTATCGCACTTCTCTTCACGCACGATCACGTGCTGCGATACGTCAACCAGACGGCGGGTCAAATATCCCGAGTCGGCTGTACGAAGCGCCGTATCGGACAAGGATTTACGAGATCCCTTTGCTCCCATAAAGTACTCAAGAATATTCAAGCCTTCACGGAAGTTGGATTTAATGGGCAGCTCGATGGTTTTACCGTTGGTCGCGAACATCAGTCCGCGCATACCGGCAAGCTGTCTCATCTGGGCAATGGATCCACGGGCACCCGAATCGGACATGATCTTAATCGGGTTATACGCGTCAAAGCCCTTTTGCAAAGCGTCGGTAACCTCATTGGTTGTCTGTCCCCAAATCTTGATTACGTTATTATAACGCTCATCATTGGTCAGCAAGCCATCCATATAGCTTTGATTGATCGCATCCACCTTTTTCTGCGCGGCAGCAATATATTCCTTCTTTTCAGCGGGAATCGTCATGTCGTACACAGAAATGGAGAAGGATGCCTTGGTGGAATACTTATATCCCATTTCCTTAATGTTATCAAGCATTTCCGCGCAGACAGCCGAACCGTGCTTCTTGATACACAGGTCGATCATCTGACCGAGCTCCTTCTTCTTGACTACCTTCTGGATCTCCAGCTCAAAGAGGTCGTCCTCGGTCTTACGGGTAATCATGCCCAAGTCTTGAGGAATCGGCGCGTTGAAGATCAGCCGTCCCAAGGTAGCGTTGATCAGCTTTGTCTTCTTTTCTCCGTTGATTTCCTTGGTTACGCGGATCTTGATCGGCGCGTGCAAGCCCAAAGCGCCGTTGGTATATGCCATCATGGCTTCATTAAAGTCACGGAACGCTCTTCCCTCGCCCGGCTCTCCTGCCTTATCCATTGTCAGATAATAGGAACCGAGGATCATATCCTGTGAAGGAACCGCCACAGCGCGGCCGTCCATAGGCTTCAACAGGTTATTGGCGGAAAGCATAAGGAATCTTGCCTCTGCCTGTGCCTCAGCGGAAAGGGGAACGTGTACGGGCATCTGGTCACCGTCAAAGTCCGCGTTAAACGCGGTACATACCAGAGGATGCAGCTTGATGGCTCTTCCCTCAACCAATACCGGTTCAAATGCCTGAATAGAAAGTCTGTGAAGGGTAGGCGCACGGTTCAAAAGAACAGGATGCTCCTTTATTACATTTTCCAACGCGTCCCAAACACAGGGATTTTCGTGTGCCTTCTCGATCTTCTTCAACGCGTCCTTTACGCCGGGAACTCTTTGCATCTCCTCCAATCTCTTAACAACGAAGGGCTTAAAGAGCTCCAGTGCCATTTCCTTGGGAAGTCCGCACTGATAGATCTTAAGGGAAGGACCTACAACGATAACCGAACGTCCCGAATAGTCAACACGCTTACCCAACAGATTCTGACGGAAGCGTCCCTGCTTACCTCTGAGCATCTCGGAAAGAGATTTGAGGGGACGGTTTGAGGGACCTGTTACAGGTTTGCCTCTTCTTCCGTTGTCGATGAGGGAGTCAACCGCTTCCTGAAGCATACGCTTCTCGTTACGGATCACGATTTCGGGAGCATGGATCTCGATGATCTTTTTCAGTCGGTTATTTCTGCTGATAACACGTCTGTAAAGCTCGTTCAAGTCAGAGGAAGCAAAGCGTCCGCCGTCCAGCTGTACCATGGGACGGATATCCGGAGGAATCACGGGAATTACATCCAAAATCATCCATTCCAGAGAATTTCCTGATTTTCTGAACGCCTCTACCACTTCCAGACGCTTAATGATTCGTGTTTTCTTCTGTCCGGAGGCGGTCAGAAGCTCGTTTTTGAGCTGAGCGGAAAGCTGCTCGATATCGATCTGTGCCAAAAGCTCTTTGATCGCCTCCGCACCCATACCGACACGGAAATCATTTCCGTAAAGCTCTCGGTTTTCCTGATACTGCTTTTCGTTCAGGACGGTTCCCTTTTCCAAAGGAGTGGAGCCGGAATCCAAAACGATATGATCGGCAAAGTACAGCACCTGCTCCAAATATTTGGGCGAAATGTCCAATACCAATGCCATTCTGGAAGGGATCGCCTTAAAATACCAAATGTGCGACACGGGAGCTGCCAGCTCGATATGTCCCATTCTCTCACGGCGTACCTTCTTGGTTGTTACGTCAACACCGCACTTCTCGCACTTATGAGGCTCTCTGTTATGAGAATTTTTATATTTTCCGCACATACATGCGCCGTCCTTAGTCGGTCCAAAGATCCGCTCGCAGAACAAGCCGCCGATCTCCGCCTTCAAGGTTCGGTAGTTAATGGTTTCCGGCTTTGTTACCTCGCCGTAAGACCATTCTCTGATCATATCCGGAGATGCAAGACCTATTTTTATAGAATCAAATTCATTGTGTGCCACAGCTGTTCTCCTTCACTTATTGCATATTATCTTCATCATCGTTATCGACAAAATCTCCGAATAGATCTTCCAGATCATCGCCATCTTCGCCGCCGTAGCTCTCTTCTCCGTCCTCGGCGTCATCGATCAGGAAGGAATCTTCAAATTCATCGGTTTCCACGGAATTATCCAGTACATCATCCAACAACGCCTCTTCAGCTCTGTTGGTGTACGGAGTGACCTCTTCATCGTTGCATAGAGTTGAAAGCTGAATTTCCTCGCCATCCTTATCCAGCACGCGAACATTCAGTGCCAAGGACTGAAGCTCTTTTACAAGCACCTTAAAGGATTCGGGCACGCCGGGCGTAGGAATGTTCTGTCCTTTAATAATCGCTTCATATGCTCTGCGGCGACCGTTAATATCGTCGGACTTAACCGTCAAGATCTCCTGCAAGGTATACGCGGCACCGTATGCCTCCAACGCCCATACCTCCATTTCTCCAAAACGCTGTCCGCCAAACTGCGCCTTACCGCCGAGAGGCTGCTGCGTTACCAGAGAGTACGGTCCGTTGGAACGGGCGTGGATCTTATCATCAACCAAATGGTGAAGCTTAAGATAATACATGATTCCCACCGTAACGGGGTTATCAAAGGGCTCGCCTGTACGTCCGTCATAAAGGATGGTCTTTCCGTCGATCACGCGAACTCTTCCGGTCTCGTACAGCCGTGCCATCTCCTCAGAATCCTTGCGTTGCTCAGGAGTGACACGAACCAGATCCTTCGTTCCGTTTTCGTCCTCGGTCTCAAGGAAGAGCTCCTTGCCGTCCACATTTTCACCCGGCAGGATCTTTCTGCAATTGCCCGCCATACGTAAGCACTCAACGATTTCCTTCTCATTTGCTCCGTCAAATACGGGAGTCATGATCTTCCAGCCAAGCTTTCTCGCCGCGATTCCCAAGTGAACCTCAAGTACCTGTCCGATATTCATACGGGAAGGCACGCCCAGAGGATTCAGCACGATATCAAGGGGGGTTCCGTCTGCCAAGAAGGGCATATCCTCGGGAGGCATAATTCTTGATACGACACCCTTGTTTCCGTGACGTCCCGCCATTTTATCTCCCACAGAGATCTTTCTCTTCTGCGCGATATAAACACGAACTACCTTATTTACGCCTGTGGGAATATCGTCATTGTGCTCATGAGAGAACACCTTAACGTCTACAACGATACCCGATTCACCGTGAGGCAATCTCAGAGAGGTATCTCTTACTTCTCTTGCCTTCTCGCCAAAGATCGCGCGAAGCAATCTTTCCTCGGCGGTAAGCTCGGTCTCTCCCTTCGGCGTGATCTTTCCGACCAGAATATCGCCCGCTCTGACCTCGGTTCCCTTCTTAACGATACCTTCTGTATTCAGATCCTTCAGAGCATCCTCACCCACGTTGGGAATCTCGCGAGTGATCTCCTCCGGTCCAAGCTTTGTATCTCTTGCCTCATGCGTATATTCCTCAATATGAAGAGAGGTATACACATCTTCTCTTACAAGACGCTCATTCAAAAGGACAGCGTCCTCGTAGTTATAGCCTTCCCATGTCATAAATCCGATCAGGGCGTTCTTACCCAAGGAGATCTCACCGTTGCTGGTTGCGGGACCGTCCGCGATGACCTGTCCCTTTATAACCGTATCGCCGCGCTTAACAACAGGGCGCTGATTGAAGCAGGTTCCCTGGTTGGTCTTCTTGAACTTGATCAGCTCATATACGTCCTTATGACCGTCATCGCACAAAACAACGATCTTGGTGGCGTCCACGCGATCAACACGTCCGTCGTTCTTCGCCACGATCACAACACCTGAGTCAACCGCTGCCTTATACTCCATACCGGTTCCGACGATAGGACTGTCGGTCACCATCAGCGGCACTGCCTGCTTCTGCATGTTGGATCCCATAAGCGCACGGGAGTTATCGTCGTTCTCAAGGAAGGGGATCATCGCCGTAGCTACCGACACCACCATCTTGGGAGAAACGTCCATATAATCGACTTCGTAAATGGTCTTCTCCACAAATTCTCCCTTATCGCGGGCAGTGACTCTTTCATGAATAAAGTGTCCGTTCTCATCCAAGGGCTCGTTTGCGGGAACGATAACAAAATTATCTTCCTTATCCGCTGTCATATACTCAACCTCATCGGTCACCGTTCCTGTCGCTTTGTCGATCTTACGGTAGGGTGCTTCGATGAAGCCGTAGTCATTGATCTTCGCGTAGGTGGTCAGATAAGAGATCAGACCGATGTTAGGACCCTCGGGGGTCTCGATGGGACACATACGTCCATAGTGCGTATAGTGTACGTCACGGACATCGAAGGAGGCTCTCTCACGGGACAGACCGCCGGGGCCCAGTGCCGACAAACGTCTCTTATGTGTCAGCTCAGCCAAGGGGTTATTCTGGTCCATGAACTGAGAAAGCTGAGAGGAGCCGAAGAACTCACGGATAACCGTGGTTACAGGCTTGATATTGATAAGAGCGCCGGGGGTCAGCTTTTCATTATCCTGAATCGTCATACGCTCTTTGATGATCTTATCCATTCTGGTAAAGCCAATACGGAGCTGATTCTGAAGCTGCTCACCCACCGAACGGATACGGCGGTTGCCCAAGTGGTCGATATCATCCACCTTGCCCACACCGTGGATCAAATTCAACAAATAGTTAATAGACGCGAAAATATCGTCCTTAGTGATGTATTTGGGACAAAGCTCGGCAATTCTTTCCTTTGCCATGGCTTTGACTGCCTCTTCATCCTGTCCGCATTGCTCCATGATTTCAAGAAGGACAGGCAGCTTTACCTTTTCATTGATCGCGCAATCCTTCAGATCATATCCGAGGACACACTCAGGGCGAATTGTATTGTTGGAGAACACCTTAATGGTCTGTCCGTTATCCAACTCGACCATAACCGAATTGATTCCGTTATCCTCAATCAGGTGTGCCTTTTCTCTATCCAGCAGTGTTCCCTTTTCAAAGAGCACCTCTCCGGTAAGAACGCTGACCGCATCCTCCGCAAGCACATGTCCGCAAATTCTCGCGTGCAATGCCAGCTTCTTATCAAATTTATAACGTCCTACATTAGCGATGTCATATCTCTTGGCGTCAAAGAAATAGTTTCTCAGCAATGCCTGTGCCGGCTCTACCAAAGCGGGCTCGCCGGGACGGAGCTTTTTGTAGATCTCCTTCAATGCCTCGATCTCGGGAGTAGAGTTATTATGAAGCGCCAGCATCTCGCTTTCGTCCTTATCAAAGGTAGCGCTCAGCAGCTCCTCATCGCCAAACAGCTCGTAGATCTCTTCTCTCGCGTTAAAGCCCAGTGCCCGGATAAACATTGTCAGAGGCAGCTTACGTGTTTTATCAATTCGGACATACATTACGCCGCCAGCGTCCACCTCATATTCCAACCATGCGCCTCTGTAAGGAATAATGGTTGCGCTGTAGGTCTCCTTACCTGTTTTGTCAATGGCATCCGCATAGTACATACCGGGGGAACGGATGATCTGTGATACGATAACGCGCTCCGCGCCATTGATGACGAAGGTTCCCGTTTCTGTCATAATCGGGAAATCGCCCATAAAGATATCGGTCTGCTTAACCTCGCCTGTGCTCTTATTTGTCAGACGAACGTTGACCTTCAACGGTGCCGCGTAGTTAGCATCGCGCTCTTTACATTCCTCTACCGTGTATTTCGGCTTAGAGTCGATAGAATACGAAACAAACTCAATTACAAGATTGTCTGAGTGATCCGTGATAGGAGATACATCCCGAAGCACCTCCATCAATCCCTCTTCGAGAAACCACTTGAAGGATTTTGTCTGTACTTCGACGAGATTCGGAAGTTCACACGCGAATTTTGACTTTGCAAAGCTCATTCTTGTGTTCTGACCAAGCTTCTGTTCTTTTACGTTGACCATGAATTCAATCACTCCATTCAAAATAATAATCCACACATTTTCGCTCTCACTGCGGATCCCTTGCCCACCGTTTCCCGTGTTTATATATATAAATAAATATCGAAACAAAATTTCAACTTTTGCTTTCGGCTTTATTCGTCAATCTTCAACAGGGCATAATGAGCAATTATAATGCAGTTTATAATTATAGCACGATTGTCAAGGTTTGTCAAGCATATTTTTAAAAAAATTGCATATTTTAATTATTTTTAATTATTTTTAATTATTTTTTTAGAATATTCCTTTTTTACCCTGCGGTGATCGGCGTCCCGACTGTCCGTTATACGCGATAAACTTTGCGCGACGTACTGATTTTATTTCTCCGATTTTATTTCTCCGACTTTCCTCCCCCTCGTCACTCCGCAATGTTTGCGAAGCAGACCTGCCACGCGGCGAAGCGGAGTATCTTTGCCTACGAAGGAGGCAATCCTGTAAAAAGATACAGCTGTTGTCATAATATTTTCGTAGCCGTATTGTCTCATCAAAGCCCTTTACTCTCGGGATGTTGACGCGATCCCCTACAAAATCGAGAAAAATGGGCTTTCCTGTGCGCTGACATATCCGTAGGAACAGGATGCCTGCCCCTACAAAAAACATATTTTTCTTTTATTCTTACCTATCGGTTAACCTCTATTGACCCCCGCGACGATTGAAGAGTTTTCGTTTTCAAAAAAAAGTTTAAATTTCTTAAAAATTTTTTAATTTTTTTAAAAAATCTATTGCATTTGGATTTTTTTTGTGGTATTATATATAACTGTATGGACGAATACGGGGCGTAACCTCTCATGCGCGCCGTTGAGACTAATATCACACTGTTTTATTACCAGATCTTAACGGAGGTGAAAATCAATGCCGAATATCAAAAGCGCGAAGAAGCGCGTTCTTGTTAACCAGACCAAAGCGCTTCAGAACAAAATGTTCCGCACTCAGCTGAAAACCGATATTAAAAAATATCAGGCTGCTGTTGCCGCAGGCGATACCGCTCTTGCTCAGTCTACTTACAAGGCTGCTGTAAAGAAGATCGACCAGGCTGCCGCTCGCGGAATTATTCACAAGAATGCTGCCGCTCGCAAAAAGAGCCAGTTTACCAAAGCACTGAACAACATGTAATGATAGCCGTACATAGTTCTCACCGCTATGTACGGTTATTTACTTTTTCTTTGCTATCTGTCTGTCAGACTTTAACATTTTTATTATTCTTATCATATTATATTTATCTCATATCTTATGCGCTGCGTTAACACGGAGGATATAAAATGATTTATCGCAATATTACCGAGCTGATCGGAAATACCCCTTTATTTTATCCCGAAAATTTTTGCCGAAAGCATGCCTCAGGCGCGCGGATCTTATGCAAACTGGAATATCTCAATCCGGCGGGAAGTGCCAAGGATCGTATTGCCAAAGCCATGATCGAGGATGCGGAAGCGAGAGGAATCCTATGTGAGGGCTCTGTCATTATCGAGCCTACCAGCGGTAATACGGGAATCGGCTTATCCGCCATTGCCGCTTCCAAGGGATACCGTGTCATCCTTACCATGCCTGAGACCATGAGCGTGGAACGCCGTAAGCTCCTTTCCATGTACGGTGCCGAGATCGTTTTGACCGACGGTGCCAAGGGCATGCAGGGTGCCATCGACAAGGCCAATGAGCTTGCCTCCTCCATAGAGGGCAGCTTTATTCCCTCCCAATTTGACAATCCCGCCAATCCATCGGCACACCGTTCAGCAACCGGTGTTGAGATCTGGAGGGATACAAACGGTGAGATCGACATTTTTGTTGCCGGTGTGGGCACGGGAGGCACTCTGAGCGGTGTCAGTGAGTATTTGAAGGCACAAAACCCCAACATTCAAGCCGTTGCCGTAGAGCCCTTCTCTTCTCCTCTGCTTTCCGAGGGAAAATTCGGTCCTCACGGACTTCAAGGGATCGGCGCCAATTTTGTTCCTTCGGTACTGAATCGGGACATCATTGATAAGATCCTTCCCATTACCGAGGCAGACGCCTACGCCTTCGGACGTTCTCTCGCAAGAGACGAGGGGATTTTATGCGGAATAACGTCGGGCGCCGCTCTCGCCGCCGCGGTTATTTTGGCGAAGCGTGAGGAAAACCTCGGCAAAACCATTGTTTGCCTGCTTCCCGACACAGGCGACCGATATCTTTCTACGCCTTATTTTAATTATGAAGAATAAATGTTCGTTATCCGCCATCGCGGCGCGATAAGGCTCGCCAATATTGAAAAAAGTCATGACCGACGGCTCGTCGGTCATGACTTTTTTCTTTTATCCCGATTTATTCCTTTGCCCAAAACCAAACGGTCATATCGGATTCTCCTCGATTGGCAAAGGCGTTATAAGGAATGATCCTCAAGGTAGCCGCTGTCCTTACAGGGGGCTTATGGGCATACAGCACGCCGTCAAAGCTTTGTTTTTTCTCCGCTGTAATCTCCAACGTGGGAAGCCCGAACTCGGTTTCGAAGGTTTCGGTATACGAAAAGTCAGGAGAAACGGTAAAGGCATGCAGCTCTTTTCCGTTATCAACAGCCTCGGCGCAATACACCACAGGTCCTCTCGTGATCGCGAGGCGGTTCGCCGCGCGGATTACCCGAGGATCGGCAAAAACGGCAGTCGGTGTCATATCCATCGTCAGCTCCACCTCTGTTCCGTCATTCTCTACCACAGCGTAGCCTTTTTCCATGGTATAGGGCTTGCTTAGCGTGAATTTATCGCACCACGAGGGAATACGCAAGGCAATTCTTGTTACGCCCGCGGCGGTCAGCTTGACCGAGCCTGTACGGGGATAATCGGTGGTCATGGTGGCAGAAACCTCTCCATCCTTCAGGGTAGACGCCATGTACTGATTCACGTACAGAGTATCCCCCTCCTGTCCGTAAATATAGTTTCCGAGGCTCGCCAGCAGTCGGATCACGTTGGGAGGACAGCAGGAGCATCGGAAGCATTCCACCCGTTCGGTAATGGAATATTTGCGCTTGCCCCATTCATTTTCAAATCGCTCGGTCAGATTGATCTCCAAGGGATTGACATAGAAGAAGGATTTCCCGTCCAGAGACAGTCCCGACAGTACACCGTTGTAAAGGGAGCGCTCCACGGCATCGGCATACTCCGCGTTATTTTCCAGTGCCAGCATGCGGTTCCCGAAAAAGACCATGGCAATGGCGGCACAGGTCTCGGCATAGGCGGTATCGGCGGGAAGATCGTATGCCGAGGTAAACGCCTCGCCGATGTTGGTCGATCCATAAGCGCCCGTAATGTACATCTTGCGCTCGGTCAGATCCTGCCACAAGGTCTTACACGCCTTCACCAAGCTCTCGTCCCCTGTTTCCTTGGCAAGGGATGCCATTCCGCTGTAAAGATACAGGGCGCGGACGGCGTGTCCCACCGCCTGCGTTTGCTCACGAACGGGAAGATGAGATTGATTGTACTCTGTTTTCCACGGCTCCTCTGCTGTGCCGCGGGTATTGATAAAATGCGCCGCCAGCTCCAGATGTCTCGGATCCTTCGTATAATTATAAAGGCGGAGCAGGGCCAGCTCGATCTCCTCATGTCCGGGGGTCTCAAAGGCAGGGCGGACCACGCCCTCCGCCTTTTCCAAAAAGACCTTGCGGATATAGTCCACGTACTTTTTCATTAAGGAAAGAAATTCTTCCTTCCCCGTTGCCTCGGCGTACGCCACCGCCGCCTCGATCAGATGTCCCGCACAGTAAAGCTCGTGCTTATCTCGGTTGGTAAAGCGATCGTTGGGAGCAACCACCGTGAAGTAGATATTGAAATATCCATCCTCACCCTGGTGCTGACGGATCCTCTCAATCAGCTCCTCTACCTTTTTTTCCAAGGCGGGATCGTTGTGCTTATTTAAAATATAGGCAGCACCCTCCATCCATTTTGCCACATCACTGTCCCAGAAAATATGAGGCTTGATCTCATCTCCCTCACGGTAATTGAAATCAAACGCCTCGATACGTCCTGTTTCCGCAAAGCGGTCGTATACCGCGTTAACCGTGATTTTTCGATTCATTTCCTGTTTGTCAAACAAATAGCCGGAGATCAGATCAACCTTATCGTAAGCAAAGATTTTCATAGAATTTCTCCTTGTTTTTTAAGATTAAATTATAGATTTTTCATGGCTTTTTTCAGAAGTCATTGCTTTTCTTTCGCTTTTATTGTATAATATCCTTAAAGAAAAGTCAATTCCAAAAAAACAACATGAGGTGAGAAAATCCGATATGAATTCTTTAGTTCACCCCAACATACACTTTCGTTACGCAGGACTCTTTCAAAACGAGGGAGCGTGGATCCACCCCGAACGGACAGAACCAACCTACGAAATTATTTATGTAACCCGAGGAACTGTATTTTTGAGTGAGAATGGCAAGGAGTACTGTATTAAAGAAGGGCAAATACTTCTGCTTTCCCCCAACGTTCGCCATGGGGGAAGCCGCCATAGCTCCAACGTAAGCTTTTATTGGCTTCATTTTTCGATTCTTGACGGAGCCCTTCCCTTTTCCAAACGGTTCTTTGAAAAGTTTGATCACTCCACTCTTTTCAAGGAGCTCCTCCATTTCAGCCATCTGCCCACGGTACCCGACTATTTGGTAAACTCTATCCTGTTGCACATTCTTTCCGTTCTCTGCCTCCTCTCGGGAGAGTATGAGCCATATTCCGATGCCACTGCCGAAAAAATCTTTGAATGGATCCGTATTAACACAGACGCGACCCTGACGGTTGTCAAGGTCGCTGAAAGGTTTGGATATTCCGCGGATCATTTGAGCCGAATTTGTAAGAAAAATTTCGGAATCGGAGCATGCGCGCTGATCAATCGCTTTCTCTGCGAGCGAGCCAAGGCACTTCTTTGCAACACCGAAAAATATGTGAAGGAGATTGCCGCCGATCTGAAATTTCCCGACGACAAAACTTTTATCGCTTATTTTAAATACCATGAAGGGTGCTTCCCATCCGAATTTCGAAACCGCTTTGGAAAAATTCATATGAATCGATCCTGATCAGAATTCCGTTATAAAAGTCCTATGCTTCTGAACACAAAGGCAAACAGGAAGATGGTGAACACAGAGCCAATGCTTGTCCATACCACCAGCTGACCCGCAAGAATATCATCGTTCCCCATTTCCTTTGCCATAATTGCCGAGGACACAGCCACAGGGGACGCGAAAAGCGCGATAAAGGAAGCGTACTCCGCAACCCCCAGTGTCAATACGCCTGCCCGAGCCAAAAGCCACGCCGCGCCGATTCCCAGAATGGGCGCCAACAAAATACGGGCGGCGGTGCCGATTACGATCTGCTTCTTCATTCCGCTTACTGCCGAAAAGGTAAATTGTCCGCCAAGAACCATCAGCATAAAGGGGGAGGCGATCTTTGCCAGATTTTCCACGACGGAAAAGAGGACCTTTCCCTGTTTGGAAAGCAAAAACACCTTTTCTCCCATTTCATTCACAGGAATCCATGTTCGTATCACAACGCATAAAATCCCTAACGCAATCGCTATAATTAAGGGGTTTTTCAGAATATTCATTCCGATTCTTTTCCAATTGATGGAATTGACAGCGGTAAAAAAATTTCTTCCGTGCTTTGGCGGTACGCCGTCCTCCCGCTCTTTTTCGTTCTCTCCTTCCGCGCAAAAAGCGCTGAGGGCAATAACGGCAAGAATATTAAAGAGCGGAATGGTAAACGCCGTAACAAGAGCGACACACTGCAACGCCGAGGCTCCGCCTAAGGCTTCGGTCAGGCTGACTCCCACAATGGCGCTGTTTGACCGAAAAAAGCTTTGCACCACCACGCCTCTCTGCTTTTTTTCGGGGATCCAAAGCAAAGCGACCGCCGTGCCGATCAAAAACAGAAGGATCACTGCCAAAACCGCGTAAAGAACAGTGGAAAAGTTGATCTCCCCAAAGCTTTGAATGGAATATACATTATAAAACAGCAAGCACGGCAAAGCGACACGGAAGGAAAACTTATAGCCTACCGCCAAAAAGTTATCCGAAAAAAATCCGACACGCCGAAGCCAATAGCCCAAAAAGATGATCAGCACCAATGGCATGACCGCCTCAAACGCGTATAAAAAGGTGGAAAGCATTATGTTCTCCTTTCGGTATTTACAGCCTGTACACTTTTTCCCTGATAGGAATCCCTCGCGAAAAGCAGCTTATCGATATCATTGATCACGGAAACCTTCTTTCGGCTCCAATCGGGTGCCAACAGCTCCTCTGCCATTCCGTCTCCCGTCAGCCGCGCGATCACAATATCCTCGGGCAACAGCTCCAAGGCATCCGCCACCAAAGAAACATATTCCTCTTTTTCAAGAGGATGATACCGCCCTTTCAAGTATTCCTCCGCAAGGGCTGTATTTTTCAGTACGTGGAGCAGATGGAACTTCACCTGATCGGGATGAAGCTCCGCCACTCTTCGAACACCTTCCAGCATCATTTCTCGAGTCTCACCGGGCAATCCGAAAATGAGGTGTACACAGATCCCGATCTTTGTGGATGCCGCCCTTAAACGGGCATATCCCTCTTTAAAATCGAAAAAGGTATGTCCTCTGTTAATTTTTCGCGCCACAGCATCGTGCACGGTTTGAAGCCCCAGCTCCACGGTAAGCACGGTTCGCTCGGCAAGCTCCGCGAGATACTCGGGCACTCCCTCGCCAAGACAATCGGCGCGGGTCGCGATATTCAGTCCTACCACGCCCTCCTGCGAAAGCGCTTCCTCAAACAGCTCCCGCAATTTTTCCACAGGCGCATAGGTGTTGCTGTGCGCCTGAAAATAAGGGATACACCTCTCTACCGACCATTTTGAGGACAGCCTTGCCCGAAGGGCTTGATATTGCTCCGAAACGCTGAGCTCGGGGGATTCCGCAAAATCCCCGCTGCCTCTGCCCGAGCAGTAGATGCATCCTCCCACCCCACAGCTTCCGTCAATATTGGGACAGGTAAAGCCGCCGTCGATGGGGATCTTGGCACATTTTCCCCCGAATACGGTGCGGAGGTAATAATCATATGTATAATAGCGTTTGTTGGAATCGGTAAATCGAAACGGATTATCGGTTCGCTGTGTTTTTCGCTGATTCATGGGCTTTCTCCGTATTCTTTTTGTTTGTTAAACTTATATTTTTTGTATTTTTTAGAATCTTATAAAGGGAAACCGCGGCAAAAGCCGCGCTTATGAAAACCGTTCCAAGGATGGCTCCCTGTTTTCCCCACCAATGCTCTGCCAAAAGCTCCTCCAACGCGCCCAATAATTTTACAATTCCGAACACACCGAAAATCGCGAAGGAGATCCACGAAAAAATCCCTTTGGGCAGCGTTTTTCCGAGAAAAAAACCAACCATGAGCCCTAAAAGATCGGCGGCAAGCAAAGCAAGGGTAGCACCCAAAAAAACCGTGACCGCCCCTAAGAGATCGATCCCCGATCCTCCTGAATCTGCCGCCAAGGTCAGGGCGGTCAATTGGGTTTTATCACCAAGCTCCGCCAAAAGAAAGGTTCCGAACACGGTAAGAGCCGCGCCCCTTTCCTTTGTTGGTTTTTTGGACTTTGTTGCTTTTGATTCTTTTGTTCCCTTCTTTTCTTTGATACGCTTGCCCCTCTTCGGCTCTCTTTCTTCTTTTTCCTCCTCCAGAGCGGTACAGGCAAACCAAAGAAAGGCAACACCTGCCACAAGTCCGATGACAGCTGTGGGCAGCATACCGCCAAGAAAAGCCCCCACCGCGATGGCGAAGCCATTCAACACGGCAATTGCCAAGGAGATCCCCACAAGGATCTCCCGAATCTTATACCGCGATGCCATGGCGATCATTAAAAATTGTGTCTTATCGCCCATTTCCGCGATAAGGATCAATCCAAAAACCTTAAAAAACAAAGACATATCCAATCCTCACAAAGCGGAATCTTCGGTTTTTTCCCGATGATCCCGCTTTTTGTTTCGTTTATATCTTTATTTTATTCTCACAAGCGCTAAAAAAGACGGATTGCTCTCAGTTTTTCTGTGCCAACAGCTTTTCAACCGCGGACAGGCGGACACAGAGAACCAAAACCTCCATTGCCAAAGTAAGATCGGAATTTGAGGGGAAGCTGGGAGCAATACGGATGTTGCTGTCCTGAGGATCCTTACCGTAGGGATAGGTTGCTCCCACATTGGTCAAAACAACACCTGCCTCACGGCAAAGCTGATAGGTCCGTTTCGCGCAGCCCTCCATGGTGTAAAGGCTGACAAAATATCCTCCCTTTGGATGAGTCCATGTTGCCGCCCCTGTATCCTTCAGTGCCCGTGTCAGGATCTGCTCCACAAGCTCAAATTTGGGCCGCAGAATCTTGGCGTGCTGAGACATATGGAGGCGGATGGCTTCCGCGCTGCCAAAGTATTTTACATGTCGAAGCTGATTGAGCTTATCGAATCCGATGGTCTGCATGCCCATGATCTTTTTGATCTGAGCCACATTGCTTTCCGATGCCGCGATCATCGCGATTCCAGCGCCGGGGAAGGAAATTTTTGAGGTGGAGGCAAAATAAAATACTCTGTCAACATTTCCCGCCTTTTCACATTCCGCCATAATATCCAGCAAAACATCCCCGCCCTCATCATAAAGGTTATGAACCGTATAGGCATTATCTCAGAAGATACGGAAATCGGCTGCCGCGGTCTTCATCCCAGCCAAGCGTCGCACCGTTTCATCGGAATAGGTATATCCGTCGGGATTGGAATACTTAGGGCAGCACCAGATTCCCTTTACGGAGGCATCCTCTGCCACAAGCTCTTCAACCTTATCCATGTCAGGTCCTTCGGGGGTCATTGCCACAGGAATCATCTCAATACCGAGAGACTCGGTAACGCCGAAATGTCTGTCATATCCGGGGGCGGGGCAAATGAAGCGGATCTTTTCCTGTTTTCCCCAAGGCTTCTCACTGTTCACAACGCCGTACAGCATAGCGCGGGCGACAGCGTCATACATCAAATTTAAGGAAGAGTTTCCGCAAACGATTATATTCTCCGTGGGAATTCCCAGCAGATCGGAAAACAGCCTTTTGGCTTCGGGAACACCGTCCAGAATACCGTAGTTACGGCAATCAAAGCCGTTTTCGCTTACGCAGTCCTCTTTGGTTGCCAAGCAGGTCAGCATATCGCTGACTAAATCAAGCTGCTCCTTACAGGGCTTTCCGCGGGAGAGATCCAAAGAAAGCTTCTTCTCCTTCATCGCCGCGTATTCTCGCTCAAGGCGTGCCTTTTCTTCTGCCAATTCCGCAGGGGTCATTTCCAAATAATTCATTCAAAACCTCCATGATATCCAACAGTTCATACTATAAAAATTTTATCCTTAGTATTGTATCATACTCCTACCGCAAAAGCAAGAACTATTTTTAAATTCTGCAAAAAATTCACATCATGTTAACAATTAGGCGAATTTTCCCAAAATCTCCTTGTAATTTCTGCAAGTGATTTTGCGTTTCCTGCATATTGAACATTCTTCCAATGCTTAGGAAAGAGAGAGCGGTATTTTGGGGTTCCGTAGCGGTCATCCACCAGCACCGCAACTCCGCGGTCACTGTCCTTGCGGATCACCCGACCAACGGCTTGCAAAACATGATTCATCCCCGGATACGTATAGGCATAGTCATAGCCCTGCCCGATTGTCTGATCAAAATATTCCTGAACGATATTCCGTTCGTTGGACAGACCGGGGAGTCCCACACCGAATATGATCGTTCCGATCAACCGACTGCCCGGCAGATCCACTCCCTCGGAAAAGGCACCTCCCAGCACGCAAAAGCCAATTCGGAGGTGTCCCACGTCATCCCGAAAGGCTTGAAGAAATTCTTCTTTTTCCTGATAGCCCATTCCCTGCTTCTGGATCACGACCTCCACCTTGGGGTACTTTCGGCAAAAGGCTTTTTGAACGCCTTCAAGGCAAACATAGGATGGAAAATAGGCAATATAGTTGCCTGCCTTCGCGCGAACGGCGGCGGCAATCACGGTAGCGTACCGCATATAGCTTTTTTCTCTGTCCTCATACCGTGTGCTGAGATAATCCGCCACGGCTACACATAGATTTGTCGGATCAAAGGGGGATGGCAAGGAAACACTGACCGTGTTTTTATGTCCTCCCAAAACATCGCAAAAATATTCGGGCGGCGTAAGTGTCGCGGAAAACATTACGGTCGATACCGCGCGCTTCAGCAAAGCATTCATGGTTGGCGAGGGATCAAGACAATAGGTCTTTGTGATAATATCTCCGCCCGATAATTCCACATAGCATAGAAATCCTCGGTCAAAGTACTCATTGACCGACAGATACCGCTTCACCTTAGCGGAAAGCTCGAACACCTCCCCAAAAAGAGGGTGCTCCCGATTTTTCTTTAGCCATGTATCGCATTTTCTACGGAAAATGTCCAACTCACCGTTCAACTGCTCCAGAGGGGATCTGCTTATATAAAAGCCCCGCTCATTTCCCTCCGTGTCCTTTGTGATGTTCTCTCGGCAAAGCTTACGTAGTCTATGAAGTGTCATAAGCATGGCGTCCAACGCCTGTGTCAAGCTTTCGTCTGCCGCAGACGCCACCGTTCGCACTGTCTCGAAGGACGAACAGCGAAGCTCCGCGGAATACATATCTCGGGCACGGTCTGCCAGATTATGCGCCTCATCCACAAGAAAAATATATTTTTCCCTCTTCCTTTCCGAGGAGAAGGGTGAAAAGTAACGGCGGAAATATACCAGCGGATCAAAAGCGTAATTATAATCGCATATGATAATGTCACAAAATTCCGAAAGATCCAATGACAGCTCATAGGGACAGATCCTATATTTTTTCGCTGTCTCACAGATGATCTGCCTCGGAAAACCGTTTCGGCTCTCCAGAAGCTCCAACACCGCCTCTCGGGAACGGTCATAATACCCCCGAGCGAATTCACAATCCACGGGATTACACAGGCTTCGTTTATCCATAACTCCGCTAAGCTGTGCGCCGCACATACAGATTTGGTCTCTTGACGTGATCACCACCGTGCGCAAGCGAGCGCCGCCTTCAAAGAGCTTTGCGGATGCGCGGTATGCTTCTCGCCGTGTGCTCGCCTTAGCAGTCAGATAAAAGACCTTATCGGCATACCCATTTCCGATAGCGCGCACGGCAGGGTACAGCGAGGAAACCGTCTTTCCTGTACCTGTGGGTGCCTCCACAAACAGCCTTTTTCCTCGGCGCATGGCGGAAAAGCACTCCCGAATCATCAGCTCCTGTCCTTCCCGAAGCTCAGGATAAGGAAACACCGCGGAGGTGGCGGAAGGAAGAAGCTCTGTCTGACGCTGTATCACCAATTTTGCCTGTCGGTAAATTTTTTTCAGCAGTTCCACATAAAAAGAACGCAGCTCTTCCGTGGTAAAGTAATAGCGAAAATACCGTGTTTTTTTTGAGTCAACATTATAATAGGTCAGCCGAGCTTTGATCTCGGTCAACTCGTCGCGTATCGCCAAAAAATAGGCATAGCATTTCATTTGCGCCAAAAAGACCTCTTTGGGCGGGGCAAAGAAATCAAAGCCCCGTACACATTTAATTTCGTCGATCTCCAAGCCATTTTCATGTCGGATCACACCGTCGGCTCTACCACTGACGGAGAAGCTGATCCCGTCTAAAAGTGTCGTATTTTGAAGGGAAACCTCAGGAGAATAAAATCCGCCCGCCTCACTTTGAAGCTTTTTATGGATGGCAAAGCCATCTGCCATTGCCTCGGCATCCGTTCTCACCGTTGCTCCAAGATCACCGCTCACAAGCGCGGTCTCGCAAAGGAGACGCACGGATAGCTCAAGAGCGCAGGTATCTGTATTATACCGCATAGCGTTCTCCTTTCCCTTCATAATTGGTCTCTGTTTATTATTATACCATAAAATCTGTCAAAGGGCAACACAAAGTTTTACACATGATATTTATGATACCTATGATATCTATTCAGGTATTCATGTTTTCGCCCATCATCGGTACTGCCAAAGAATGAAAAGAAACGAAGGATAACACGTACGGTAGCTTGTGCGAAAATTAAGGTTTATCTGTCGCACTCTCCTCATTTCGTGTCATTCTGAGCTTGCCGAAGAATCCTTGCTGAGCTTGCGAGGCAAATTGATGCGAAGCATTAATTTTTTTGAAGTGACTTTTGTGGAAGGATTATGTCACTTGATCCACTGACAGGTAAATTTCCATTATTTTAGGGGTACCATTTTTCCCTATATCGGATTATAATTGTATTAAGACACGATTCCAGACCTATATAGGGAGGTTAATTATGGAAATTATAATGATCAATGACAGCAAGCTGAAAATCATGCTGACCTCTGAGGATCTTGAAGACTTTGAAATTGAAGCTGAAAATCTGGATTACAGCAACACCGAAACCAAACGAATGTTTTGGGATATTTTAAATCAAGCCAAGCACACAGTAGGCTTTGATACGGACGGACACCGTGTTTTGGTTCAGCTCTATCCCTCTCGGGAGGGCGGATGTGAAATGTTTATTACAAAAATCGGGGAGATCCGAGAAGAGGAGCTTCCCTGTGACAAGGATGAGATTTCCTCTCCGCTTCTCCACTACAAGCCCTCCCACAAATCCTCCTCGGGAAAATACCGCACAGGCGCCTTTGGCTTTGACCGCTTGGATTGGATGATCGATGTTTGCAGACGCCTCCGCGGGATCGGTTATTCCGGCAACAGCCGCGCATACATAAGCGATGATCACCGCTATTATCTCTTTTTGGAGGGATTGGATGCCGGCAGTTATCTTCCTTTGGATGAATACTCCTTTATCACCGAGTACGGAACGGCAGAGCATGTCAATTCTCTGCGCAGCTATCTGGGAGAGCACGGAAAATCCATTCGTGACGGAGACGCGGTTGATTGCTTAGGCGTGCTGTAAGCATTTCCTTTATCCTTTTTTATGTGTTTCGCATATATTGAGCATAACGACAGTTATTTTTTAAAAAAGGAGCATATTTATGAACACAACACCTCAAAGCACAACCTCCGTCGGTTTTCTTATTGTTAAGGTCACAACCGCCCGCGGCGCCATTCCCTTGGAAAACGCCTCGGTCAGTATTCGCGGCGGTGATCGGGAGAATTCGGGAATTCTTTATTCCCTGCGCACCAACAATGATGGGCAAACCGAAAAAATTTCTCTTCCCACTCCCCCTCCCTCCGCGTCGGCAGTTCCCGGAAATACCGTTCCTTATTCCACCTATAACATTGAGGTCTTCAAAGAAGGATATACCCCTCTCTCCTTTCAGAATGTTCCCGTTTTCCCCGCTATTGTATCCATTCAGCCCGCGGTCATGATTCCCGAGCCCGAATATTTCGGCAACAATATTCGCCATGACGCTTCCATCGTTATTCCCGAGGCGCCCGAGGCTGATCTTTAAGGAGGACTCTTCATGAACGCCAATCTGCCCTACATCCCCTCCACCGTAACCGTTCATTTGGGCTCACCCGATTCTAACGCTCCCAATGTAACCGTTCCCTTTGTTGACTATATCGCCAATGTTGCCTCCAGCGAGATCTATCCCACATGGCCTGAAAATGCCATTCGTGCCAACATTTACGCGCAGATCTCCTTTGTGCTGAATCGGATCTATACCGAATATTACCGTATCCGCGGATACGACTTTGACATTACCAACTCCACCGCCTTTGACCAGTATTTTGTGAATAACCGCGATCTTTTTGAAAACATCGTTCAGATCGTCAATGAGATCTTTGACAGCTATATCGTTCGCCAAGGAAATGTTGAGCCGCTCTTCGCCCAATTTTGCAACGGAACGACCACCACCTGCAACGGTCTGTCTCAGTGGGGTTCGGTATCCCTTGCCAATCAAGGATATACGCCTTATGAGATCCTCCAATATTACTATGGCGATAACATTAATATTGTAACCGATACCCCTGTTATGGATATTACCTCCACGCTCCCCGACCGTCTTCTTCGTCTCGGCACCGCAGGAGATGACGTAAGACAGATCCAGATACGCCTGAACCGTATTTCGGACAATTATCCCTCAATTCCCAAAATTGCCATTCCTGACGGAGTTTTTTCCTTTGACACAGAGGATGCCGTTCGCCGTTTTCAGGAGGTATTTTCAATTCCTGCGGATGGTATCGTCGGGAAATCCACTTGGTATGCCATTCAATTTATTTACAACGCGGTCAAACGGCTCAACGAGCTGAATTCCGAGGGTGTCGCCCTTTCCGAGGTCACACAGCAGTATACAGAAAGTCTGGCTCCCGGCTCCCAAGGTATAGAGGTTCAAAATGTTCAATACCTACTGTCCTATCTTTCCGAATTTTATAATACCATTCCCCCTGTTGCCATAGACGGAATTTACGGCCCCTCCACCACCTCCGCCGTGTCTGCCTTTCAGCAGACCTTTGATCTGCCTGTAACGGGAGAGGTGGATTTTGACACATGGGATGTTTTATACAGAACCTATTTGGGCTTCATTGCCACCATTCCCGTACAATTTACCGAGGGAAATACCATCCCTTATCCCGGTATTCCCTTACGGTTGGGCTCTGAGGACGAATCGGTTCGGGTCCTTCAGGAATATCTGAATTTTATCGCCAATGTTTTCCCTGAGATCCCTTCCGTGAATGTAACAGGGTATTTTGGGACCCAAACACAGCAAGCCGTTCTTGACTTTCAACGCTTACAAGGCATTGAGACGACCGGCACAGTAGGGAGCGTTACATGGAATGCCGTTGCCGATCTTTACAGCGATCTATACAATGGATCACGGCTGAACGAGGGTCAATTCCCCGGTTATGAGGTAGGTGCTTGAGCGCCATTTAAAGCAATTTACAAATTTATCAATTTACGCTTATTCCCTAAAAATTCCAAACCGCAAAAAACACAACATAAGGAGACATTATGCCCGAGCCCATGAACAAGGATACCGCCGTGCGCAATCTTCAACGCTATCTGCGCAGGCTCTCCTATGAAGATAATAATATTCTGCCCATTCCCATAGACGGGATCTTTGCTTCCCGTACCGAGGAAGCTCTCTCGGAATTTCAGCGTATGCGCTCCCTTCCCGTAACGGGGCGTGCCGACAAGGTCACCTGGGATGCTCTTTTTCGGGAATACAGAGCCCTACAGGAAACACAAGATCTGCACTACAAGCCCGACTTTTTCCCCTCCTCTCCCGCCGATTATGTGACGCAACAGGGAGAAAAGCATGCCTTTATCTCTCTCTTACAATTCATGCTCAATGAGCTTCGCGTAGTCTATGATTCCCTTCCTCCGCTGAACCTATCGGGGGTCATGGATATCCAAACCTCCCGCTCGGTCAGTGAATTTCAAAGAATTAACGCTTTACCGATCACAGGGCAGGTCAACCGCGCCACGTGGAATCGGATCGCCGAGGAATATACGCATTTCGTTACGTAATTTTTTTGATTTGCGGCAAAATAAATTTTTACGGAAAAATCTGCGTACAATAAAATTACAGGTTGCTTTTTCCCTCAGAAATATTAACACAAGTATTAAATCGGCTGAGAAAAGGCAATAATCATTACAAGTCATAAAAATTTACCGAAAAAAGAAAAATCCGCATCAAAGAAGGTTATAAAGGTTATTATGTCTAACAAATTTACGCAAAAAGCACAGAATACGCTCAACCGCGCCCTTTCTTCCGCTCGTGAGCTGGGGCACACCTATATTGGATCCGAACATATTCTTTTGGGCTTGATTACGGAAAAGGACAGCATCGCCTCCCGTTTGCTTTTGGCAAGAGGCGCTGATTCAGCAAAATTGCGCAAAAGCATTATCGATATCGCGGGTGCAGGCTCGCCCAGCTCCGTATCTCCCTCTGACATGACCCCCCGAGCGAAGAAAATCATTGAGGCATCTGCCTCCGAATCGATTCGCAACGGAAATCACTACATTGGTACCGAGCATATTTTGATGGCTCTGTTAAATGAGCGGGACTGTGTGGGCGTTCGGCTCCTGGAAGCCGAAGGAATCCCCTCCTCCGAGCTGAAGGGAGATCTAAACGCTTTTCTGATGGCATCCTCAGATAAGCTGCGCAAGCAGGAAACGAAGGCGGGCAGCGAGGAAAAGCTGCGGATCAAGGGAGCGCCTGTCATGAGCGCCTATGGCAGAGATCTGACCGAAGCCGCCAAAGAAGGTCGGCTCGATCCCATTATCGGACGTGAGCGAGAGACCGACCGTGTCATCCAGATCCTCTCCCGACGGACAAAAAACAACCCTTGTTTGATCGGAGAACCCGGTGTGGGTAAGACTGCTGTGGTGGAAGGTTTGGCACAACGGATCGCGGAAAAAAATGTTCCCGATTCTCTACTTGAAAAACGAATGATCACATTAGATATCCCCTCGATGATCGCGGGAGCGAAATACCGCGGTGAATTTGAGGAACGTATGAAAAGTGTCATGGAGGAGGCGGCAAAGAATCCCGATATTATTCTCTTTATCGATGAGATCCACATCATCATCGGTGCGGGTGCCGCCGAAGGAGCGGTGGATGCCGCCAATATCATCAAGCCCGCTTTGGCACGAGGCGAGCTTCAGGTCATTGGCGCTACCACCGTCGCGGAATACCGCCGCCACATTGAAAAGGATGCCGCGCTGGAGCGACGTTTTCAATCGGTGAGTGTCAGTGAGCCCTCTCCCGAGGAAACGATTCATATGATCCGCGGACTGCGTGAAAAATACGAGAGCTATCACAGGCTGAAAATCAGCGATTGTGCCATTGAGGCGGCGGTCAATTTATCGATTCGGTATATTCCCGACCGCTATCTTCCCGATAAAGCCATCGATCTGATCGACGAGGCTGCCTCCAAGGTAAGGATCTCCGCTCGTTCCCTTCCTCCCTCCGCAAAAAACACCGAGGAGCAGCTCAAGCTTTTGGCGAAGGAAAAGGAGGACGCGGTGCTTGAACAGAATTTTGAGCAAGCGGCTCAGATACGCGACCGTGAACGTACCCTACAAAAGGAACTGGAAAGCTACCGTGAGCAAAATGCCCTTTTATTAAACAGCGACCGCATGGAGGTACGGGAGGAGGACATTGCAAAGGTCGTAACCGAATGGACGGGGATCCCTGTCAGCCAAGCACCCGAAAACGAGACCCGACGTCTGCGGTCTCTGGAAGAGGATCTGAAAAGATCGGTTGTGGGACAGGATCGGGCGGTAAAGGCGGTATCCCAAGCGATCCTCCGAGGACGTATGGGTTTAAAAAACCCTCACCGCCCTATCGGCTCCTTCATTTTTCTGGGGCAGACCGGCATTGGAAAAACCGAGCTTTCCAAGGCGGTTGCTCTGCATGTATTTGGCTCCTCCAATGCCATGATCCGCTTAGATATGTCGGAATACATGGAAAAGCACAGTGTTTCCCGACTGATCGGCTCTCCTCCCGGATATGTGGGGTATGACGAGGGAGGACAGCTGACCGAAAAGGTAAGACGGCTTCCCTACTCGGTGGTTCTGTTTGACGAGATCGAAAAAGCCCACCCTGACATTTTCAATCTCCTGCTTCAGGTTTTAGAGGACGGATGCTTAACCGATTCCCAAGGAAGAAGGGTGGATTTTTCCAATACGGTCATTATTATGACCTCCAATGTGGGAACAGAGGATGGAACACATCACAAGATCATGGGCTTTGCGGACAGCCAAAATATTTATGAAAGAAAGACACAGGAGGCAGAAATGCTTTCCGCTCTGCGGACACGGTTTCGTCCCGAATTTTTAAACCGCATTGACGATATTATCCTTTTTGATCCATTAAGCCGAGAGCATTTGGAGCAGATCGCCGCCAACATGCTGCAGGACATAAAAAAGCGTGCGGATGCCATTGGGATCTCTCTGCGCTTTGATGAATCCGTGCCGAAATTTTTGACAGAAAAAAGCTACAGTGTCTCTTTCGGAGCGAGACCCTTGCGCCGTGCCATGATTCACTTGATCGAAGATCCTCTTTCCGAAGAGCTGTTGGCGGAACGGATCCAAAAGGGCGACTGTGTACTTGCTACCGCGAAGGGCTCTGACAAAATTTTATTTAAGGTCCTGAAGAACACATGAAGCCTTGATGTACGTGTAAGGAAAACACAAAATAAAAGATTACAAAAGTAAAGGGGAACCCTCTTGCGGTTCCCCTCCACCGTTTTATTAAAACGCCTATCAAGCTAACGCCAAGGTGGCGTTTTTTATTTACTCTAACCGTTCTGTTACCTTTGAGTATAAATCCTCATATACCGAAAGGATTTCCTCTTCCACCGTATAAATCGTTCTCTTTCCGTCATGCTCTAAATACAAGCCGGATGGATTCAGATAGATCCTTACTTTTTCCTCATCTACATAAACCGTCACATTCCTATCCCAATTTCCAAGAGTTGCCTCCTCGGTCTTCTCAAAATCCGTATTCCCCATAATCTCCAAAAGCATATCTCTCATCTCCTCTGCCTCACTGCCGCTTAATACCGCCTCCGCGGAGGAAAACAAGCCCTCGCCGCTCTTTTTTGGATCGGAGAGAACGATCTGTACCGCACCATCCCTTTCCATCAGACGAATAGCATCCCGTCGGCGGCTGTTTGCCATCATCGGCTCAGGCAAGAGAATTCCAGCCAAAAACAGAACGCAGATCGCAAACACCGAGAAAACGACGATCAAAAAGGTCCGATCCTTCTGATTCTTTTTTTCATTATTTTTATTTTGTTTTTTTGTTTTCATGTCCCCTCTCCCTCTTGGCCGCGCGTAACGCATTCAATACCGCCAGTACCGCTGCTCCTACGTCGGCAATAATGGCAAGCTCCATGGAAAGTCCTTCTCCGCCTGTTGCCGAAAGAAGGATCCCGACTATCAGCACGGCAATTTTGATTCCCAGTGAGATCGCGATATTTTGCCCCGCAATACGAGAGGTTCGCCGTGCCAGATCGACGGCTTCGCAGATCTTCATAGGATCGTCGTCCATCAACACCACATCTGCCGAGCTTACCGTCAACGCTGAGCCGCAGCCGCCCATGGCGATTCCAACATCGGCTTTGGCGATCACCGCCGAATCATTTAGTCCGTCTCCGCAATATGCCACCGTCGCTCTGCCGTGAAGTCTTCTTTCCTCTCCGCAGATCTTCTCAAAGGTATCTGCTTTTTCCGAAGGGGTCAATGCGGAATAATACTCCTCGATCCCTGCCTGACGGCATGCGGTCGCCACAGCCTCGGCGCTGTCTCCGCTGAGCACGGCAATCCTGTGGATTCCCTTTTTTCTCAGCAGCGCGATCGCATCCGCGCTTCTCTCCTTAAGAGAGGTGGAAAAGCTGAGCTTGCCCTGCAATGCACCGTCGATCGCTCCGAAAATCGCCGTGTGAGGGCAATCCCGCCAATCAATTCCCATCTCCCGCATCAATGCCGCGTTCCCAAAGGCAGCCTGTTTACCGTCCACACGGCACATGATTCCCCTTCCGCCGATGCTTTCCACATCGGTAACGGTATACGCAAGCTTTCCCGAATAGCTCTTGCAAAAGGCAATGGCAGCCGCGTGGGGACTATGGCACAAAACCGCGTACGCAACGCTCAAAAACATGTCGCTGTTCATATCTCCATACAGCTCGCATCCGTCATAGTGTAAGCCTGACTCAGTCAGAGTTCCTGTTTTATCAAAGCCAACCGCGCGAAGACGGCACATGCTGTCCATGATCTCTCCGCCTCGAAATACGATTCCCCTCGTCGCGCCCGCGCCAATCCCCGCAAAATAGGTCAGAGGCACCGAAAGCACCAAGGAGCATGGACAAGAGACCACCAAGATCATAAGACCTACCCGAAGCCACGCAAGAAAATCACCGCTCCACAAGCCGCCAAGGATGGTTATCAGCGCGGCGGCACCAAAGGCACAGGGGGTAAAAAATCCGGCGAAGCGAGATATCTTTTTCTCAGATGCCGATTTGTGCTTGCTTGCTTCCTCCACGGCACGCTTTAGCTTTGAAACGATAGAATTTTCATAGCGCGCGCTGACACGCAAGGTAACGGATCCGTCATTGAGGATAGCGCCCGAGGGGCAAAATACTCCGCTGTAAAGCTCCAGCGGCTTGGATTCACCGGTAACCGAGGATGCGTCGGCGCTTCCGCCTCCCTCTGCCACGACCCCATCCAAAGGAAACCTCTCCCCTGCCGTAATCAGAATCATTTCGCCTTCCTCCACAGCCTCGGGAGGTACTCGCTCCGGCTTTCCGTTTCTCAAAACCGTAGCATATTCGGGTGCGAGCTGAATCAGCTCGGAAATATTTTTCTTGGATCTTGCATACGCGCCATCGGAAATGCTTTCCCCAAGGGAATACAAATACATGACCGCCGCCGCGTCAGCGTATTCACCAATGGCGAAGGCACCCACCGTTGCGGCGCACATCAGGGTAAACTCCGTAAAGATCCGTCTTTTTCCAAAGCCTCTGATCATTCCTTTCCAGACCGCGGCACCGAACAGCAAATATCCAAGGACCGAGGCGACGATCCGAACCAAGGAAGGAAGAAAAGGAAGAAAGCCAAGAATCACGGGAATCGCTCCCAACGCATAGCGCAAAATCATGTTTCCCGAAGTCCGACTTTCCCCATGGTCATGACCGCAGCCACAGCCGCATTCATGGGTTTCCTCATGATCTCCATGACAGCAACCGCAATGCTCATGCTCTTCATGATGACAATCACAATGCTCGTGCTCCTCTTGATGACAATCACAATGCTCCTGCTTTGAGCATTGTGTTTCGGCTTGGTTTATGTTTTTTGAATTTTTCATACGATAATCTAACGCTCCCTTCACGGCTTACTCCTTTTCATCTTCCTTTAGGTGAAGCAACGCCATATCCAGCATCAGGCGAACATGCTCATCGGAAATCGAGTACACCACACTTTTTCCTTTTCGGGTAACGCGAACCAGATCCGCCTTTCTTAAAATGGCAAGCTGATGAGAGGTTGCCGATTGGCTCATCCCAACTCTCTCGCTGATATGCATAACACACAGGCTTCCCTTCAGCAATTCAATCAAAATTTTCAGCCGTGTCTTATCCGACATGATCTTAAAAAAATTCGACAGAACACAAAGGTCACCTTCCTCTGTTAAAATATTTCCTATATGCTTTCCCGCCATGACATATTGCTCCTATATTTATATATATTCATATGAATATTTGTTCATATGAATATACTATCATATTCATATGATTTTGTCAATAATTATTTTACAGATTTTCCGTTTGTTTACATTGTGTTAAAATTTCAGGTATATAATGTATTGTAATGTATAGATAATCAAGTAACATGAATGAAATAAACAAAATAAATAAATGATTGAAGGTTTTTATGAAAAAAACACAAGCGATTCAACGTAGGATAATTCTTTTCGCAACGGTTTCCCTTGCGTTAACCGTAATATCCATTGCCCTCAGGTGTGTCAATCTTTCATTTTTCTACGATTCGGACATTGGCTATTACACACGAGGTGCCCTTCTGCCCGCTCTTGGCAATATCCTTTTATTTTTCTCTTTGCTTTTCTTTGCCATATTCCCTTTTTTCATCTTTCGAAAAGCAGATGTGGCATACTCCCCAAAAACCCCCCTTTCGGCGAGAATTGCCGCCGCGGTTCCCGCTATCGGATTTTTGATCTTGGCTGTTACAGACCTGACCGACCCCAAATTGACAGTCTCGATTCCGTTTCTTTCCTGCGCTTTGAGCATAATAGCGGCTGTCTATTTTATCTTGGTGGCATTGGAAAAAGCCACCCCCTTGTCCTCCGTGCTGTGCGGCTTTTGCGCAATTTTGCGGCTGGTTCTCGCTTTGGGAAGCTCGTATTTTGATGTTACGGTTCCTATGAACGCACCCGACAAGCTTCTGTTTCAATTCGCTTGTCTCGGCGGAATGGTGTTTTTGGTCAGCGAATTGCGGGCAGTTGCCTCAAAGGCTCGTCCCTTTTTGTATTTCTTTGCCGCAGGCTGTGCTGTTTTGTTCTTAGGAACTTCCTCGCTTCCTTCCCTATTTGCCGCTCACGCGTCGATTTTAAAGAATACCGAGCTTCTGTTCTCATATTACATGCTGGCGTCTCTCTTTGTTTACGTGGCAGTACGCCTGTTTACTGTGGTACAGTCTCAAAACGCCCCCGAAGCGCAAGCTGAGCCCCCTGTGATTGTTGAAGAAGCCACAGAGCTTCCTGCAGATGACAGCGGCTACGCATCCGCAACGGAAGAAAATGAAACAGCCGAAACAGTTGACGCCGTTGAAACCGTTGAACCCGTTGAATCCGTTGAAACAGAAGGATCGGGCGAATCAGAAAAATTGAAAGAATCGGAAAAATTAAACGCAAGCGATACAACTGAAGTTGCAGATCTCAACGAGGATACCGAGTCCATTGAATCATAATCAACCGACCGTATAAATTCACATAAATTAAGTAAACTAAGGAGAAAATTGATGAGCGCCAATGACCGTATTCAGTGGTTTCACAAAAAAATATCCGCCAAGTGCTACCCCAACGCTTCTCATATGGCTGAACGGTTTAAAATTTCTCACCGACAGGCGCAGCGAGATGTGGAATTTCTCCGCAAGGAATTAGAGGCGCCTTTGGCGTACAGCTCTGCCAGAAAAGGCTACTATTATCGAACAGAATATGTACTTCCCTTTATGGTAGAATCGGAAAATGATACGGATTATCAAGCGGTTGTGTCAGGCTTACGCTCCTTTAATGATCAAACCGCCGCTCATTCCATTATTCAAATGCAGCTCCCCTATACCGCTCTTTTGGAAATTACCGATAAAATGACCGTTTTAAATCTGCGAAGCTTTATTGTTGCCGAGGAGCCCCATCACCGCTACCGTTGTGAATTTCCCAGCGTTGAGCTGTTTTTGGGAATCATCGTCTCCGCCGACGCGGATATCCGTATTCTCTCCCCCGACTGGCTCCGCAACAAGCTGATTGATTTCGCGCACCGCTTGCTGGAACGGAATTCACAGGTCGAGGAATAAACCCTTATCGTATTTTCATAATTTTTATAATTTTTTTATATTTTTTTTAAAAAAGCTATTGACAAACCTAAATTTTATGATATAATACTTTTGTTATCCAAAGACAGCAGGTTTCCGTAAAGGCATTTCGCTCTCCTGCCGAGGACAAGATATCAAGATCTCGTGTATATATCAAGAATTGCTTCTTTTTATATCCTTTCTTTATCTTTCTTCGCGGTAGGCGTATGTCTTCGGAAGAAAGTTTTTTTATTTCCTGCATTTTTCACATGGG
>JAZSPS010000080.1:0-19298 GCA_045537595.1 Eubacteriales bacterium
TGCCGGGCTCATATCCAAAGCACTCACCGATCTGCGCGCGGACAGAGGGAGCGGTACAAATCAAGACATGCTTATTAGGATCCGCGATCGCATCCATAACCTTATCGGTATCATCTCTTTCATACAGTGCGCCGACAGGACAGGATACAATACACTGTCCACAGTTGATACAGCTTGTCTCCGCCAAAGGCAATTCAAAAATAGATCCAATATGTGTATCAAAGCCTCTGTCATTCGCTCCGATAACACCGATCTCCTGTATATTTTTACAGGTTGCTACGCAACGGCGGCAAAGAATACACTTATTGTTATCACGAATAATGGGGGTTGATGCATCGATTTTGTACTGATTTTTTTCACCGGTAAATCTTGTTTCATCAACACCGTATTCCGCACAAAGCTTTTGAAGCTCACAGGTTGTGCTGCGAACACAAGAGAGACATTTGCGATCATGGTTAGAAAGCAACAATTCCAGATTGGTCTTTCTGGATTTATTAATTTTGGGAGTATTGGTCAAAATAACCATTCCCTCAGTAACAGGATATACACAAGCGGTTACCAAACGGAAAGGACGTCCGCCTTCCGAAACCTCAACGAGACAAAGACGACATGCTCCGATCTCGTTAATATCCTTCAAGTAGCAAAGGGTGGGGATATCTATATTAGCCGCTCTTGCAGCCTCAAGAACCGTGGAACCCTTCGGCACAGCATAGTCTACGCCGTTAATCTTAACATTAATAGTTTCCATTTCCACTGTTCTCCTTTCTTATTCTTTAATAATTGCGTTGAATTTACAAGTTGCGACACATGCTCCGCACTTGATACACTTAGAGGTATCGATGGTGTGAGGATTCTTAACAGTTCCGGAAATTGCACCCACAGGACACTTTCTGGCACATGCGGTACATCCCTTACATTTATCCGCAACAATCTTGTACTGAAGCAGGCTCTTACATACGCCGGCAGGACATTTCTTATCAACAATGTGCGCGATATACTCATCTCTGAAGTAGCGTAATGTGGAAAGAACGGGGTTCGGCGCAGTCTGTCCAAGACCGCACAAAGAAGCACTCTTAATATAGTTGGAAAGTTCTTCCAAGGTATCAAGGTCTTCCATCTCTCCGTTACCGGCAATAATCTTATCCAGAATTTCAAGAAGTCTTCTGGTACCTACACGGCAAGGAGTACATTTACCGCAAGACTCATCTACGGTAAAGTCAAGGAAGAAGCGTGCAAGGTCAACCATACAGGTATTTTCATCCATAACGATCAATCCACCTGATCCCATCATGGAACCGATCGCAATCAGGTTATCATAATCGATGGGGGTATCGATCAAGGATGCGGGAATACATCCGCCGGAGGGTCCTCCTGTCTGTGCCGCCTTAAACTTCTTTCCATTAGGAATACCGCCGCCGATCTCTTCGATAACTTCACGAAGGGTTGTTCCCATAGGAACTTCAACCAATCCGGTATTTACGATCTTACCGCCCAAGGCAAATACTTTAGTACCCTTTGATTTTTCAGTACCCATAGCATTAAACCATTCGGGACCGTTCAGAATAATCTGACAAATATTTGCGTATGTTTCAACGTTATTCAAAACAGTGGGTTGTCCAAACAAGCCCTTTACTGCCGGGAAAGGAGGACGAGGACGGGGTTCACCGCGATTACCCTCGATAGAAGTCATCAATGCGGTTTCCTCTCCGCAAACGAAAGCGCCTGCTCCGAAACGAAGCTGAATATCAAAATTAAAGCCTGTTCCGAAAATATCGTTACCCAACAAGCCGTATTCACGAGCCTGCTTTATTGCAATTTCAAGACGGTGAATAGCGATAGGATATTCGGCACGAACATAGATATATCCTTCATCCGCGCCAATTGCGTAACCCGCGATTGCCATTGCCTCAAGAACCGCATGGGGGTCACCCTCCAAAATAGAACGGTCCATAAACGCGCCGGGATCGCCCTCATCCGCGTTACAAGCAACATATTTCTTTACATTTCCGCGATTTCCCGAGGCAAATTTCCACTTCAAGCCTGTGGGGAATCCGCCGCCGCCTCTTCCGCGAAGACCGGAATCTAAAATGCACTGAATAACCTCATCGGGAGTCATCTCCGTAAGAACCTTACCAAGCGCACGATATCCATCCATTGCTATGTATTCATCAATAACCTCGGGGTTAATTACACCGCAGTTTCGAAGAGCGATTCTCTTCTGTTTCTTATAGAAAGATGTCTCGGAAAGAGATGTAGCATGGTGAATGTCCTCACTTTTTGCTTCATGATAAATCAATCTTTCCACAGGACGACCCTTCAAAAGATGCTCTTCTACGATTTCATGTACATCATCAACCTTTACATTGCTGTAAAAAGTTCCCTCGGGATATACAATCATAACCGGTCCGAGTGCGCAAAGACCAAAGCAACCGGTTAAGACAACTTTGACTTCGTTTTCAAGATTGAATGCAGCAAGTTCGTTGTTCATTGCTTCCTGAATCTTCAAGCTATTGGAAGAAGTACAACCTGTACCGCCACAAATCAAAACATGTGATCTAATCATATTTCTTTTCCTTCCTTATTATTCTTTACGCTAAAATCAGTCTTTTTTATAGGCGCCGATGGTATATTCTGTTACGATCTTACCGCCCTTAAGATGCTTTTCAACAATTTCCGCGGCTTTTACCGCATCAAGCTTTACATAGGTAACCTTTTCTTTACCTTCTTCAAATACTTCCACAACAGGCTCATACTGACAAATACCGATACATCCTGTTTGTGTTACTGTGACCTTATCGGTCAAACCACTATTGTTTACTCCGTCCACAAAAGCATTGAGTACGGGTCTCGCGCCTGCGGCGATTCCGCATGTTGCCATACCTACAACAACTCTTGTTGTAGCGGCACCTTCACGAATTACAACCTTGCTTTGCATTTTTTCTCTAATGGCAGCAAGTTCCGCTAAAGATTTCATAAGGTAATTCCTCCATATATTTTTATCAAAATTTAATCAAAGCTTAATTAAAAAATTATATTGAATATTGTTCCTTTAAATATTCCTTTATCCATTGCTGAATTTCCGGCTCAGCCAATGAAATTTCAGCTCCAAGCACCTCCCGAAGCTCTTTTGTTTTTATAGAAGCTTGATGGTTAGGCGCCATGTCTTCAAATTCAAAATCAACCTCCGGGCTTCCGGCAATCAATATACAAACGGTAGAAACGATATCGCCAATGGGCATACAATCAATACTGGACGTATCAAAGGTTGCCTCCAAAACAGTACCGCTTTTTCCCACTTGATCGGAGGAAGAAATAGAAAGCGTTCCTCCCGTTTGCTCCGCCGCTAATTTTAACAACGGCAAGCCAAGTCCAACTTTTCTTGTGGTACGGGTTGTATAGAAGGGATCCATAACATTGCGAAGCGTTTCTTCACTCATTCCGCAACCGTTATCGCTGATTTTCAACGTTAACCATCCCTTACTATCCGTTTGCAACGATATTTGAATCAAAGAGGCTCCGGCTGTAACAGAATTTTTAGCAACATCCAGAATATTTAAAGATAGCTCTTTCATACTTTTTAATTATTTATATTTGGCAAGAATACCTTCCATATCAGAAGGAACCAATCTGCCGTAAACTTCATTATTGATCGTTAAAACAGGAGCTAATCCGCAAGCACCGATGCATCTTGTTGCCTCCAAGGAATACTTTCCGTCAGGAGTAGTAGAGCCGGAAGGCAATCCCAAAATCTCGGTAATCTTTTCAAGGATTTCTCCGCTTCCCTTTACATAGCATGCGGTTCCAAGACATACCGCAATTGCGACCTCACCCTTGGGATTCAATACAAACTGAGAATAGAAGGTAGATACCCCATATACCTCTTCCATTGAAATACCCATTTTAAGAGCGATCATGCGCTGTACTTCCAAAGGCAAATATCCGTAGATATCCTGTGCCTTCTGAAGCACGGGCATCAATGCCCCCGGTGTACCACGATACTGCTCAATAACAGCATTCAACTGCTCTTCCTGAGCTTTTGTACCATGAAACATTACTGTGGTCAAATTCTTTTTCATAGTGAAAAAAACCTCCGTATTTATTTTTATTTATTTAGATTTTTAAATAAATCTCTGTATTTTGATTATCCGTTTAACCATTCAAACACTCTGCGACGGACAAGCGCGGAGCTGTACGGTTCGTCATATAAATTTAAAAAATGCTCCGGCTCATTAATCTCCCACAATCGGTGGGCATCTGAGCAGACAAGAATTTGCTCCGAATGAATGAGGGGATACTCCTTTTGATAAGCCGCTATATTTTCTGAATTGTGAAATTCATAACAATCAAAGCCATACTCCTGCGGAATATTACCTAATATGGCAATGATGCCATTTGATTCTCTATCAATGTGCGCGGGATGTACGTGTGCGCCAAAGCTTTTAGCAAATTTAATTGCATCTTCAATCATTAGATCGGTGGCGGAAATCAACAAGCGATTCTCTTCTCCGAGGAGCTCATCCTCACCATTCAAAATCAACTGATTTCCAAAAATTTCAGGACGGTTTTCGATCGGCATGAGATGATCATACAAGGCTTCATCAAAAAGCATTGCCGCCTCTAAGGTTTCAAAAAGACAGACCAAATGAATATCCTCAGCGGTAGACAATTCCATTCCCGCAATGGGAACGATCCCGTATTTTCGACACGCGTCAAAAAAGGCGGGACAATTTTTACAGGAATTATGGTCGGTCAATGCCAAAAGATTCAATCCTTTCAGCGCTGCCATCCCTGCTATATTATTCGGTGTCATATCATCATCAGCGCAAGGAGATAGGCACGAATGGATATGAAAATCATAATTATATCTTGTCATAACATGGAGATAAGCTTTGCGCAAGCATCAAAAGATGTTTGGGAGATACCGAGCATATTAATTCCCTGCTGTTTTGCTCTTGCAATAACATCCACATCCGGCTCAACACCTTCTGACAATATTATACACGCGGGATCCGCCAAGGATGCGACAGCGACGATATTGATATTAGACATAATGGTTACCCATGCGTGATCCGCTTCCAATTTACCCATAACCCAACTGAGAAGATCTCCGACATAACCGCCTTTTATTTCTCTTCCGCCATCCGGCAAGCAAAAAATTCGGCAACCAAAATGATCAACAAACTCTTGTACTGTCACAACAGCTTCCCTCCTTAATCGCTATCAATCCAAGCAATCATATTCATTTTCCATGATTGATTATGTAGACTGTTTTTTTTCAAAATGATCGCGCAGCTTAATCAGGCAATCGGTTTCCACGGCCTCGCCTTTTACAATATCCTCCGCCAGCGCATGACAATTGGGAGCTCCGCACGAACCGCAATCTAAATGAGGCATTTCGCAATATATCTTTTCGATCTCCGACATTTTTTTAATCGCGGTTAATCGATCTTCGGATAATGATGTGGGCATTGCGCTTTCCAAGCTTTCATTTAGATAGAGATTGTCGGGAATAAGATCCTGTTCATCGGCATGATTGCGTGAGATCGGCAAATACTTTCTCAAGGAGCGCAAGCGTGCCTTTGCGATAAACGGATTTTCTACATTTAACACGCCGCCTACACATCCTCCCGTACAAGCGTTCAATTCAACAAATTCGAGATCGCGCAAGGTTCCGTTTTCAATTTCATCCAAAACATGAATGCAATTCTCAATACCGTCTGCCGCCAAATATTTATCGGACAACAAGGATGTCGCTTCGCCTCCCGAGCCTGCCCAATTCAAGCCGATAATTCCTGTTTGAGATAGAGGACAGGGGTTGGTAATTTCTTTTCTTTTAGCTCGAAGCATAAAATAACAATCGCTAATGGAAAGAACACCTGTTATCATGCTTTTTTTAATACCAATGGGATTTTTTACATAACTCACTTTTGCGGGACAGGGTGAGAGAAACAAAACACAGATATCGTCATCGGTAAGATCCGGTCGCGCGGCAAGCACTTCTTCGCGTGCCAAACGAGCGGCATATTCAATTGGGGGAATCAACGGTAACAAATTATCCTTTAAATAAGGAAAGCGCAAAGCAATCAAACGAACGATGGCAGGACATGCGGAGCTGATCATTGGCATAGGCAGATCCTTTTGCTTCATATATCGCCGCGTATATTCTGTTATTAATTCTGCTGCTCGGGATACTTCAAAAACCGCATCAAATCCACATGCCAGCAACGCATTCAAAATATAATCAACATCATCCAAATCTTCAAATTGACCGTAAAGCGCGGGAGCCGGAAGCGCGATTTTATATTTGTAATTTGAGAAATCATCCAGCTTATCATATGTAGCCTTTTTGGCTTGATAAGGACAAATTCGAATACATTCACCGCAATCAATACAATTTTCCTCTTTTATTATCGCATGACCGCCGCGAACACGGATCGCCTCAGTTGGACATCTTTTTATGCAATTGGTACACCCCTTGCATTTTGAAATATCAAGTGTAACGGAATGTTTATAATTAGACATTGCCACCTCTTGCAGAAATGGCAATTAAACATTAACAGTCATATAGACGGTTGTTCCTTTGCCGATTTCTGATTCTATTTTCATATCATCTGTATATCGTTTCATATTAGGAAGACCCATACCGGCGCCAAAACCAAGGGAACGTATATTGTCAGGAGCGGTTGAATATCCCTCTTGCATTGCTAACTCAATATTCTCAATACCGGGACCGCTGTCCGCGAGAATTATTTCTATCTTATCGCAATACACGTTTACATCAACCACTCCGCCATTGGCATGGATGACCATATTGATTTCCCCCTCATACATCGCCACGGAAACACGGCGAATCACATCGGGATCAAATCCCATTTCTCGGAGCACCTTTTTTATCCTTACCGATGCTTCTCCTGCCGAGGTAAAATTGTCGCCATCAATATCAAAGTGAAAATTAACCTTTTCCATTTCCATTGTCAACCACATCCCCTCCGGCAAGTCCATTGGCATACAGTTTACCGCAAGCAACATACATTCTTTCATTTGTTGCCATTACAACAATTCCCGCGTCGTTTGCCAGATCGATAATATTTTGAGCCGGCATTTTTCCGCGGACAAAGACAATGCAACGCATATCCATCATTTCCGCTGTTCTTACTACCTGCGGATTGCATAGACCTGTGATTAATACTGCTTGATCCTTAACAAATGCAAGAACATCGCTCATCATGTCACATCCGCACGCTGATTTTACAACTCCATCAAGATGATCGTTCCCGCAGAGCACTTTCGCATCTAAAAGCTCAGCTATTTTTTTTATTTGCATAAATCAAGGACTCCTTTTTTTCTTCAAATTTCCAACCTATATTATACTATAAAATATGACAAATGTCTATATCTTTTTTAAAAATTCATAAGATCTTTTTTTGAAAATTTTAGGATTTTTTATATATTTTTCAAATATTTGGATAAGCAGTTCGTTTTTTGCATAGTTAGAAAAAAATGCAATGAAATTTTCAATTATTTTGCCTCAAACCATGTTGGTCCCACGTGAGCATCAACTTGTAACGGAACAGAAAAATCGACCACACGCTCCATGCACTCAATCAATATATGTTTCACTTCCTCAGCACAGCTTCGGGGTGCTTCTATCAACAACTCGTCATGAACCTGCAAGATCAATTTTGCCTCCGGATATTTTTCCCGAAGAACCTCTGAAACACAGATCATAGAAAGCTTAATAATATCCGCCGCAGTTCCTTGAATTGGGCTGTTCATCGCAATACGTTCTCCAAAATGCTGTAAATTTTTATTGGAGGATAGCAGCTCGGGAATATACCTTCTCCGTCCAAAAAAGGTTGTTACATAGCCATCTTGTTTTGCCTTCGTTTTTACCTGATCCAGATAACCGCGTATTTGTGGAAATTTTTCAAAATAGCTGTCAATATATTCCTTTGCCTGTGCGCGTGTAATTCCTAAATCTTCCGATAGTGAATATTCTCCAATTCCGTACAAAATACCAAAATTAACCGCTTTCGCTTTTTTTCTCAGATCGGAAGTGACCTGATCAATTGGAACATTAAATACCCTTGACGCGGTCATAGCGTGAATATCCTCGCCGGAAAGGAAGGAAGCAATCATAGCCTCATCATTAGAAATGTGTGCCAATAACCGCAATTCAATTTGTGAATAGTCCGCATCGATCAACACGTAATCCTCCTTGGTGGGAACAAAAAATTTTCTGAATGTTCTTCCCAATTCTGTACGGACGGGAATATTTTGTAAATTCGGCTCTGAGGATGAAAGGCGACCTGTCGCGGTTCCGGTTTGATTAAACATGGTATGAATCTTTCCAAAAGGATCTGCCGCTTTTACCAATCCGTCCGCATATGTCGATTTTAATTTTGTGACCTGTCGGTAATCTAAAATATCCTCAATAATGGGATGGCGATTGATCAATTTTTGAAGTGTTTCCGCATCGGTTGAATATCCTGTTTTGGTTTTACGGGATTTTGGAAGCCCCATTTTTTCGAATAAAACCTCTCCCAATTGCTTCGGTGAGCCTATATTAAACTCTTCTCCCGCATAGCTGTATATCCGCTCCCGCAAGATCTCTGCCATAACCTTTAATTCATTTCCGTATGCTTTTATTCCTTCGCAATCAATCTTAAATCCATTGATCTCCATCTCTGCCAAAACTCGCGCCAACGGTAATTCAATATCATAAAGCAACGAACTAAAACCGTTATTTTCAATCTCTTCACGAAGCACAAGACAAAGTTCTTTTAATTGCACTGTTACAGGAATTTCCTCAGATAACGAAGTATTCATATATCGAACGTATAAATCCGACAATGTATAATTTCCCCGACCGGAATCCAAAACATATGCCGCCAACGAACAATCAAAGGCACATTCAGGTGTTTGTAGTTCTCTGCTGCTAAAGGATTTGTATATCAGCTTATAATCCTGACAGATAAATTTCTTGTCCTCCAGAAAGCTTTGTATGCTATGGAGATTTATTTCATTTAAATCTATTTTGCATAAAAGCTCACCATCAAAAAGCTCTAATGTTTGATCCGAAATATGCGCACAAAGCTCTTTTGAGTGAATAGACTCCAAGGAATCGGTAACTCGGTACATCAAGCTACGCACATCATCGCTGCTTGACGGAGATTGCTGTTCCGAAATATTATCCAAATTGAATTTTTTTATCAATGCCGTAAAATCAAGCCTTAGAAACAAGTCACGCAGAGCATCCGCAAGGATTCCATCATATCGATATGCTTCTTTTTTTGTCTCGATCGGTGCGGTTCGGCAAATTTCAGCCAATTTTTCCGAGAGATAAGCCATTTCTCTTCCGTCGAGCAATTTGCTTTTCAATCCGACAGAAATCTCCGCCTCCTCTATTTTTTCATACAAAGAATCCACGCTTAGATATTCAGAAATTAATTTCAAAGCTGTTTTTTCACCGATACCTGCGACCCCCGGAATATTATCTGAGCTATCTCCCATCAATGCTTTTACCGAAACGAAGGAGGATGGTAAAATACCGTATTGATTAAGAAATTCTTGTGTATCATACAAAACAGTTTCTTTGGTTTTAACCAACAAAACCGATACATTTTCATCAATCAACTGAAGTGAATCTCGATCTCCTGTCAAAACATACACTTTAATTCCCTTTTTACCCATAGCATCAGAAAGGGTACCTAATATATCATCCGCCTCAAATCCCTCACAGGTTACTACATGCAATCCCATATTTTCCATACATTCCTTTGCGTAAGGCAGTTGAACGGCAAGCTCCTCCGGCATGCCCTTTCGGTTGGCTTTATATCCCTCGTACATTTTGTGTCGAAAGGTCGGCGCCTTTAAATCAAATGCTACCGCGCAATAATTCGGATGAAGCGCTTCGATATGTTTTGAGATAATTGTCACCATTCCATAAATTGCATTAGTATATAGTCCTTCTTTATTCGTAAGCAAACGGATTCCATAAAACGCTCGGTTTAAAATACTGTTACCATCAACGATCAACATTGTTTCCATAGAATTATTCCTCCCATGTTTTCCAAAAACTTTCCTTCATCTATCGTATAGTATAACACTTTTCTGACCGATTTGTCAAGAAAAGATAAAACAAAGCACGGCTTTTATCGATTTAAGTCCTTGGTCTCATAACAGTGTTCTTAAACGCACTCTACTTCTGTAACCTTTGAGTACAAAAAAGCTGTCACATAAAAAATTATGCGACAGCTTTTTTTATAAAATACTTTGCAGAAATTGCTTTAAACGAGGATTTTTCGGATTATTAAAGAATTCATCGGGAGCTGCCTCCTCAGCGATTACTCCCTCGCTCATAAATAATACCCTATCCGCCACTTCTTTCGCGAAGCCCATTTCGTGCGTAACAACAACCATCGTCATTCCTTCCGCGGCAAGCTCCTTCATCAGATCCAGAACCTCGCCCACCATCTCAGGATCAAGCGCCGATGTGGGTTCATCAAATAACATAACCTTCGGATTCATGGCAAGCGCGCGAATAATTGCTACCCGTTGCTTTTGACCACCCGACAGCGTTGAGGGATAAACATTCCATTTATCCTTCAATCCGATTCTTTCAAGCAAATCCATTGCCTTTTCCTTGGCGTTATTTTCAATTTCCGCCCTTGTTGTTGTAATGGGAATTAGTTCTTTTTTATCTTTCCTGAAAACATTGCTCAGAGAAGTAAAAAAGTTTTTCCGTTTTGCCTGACGCAGATTTCTTTTTCCAACATAAATCGGCGCAAGCATAATATTATCCAATACTGTTTTATTATTAAAAAGATTAAACTGTTGGAATACCATTCCTATGCGTTCACGGTGCGTATTAATATTCACCTTTGTGTCGGCAATATCAACACGCTCAAAGAATATGGAACCGCTTGTGGGGTCCTCCATACAGTTCAAGCAACGAAGAAAAGTAGATTTTCCGCAACCGGACGGACCGATAATGGTGATTTTTTCACCGTTGGCAATATCCAAATCAATTCCTTTTAGCACCTGATGCTCGCCAAAGGTTTTTGTTAATGAGCGTACGGAAATAATCGGTTGCTCCCGATCTATTGCTTTAGGCTGTTCTATCACTGCGTTTGAACCTCCTTTCCATCAGTTTGATACCTAAGGTAATCAGCATAACGAGAACGAGGTATACACACGCCAACATTATGTATGGAATTAAATATTCATAGTTTGCGTCGCCGATGGCGCGGAATGCTTTGGTTATATCCGTAACCGTAATAAAGCTTACAACCGATGTTTCCTTTATCAAAACAATAAACTCATTTCCCAAGGTAGGTAAAATATTCTTTACTGACTGAGGAATCACGATTTTCAGCATTGCGGTCCAAAATGGAAAGCCTACCGCTCTGCCCGCTTCCAGTTGTCCTGAATCCACCGATTGAATTCCGGCTCGCATGATTTCAGAAACATAAGCTCCGCTGTTTAATCCAAAAATAACGATTGCGACTACTATCGCATCAGACACAATAATTCCTAATGACGGAAGCAAAACAAAGTATCCAATCAAAAGTTGAACTACCATAGGTGTTCCACGGAAAAAGCCTACATAAATATCACAAATCACATTCAGAATTCGGATAAATAAGTTTTTCGGCGACACCTTAACCAACGCGATCAATGTTCCTAAGATCACGCCAATGATCAGACCCAAAACAGCGATCTCAATGGTAGTTAACAAACCTTGAAGGACAGTTTTATAACCGTCCTTCGTAATAAATTGTAAATAAAAACTATCCCAAGCTGTATTCATTATTATTTTATTATATCAAATACATCGAATCTCAGAATAATTATTTGCCCAACTCTGCCGCGAGAGCTGCCAAAACATCATCAGCGGTTTTGCAGTTATCAAACGCTGTTTCGTCAGCCATAACGATCAGCATCTGCGCCGCATTGTAATAAGTGCTTGTAAAGTCAACAGAATTCTTACGGGTTTCATTTACAGTAAGACCTGACATCGCAACGTCAACGTTATTCTTACCAACAGAGGTTACAACCGATTCAAAATCCATATCCTGAATAACAAGCTCCATACCAAGCTCACTTGCGATATATGCCGCGATTTCCATATCAATTCCCGCAAATTTATCACCTTCCTTATATTCGAAGGGTGCAAATTGCGCGTTGGTTGCAACAACGAGCTGAGTATCAGCCTTAGAAGCGTCAAAGGCTGCGGAGGTAACAGGGTTAATACCTTCGCCGGTAGCATACGCAGCTACGATTGCGTCCAGCTTACCGTTTTCCTTCATGCTTGCGAGAATGGTATTGATAGAGGCAAGCAGCTCAGGCTGTGCTTTATCAACACCGAAAGCATATTCTTCCTCTGTCAACGCAATGTCAATAACCTTAATTCCGTCAATTTTCTTTACAAGCTGCTTTGCGGGCTGTTCATCGATAATCACATACTTGATTGTTCCGTTTTTCATATCGTTTACAGCCAAGCCACCATTGTTATAGCCCTTAGCGGCATATCCTTCAATACCGTCAAAGCCCCAATCCGCATCGCCGTCAACAAAGAATTGACCTGTTGTTCCTGTTTGAACACCGATCGGAACAGGAGATTTCGTACAAGAAGCCATTGCAACCGCACAGGTAAACAAAACAGCAACTGCCATCAAAAGAGATACTAATTTTTTCATTTAGTTTTTCCTCCAAAATAAATATTATACATAAGTCATTATAACGTATAAGAGAAATTTTGTCAATAGATTATACAATAAATCTTTTGCAAGCCGAATAAAAAGTAGGCTCTACTCTGTTAAAAATGTATAAAATCATTTTTTATTCATAATTTTATTCAAATACTGCCCTGTATAGGAGTGATCGACCTGCGCAATCTGCTCGGGAGTTCCGAACGCGACAACAGTGCCACCCTTGTCTCCGCCCTCAGGACCAAGATCGATGATATAGTCCGCTGTTTTGATCACGTCTAAATTATGCTCAATGACCAACAGCGAATTTCCCGCGTTGCAAAGGCGCTGCAACACATCGATCAATTTAGAAACATCGTCGCTGTGCAAGCCTGTTGTCGGCTCATCCAAAATATACATAGTTTTCCCTGTTCCGCGTCTGGATAACTCGGTTGCCAGCTTGACACGCTGAGCTTCTCCTCCCGAAATGGTCGTGGAGGGCTGTCCGATCTTGATATATCCCAAACCAACATCAAAAAGGGTCTGGAGCCTGTTCTTTATTTTGGGAATTCCGTCAAAAAACAGCAACGCTTCCTCAACCGTCATATCCAAGACATCAGAAATACTCTTTCCCTTGTATTTTACATCCAAGGTGTCCCGATTGTATCTCTTTCCATGACATACGTCACATGTTACATAAACATCGGGCAAAAAGTGCATTTCTATCTTTTTCAGACCGTCTCCCTCACATGCTTCGCATCTGCCCCCTCGAATATTAAAGGAAAATCTCCCCGATTTATATCCTTTCGCTTTTGCGTCCGCAGTTTTTGCAAACAAGTCCCGTATATCGGTAAATAAACCTGTATAGGTTGCCGGATTGGAGCGCGGAGTTCTGCCTATAGGGCTTTGATCGATATTGATAACCTTATCTAAATTCTCAATTCCCAATATTTCTTTAAACTTTCCGTGGGAGCGAATCGCGCCATTCAATTCTCTTGACAGCGTGGGATGAATGATACCATTTACAAGAGATGATTTTCCAGATCCCGATACTCCGGTAACACAGACGAAGCATCCCAACGGAATATCAACGTCGATATTCTTCAAATTGTGCTCATAAGCTCCTATGACACGTAAGAAGGATCCGTTTCCTTTTCGGCGAACATCAGGAATAAAAATTTGCTTGCGACGGGATAAATACGCGCCTGTAATGGATTTTTCACTCTTCATTACCTCTTGCGGTGTGCCCGCGGCAACGATCTCTCCTCCATGAATCCCGGCGCCAGGGCCGATATCTATGAGATAATCGGATTCCATCATTGTCTCCTCATCGTGTTCTACCACGATAACTGTATTTCCAAGATCCCGAAGCTTCTTCAGCGTTCCAATTAATTTTGAATTATCTCGCTGATGCAATCCAATGCTTGGCTCATCCAAAATATAAAGAACGCCAACCAAGGCGGAGCCAATTTGTGTGGCAAGGCGGATTCTTTGTGCTTCTCCGCCGGACAATGAGCCGGATTTTCTTGCCAAGGTAAGATATTCCAAGCCAACGCTGACCAAAAAGCCAAGTCGACTCTTGATTTCCTTTATAATCTCGGCAGAAATTACCCTTTCCATTCCCTCAGGTTCAAACTGTTCGATAAAATTCAATGCTGATTCTACGGACATTCGACAAAAATCATCAATGTTAATTCCGCCAACGGTTACTGACAAGTAGTTTGGCGACAACCGCTTCCCCTGACATTCGGGGCATGGCGCTTCCTCAATGAATTGCTCGTAATATTCATCCATTCCCGATTGATTCATACGGGATTCGATCATTTTTATCAATCCGTCAAAACGTATCTTTTGCTTATGAGCTTCACCGCCAAACCACCGCTCCACCTCATATAATTCATTTCCGGAGCCATAGAATAATACATGATATGCTTCCTTTGAAAACTCCGAAATGGGTGTATCCACATCAAAGCCAAAACGCTTACCTACCTCAATAAATAAAGGTCCGTTCCAGCTTTGCTCTTCCATTGTTTTGAATCCGTTTACAGCGATTGCTCCCTGTCTTAGACTCAAGCGTTCATCGGGAATCAATCGATCGACGGCGACACGTCTCATTTCTCCCAATCCAGCGCAGCACGGACAGGCTCCCGCAGGATTGTTGAAAGAAAACATTCTCGGTTCCAGATCTCCAAAGGACACATTATGCTCTTCACAAGCATAGCTTTGAGAAAATTCCAGTTCTTTTGACTCTCCCTCTCTGGGAACCGTTGCGATGATTAAATGTCCTTCCGCCAAACGAAGGGCGTTTTCCACCGAATCAGACAAGCGAGGGCGAAGATCGGACTTCATGATCAATCGGTCTACCACAATTTCTACCGTGTGCTTTTTATTTTTATCCAAGGATATTTCCTCGGAAATATCATAAAGATTACCGTCTACGCGAACACGCACATATCCGCTTTTTTTGGCGCTTGCGAATACTTTTTCATGCATTCCCTTTTGTCCGCGAACCACGGGAGCAAGAACCATAAAACGTTCCCCCTCAGGAAGCTCCATGATCTTATCAATAATGGTATCGGTAGATTGCATGCGTATTTCTTTTCCGCAAACGGGACAGTGCGGAATTCCGATCCTTGCGTACAAAAGCCGGAGATAATCATAGATCTCTGTTACTGTTCCAACGGTTGAACGAGGATTTTTTGAGGTTGTCTTCTGATCAATGGCGATGGCTGGCGACAGTCCTTCGATCAGATCGACATCGGGCTTATCCATTTGCCCCAAAAACTGTCTTGCGTAAGAAGAAAGCGATTCAACAAATCTTCGGTGTCCTTCCGCATAGACTGTATCAAAAGCAAGAGAGGATTTTCCCGATCCCGACAATCCGGTTAAAATCACCAATTTATCTCTTGGTATTTCAAGATTGATATTTTTTAAATTATTTACACGCGCACCGCGTATAACAATAGATTTTGGCATTTTTCTTTCCTTATTTTCATTTTTTGTACATGCAAAGCCGTACTATTTTCCCTTTCGTAATTCCGCAATTTTATCGCGGATATATGCTGCCTGCTCAAATTCAAGATTTTTAGCCGCATTTTTCATTTGCTTTGTCAAATTTTCTATCATCAGTTCCCGTTCTTTTGCTGTCATTCTTTGACTGCTTGCACCGCTTACCGATTTTGAGAAGCCTTCGTTGCGCTCTGCCGCCTTTCCGATTTCAATAACATCTCTTATATCTTTCACGATTGTTTTCGGAATAATTCCATGCGCCTTATTATATTCCATCTGAATTTTTCTTCTTCGCTCTGTCTCACTGATCGCTGCCTTCATAGAGCCTGTTATACTGTCGGCATACATGATCACCTTTCCTTCCGCGTTTCGCGCGGCACGACCGATGGTTTGAATCAAGCTTCTCTCAGCGCGCAGAAATCCTTCCTTATCCGCATCAAGAATAGCCACCAAAGAAACCTCGGGGATATCCAATCCCTCTCTCAAAAGATTGATTCCCACCAATACGTCAAATTCGCCCCTACGGAGATCACGGATAATTTCCATACGTTCCAAGGTGTCTACATTAAAATGAATATATTTTACCTTGATTCCGTTTACGCCCAAATATTCTGTCAAATCCTCTGCCATTTTACGGGTTAATGTTGTAACAAGGACACGCTCATTCTTGGCGATTCGCAAACGAATCTCACCTATCAGATCATCAATCTGTCCCTCAATCGGTCTTACCTCCACCTGAGGATCGACCAAGCCTGTGGGACGGATAATTTGCTCCACCGTTCTCTCAGAAAATTGATTTTCATAATCTCCGGGAGTAGCGCTTACATAGATCGCTTGACTTATTTTTGATTCAAATTCCTCAAAAAACAGAGGACGGTTATCGAAGGCGGACGGTAAACGGAATCCGAAATCAACCAAATTCTTTTTTCGCGCCGTATCTCCGCCGCTCATCCCCCGAACTTGAGGCAAGGTTACATGGGATTCATCAACAAAAAGCAAAAAATCCTCCGGAAAATAATCCAATAGAGTATGCGGTGTAGAGCCTGCGGGTCTGCCTGCCAAAACACGGGAATAATTTTCCACGCCGGAACAAAAGCCTACCTCCCGAAGCATTTCCATATCATATTTTACACGCTCTTCAATACGTTGTGCCTCGATCAATTTCCCCTGTGAGCGAAAAAATTCCACTCGCTCGATCATCTCAGACATAATCTCATTTAACGCGTGTTCCTTTTTGTCATCGGATACCGCATAGTGAGTTGCCGGATAGATCGCCACATAATTCAGTATTTTCAACACCTCACCTGTGACAATATTAATTTCGGAAATTCGGTCGATCTCATCACCGAAAAACTCAATTCGCCATGCTTTATCCTGCATATTGGCGGGAATTACATCCACCGTATCCCCCTGTACGCGAAATTTGTCACGTTCCAGCGCAATATCATTTCTTTCGTAGCTGACAGCCACCAATTTATGAATGAGCTCATCTCGTTCCATCGCCATCCCGGGACGAAGCGCGAGAACTAATTTTTTATATTCCGTGGGATCTCCCAAAGAATAGATGCAGGAAACACTTGCCACAATAATGACATCCTTACGCTCAAACAGTGCCGAGGTCGCGCTGTGCCGCAGCATATCAATCTCATCATTGATCATTGCGTCTTTTTCTATATACATGTCTTTTCCGGGAATATAAGCCTCAGGCTGATAATAATCATAATATGAGACAAAATATTCAACCGCGTTATCGGGAAACATTTCCCGAAATTCACTGCAAAGCTGCCCCGCAAGCGTTTTATTATGCGCCAATACCAGCGTCGGTTTATTGACATTCGCAATAATATTTGCCATCGTAAAGGTCTTTCCCGAGCCGGTTACACCCAACAGTGTCTGTTTTTTTAAGCCCTTCCGAATTCCGTCGGTTAGCTGTTCGATCGCTTGCGGTTGATCTCCGCTGGGAGCATATTTACATTGTAAATTAAATTTTTGTTCCTTCATAAAAATGCTCCTTCATTTTGCGTAAAATTTTTACTTTTTTTACAGATGACAAAAGTTATCAGAGTTGATCTTCTGAAAAAGAGAAAGTCCTGCCATCGTAATATGTTTTGCGCTGATACCCGCCGCATCATAAATATTTTGTCCAACCTCTCGCCGTGCCACAAAGGAATCATCTACCGCGAGAAGCGCAAAATGTCCTTCTTTTAATTGATTCCTTTCTATCATTTTGGTGGAGAGGTTCATTCCCATACCGCCGCTTTTGATCTCCTCTTCCAAAAAGATCAATCCGCATGTTTTTTTCGGCAACAGCTTGGAAATTTCATCACAAATTTCATCATACGGTCTTAATTTTTCCAGCAAAATAATGCCACATAAAGCTCCTGCTTTCCGCATATCTTCCGCTGCCTTCATCGCCTCCATAACGATTCTTCCATGCGTAACAATAACAATATCCGGCGAATCCTGCGAAGCGTAGCTTGCTATTGCCCCGCAAGGAAGATCTTCGTCCTTTTGATAAAACATTTTTACGATATCTTCATTTTCTGTCCCGTTTGGATAGCGGATAGCACAAGGAATCTCCGAAGCATATACTTCTTTCATGGCTCTTTCCAATGCCCTAAAGGTAATGGGAGTATAGATCCTCATTTGAGGAATTTGGGAAAGAAAAGCAACATCAAAAATTCCATGGTGTGTCGCGCCGTCCCCCGCGTTTAAGCCTGCGCGGTCAATACAAAGCACGCACGGAAGCTTTTGCAGAGAAATATCATGAATAATATTATCATATCCTCTTTGCAAGAAAGTGGAGTAAATTGCTGTATAGGGTCTCATTCCGTTGGCGGAAAGTCCTGCCGCAAAGGTCAAGGCATGCTCTTCCGCAATCCCGACATCAAAAAAGCGGTTTGGATATGTGTTTTTAAATTCATTCAAGCCTGTTCCGTCTCCCATGGCGGCAGTGATCGCGCAAACGCGAGGATCATTCTTTGCCATTTCGGTCAACAGCTCTCCCATTTTTTGTGAAAAAGTAAGGAAATCAGAGCTTTCTTTTATCTTAGGACTCATACCGTGATACACATCGGGAGCGTTTTCAGCGGGCTCAAAGCCCTTTCCCTTTTTGGTTTTTAAATGTACAACTACACTTTCTCCTAATTTTTTCGCTTCCTTCAATAAATTTTCAACCGCGTAATAATCGTTTCCATCAATAGGTCCCAAATAAGTAAGTCCCATGCTCTCAAAATAATTGGAGCCATATAAAACATTTTTTACTGATTTTTTTACGCCGCGAACCAAGCGAAACAACGGCTTACCGATCAAAGGTATTTTTCGTAAAAAGGCCCCTGTTACCTTCTTTGTCTTAAAATAACCTGATTTAGCGCGCAATTTGGAAAGATTTCTGGCGAAACGTCCGATATTTTTTGAAATGGACATTTCGTTTTCATTCATAATAATGATCAAATTCAAATCCTTACGGCAATTATTCAGTGCCTCGTGGATCATCCCGCCCGTGTAGGCACCGTCGCCAACCACACAGATCGTGTAAGCATCCGAACCGCTCATACGATCGGATTCCGCAAAACCGAGAAGTCGGAGGCCAAGCGG
>JAZSPS010000017.1:0-5972 GCA_045537595.1 Eubacteriales bacterium
AAGATCCTTCGCTTCGCTCTGGATGACACGTACGGTGGCTTGTGCGAGAATCAAGGCTTAACTGTCGCACATTCCTCATTTCGTGTCATTCTGAGCCGAAGGCGAAGAATCTTTGATATAGGATTGCCTCCTACGTCGGCAAAGATCCTTCGGCAAGCTCAGGATGACACGTACGGAAGCTTGTGCGAGAATGAAAGCTGATCTGTCGCACTTTCCTCATTTCGTGTCATTCTGAGCCGAAGGCGAAGAATCCTTGCCGAGCATGCGAGGCAAATTGATGCGTAGCATCAATTTTTTTCATTGTACCTTTTTTGAAACGCAAAAAGCCAAGCACCCTGAAATCGGTGCTTGGCTCCGTCGGTCACGTTATTTATCGCGTTATTATAATTTGTTGAATTCAACTCCACAGCTTATCACAAGCGGATATCGCCAACGGTAAGTCCCTTCCCCGAGGTCCGCAGCTTTACTCTCGCGTATTCCTTGGGAGTCATGCCGACATGCTTTTTGAAAAATGAATAAAAATATATATCATTCTCAAATCCGCATTTCATGGCGACCTCTTTGATCGTTCTTGTATTTTCCAACAAATAGTTTTTCGCCGCGTTGATCCGCGCCGCCGTAATAAAATCTCCGATGTTCATTTGCACGTGCTTGCGAAAATCTCGGCACAGCTTATCACGGCTTACAAAAAATTGGTCGGCAATCTTGGGGATCAGCAGATCGGTCTCCATATTTTGAACAATGTAGATCATTACGTCGGTTATGTAGTTCTTTTCACTGATCTGAATTCCAAATTCTCCGCTGTCACTGAAATCCTTGAGCATATTGATAATGACCGCGGACATCAGGTTTTGGTTCAGCGTTGCCTTTAACACTCCGCCTTCATAGCCCGAAAAGCGCATCATGTTTTCCGTGATCTCTTTCATTCGTCTCTCATGTCCTCTGAGGTTGATAATGGTGGCGCTGGAATCCCCCAAAATGCTCTTGATGGGCACAACTCCCTCGCCAAACCGTGTGATAAAGCTTTCCTCAAAATACATTACATAACGCCGTACTTCCGCTTGATCGGACTCGATAAAATTCGTAAAATGCATACAGTAGGGCGCTGTGATCAACGCCATGGGATAATCGGTTTCGTAGGTTTTTCCATTAATCACCGTACTGCACTTGGCGTCATCATAAAACCATAGGATCTCATATTGCGGATGCATGTGAAACGATGCTTCCTCCGATTGCTTTTTGGGGCGTATCGTTCCGTATTCCAATATCAGATCCGGACCAAAATCATCATAGACCTTCATACTCGTACCTCATATTTTTTCGCTTGTTTGTTGGGTATGCCGTAGTACTTGCATGATTGTATCATATTTTTTTGCATTTTTCAATAGGAAATTTATAATTTTTTTAGATTTTTTTCGTTTTATCAGTATTTTTTCCCAAAACTGTTTTTCGCCGCTCATTCATTGCTCATTCTTTTCAGCACACCGCGCAATCGGTAGCCTTGGCTTCGCTGTGTTTCAATCAAGCGTATGCCGAAGGGATTTTCCAGCTTTTTTCGAAGTCGGCAAATATATACATCCACCAAATTTCCCTTCTCCGATGCCGACAGCATTTCCTTCAGCTCCCCCCGCGACACCGCTTCTCCTCGGGCTTCTCCAAGGCGCAAAAGTATCTGCCATTCGCTCTCGCTTAAAAGAATTTTTTGATTTCGGTAGAGCAAGCTTCTCTCTTTCTCGGAAAGCAAATATAAAATCTTCTCCCCTTGTCCCCTCGCGCTTTTCTCTACGGAAACCGAATCGGCTCGCGGCAGTCCTTCATAGACTTGCCGAAGCTCGTCTACCGCCATGGGCCACCGCCAAAGGAAATCCGCCCATGGGAAATCATTCTCTCGCCCGCGATCCTCGTTTTTTATGACGACCGCTATCAAGCAACCACTGCCGTCTGCCATGCAATACCCCGCTTCGGCATCCACAACCGCCAGCTCATACCCCGCAAGCTCCTCCGGCGGTGCCGAAAATCTTTCAGCCTCGCATCCGCACGTGATCGCTTCCAGTGCAAAAAAATCGGATATTCGCGGATTTCCCGAGATCACGGCTACCCTTTTACGGTTTTTTTCCGTCATCGCTTTCTCTCCCTTCCATACCGCCGAGCAGTCCAAGCATAACCGAGCGGATCTCTTCCTTGGTTTGTGAGTTCATAATTGCCGACCGTGCCGCGGCGGCGCCTCTCATGCCGCTTAAATACCACGCCATATGCTTTTTGGATTCCGCCAGCCCCACACGCTCTCCCTTGTGCTCCAGCATTTGCTCCAGGTGATACAATGCCGTCTCGATCCTTTCCTTTTCCGTAGGGTACAGAATCTCTTTTCCTTCCATCGCCGCGGTGATCTGAGAAAACAGCCAAGGATTTCCCATAGCGCCTCTGCCGATCATGATACCGTCACAGCCTGTGCGCTCCATCATGCCCAGCGCATCCGACACGCTCTCAATGTCACCGTTTCCTATTACGGGAACCGATACCGCCGCTTTTGTCCTTTCGATCACCTTCAAATCTATCCCCGGGGTGTAAAGCTGCTCTTTCGTTCTGGCATGCACGCAGATCAACGATGCCCCCGCCTGCTCCAAAGCCTTCGCCATCTCAGGTGCGTTGACCGATTGCGAGTCCCATCCGGCGCGGAGCTTGACAGTTACAGGCAGTCGAACCGCACGGCAAACCGCGGAAACGATCTGTGCCGCCAATTTGGGATTTTTCATAAGAGCGCTTCCCTCTCCGTTTGCGGTGATCTTTCGCACAGGACAGCCCATGTTTATGTCGATCGCCGCCGGCGGGATCTCCGATACACAGCCTCGGTAGGAGGAGTCCTCCAGCATTTTCGCCGCCTCCGCCATAAATTCGGGCTCACTGCCAAACAGCTGGACCGCCATGGGAGCTTCCAAGCGCAATACCGCCGCCAAAGGCGCCGTTCCCGAGGTCATGGTCTCCTTACGCTTTCCTCGCTGCTCATAGCATAGCGCCTTTGCCGATACCATTTCGCTGACCGTGTATTCCGCGCCCCATTGACGGCATAGCAAGCGGAAGGTTCGGTCGGTCACCCCCGCCATAGGCGCGAGCATCAACCCATATTTTAATTCTGTTTTCCCAATTTTAATACTCATTTTGCTTTAAGCGTTTCCTTTAATCAACGTTCTGCCATACATCCAAACAGTTCAAAAGCCTTCATGAGCGAAAACGGCTTGCTATGAAGGCTTTTGTTTTTTGATTCACGATTATTTCCCAAGAAATAAATACGAAAATAAGGGTAGATGTTTTATTTTTTCACGGTGCGATTGACAATTGCCTCGGCTGCCGCTTCAAGATAGGTGTTGTCCATCATTTCGATCCATCCCTTATCTACCAAGGCGGTAAGCTTAGGATCCATGGGGATCTGCGCCAACAGGTCATACCCGAATTTTTCGGCAATCTGTTCCATATGGCTGTCACCGAATACCTTGATCTCCTTGCCGCAATCGGGACACTTTACATAGCTCATGTTCTCGATCAAGCCGTACACGGGAATATTCATCATCTGTGCCATGTTTGCCGCTTTTTCTACGATCATGGAAACCAGCTCCTGCGGACTGCTGACGATCACAACACCGTCAATCGGGATCGATTGGAATATAGTAAGCGGAACATCACCTGTTCCGGGAGGACAGTCGATAAACATATAATCGATATCATGCCAAATGGTGTCTGTCCAAAATTGCTTAACAACACCGGCAATGACGGGTCCTCTCCAAACAACAGGCTTTGTCTCATCATCCAAAAGCAGGTTGACCGACATAATATCGATTCCCGAGGTAGTGGTCGGAGGGATCATTCCGTTATCGTCTCCATCCACACCCGCTTTAACGCCAAAGGCTTTGGGGATTGACGGACCGGTTACATCGGCATCCAAAATTGCTGTCTTGTAACCCAAGCGCTGCATATTGACCGCTAACATGGAGGTGACTAAGGATTTTCCCACACCTCCCTTTCCGCTGACTACAGCGATCACATGCTTAATACTGCTCAAAGCATGCGGCTGTTCCATTAAACTCTTTTTTTCTTTCGATGCGCAATCGCTTCCGCAGGTGGAGCAATTGTGGGTACATTCTTCTGCCATTTCAAATTCCTTTCGCTTTCACAATATAATTATGATTTTTAATTTAAATATACATAAGCACATATATTATACACCTTTTCAAAGCTCATTTCAAGTGTTTTGAAAATTTTAAAACGAATTCTTTGCTAAATTATTATTTTTTAAATTTTTTAAAATAATTTAAAAAATCTATTGTTTTTTCAAAAAAAATATGCTATAATTTATGGCGTTGTATAAAAACGCATGTAAAATACGGAGAGATATCGAAGTGGTCATAACGGGGCTGACTCGAAATTTTGTAGTCACTTTGGAACCTCCCACCTTAAATCCCTTGGTTTATAAGGGTTTTCCGCAGTTCAAATAAAACTTAATACGTTAGTTCTCTCCTACTGTTCTCTCCAATTTCCAAGGTTGAGCAAGAACAGTAGAGAGCTAAAATAAACACGGAGAGATATCGAAGTGGTCATAACGGGGCGCACTCGAAATGCGTTTGAGAGCAATCTCACGAGGGTTCGAATCCCTCTCTCTCCGCCACACCGAGCCTGCAAAGTCAATTTGCAGGCTCATTTTTTTCGCCTTTTTTTGACTTATGAAACCGTGGTCAGAGCCGCCCTCATTCCCGTCACCATAGCTTCGGCGGAGTTGAGTTTGGAGTTGTAGTCTAAGTGTGCATAGATGTTTGCTGTTGTACTGAAATCAGAGTGTCCAAGCCATTCTTGAATTTGCTTCATCGGTACACCGTTCTTCAGAAGCATCGACGCGCAGGTGTGACGGAGATCGTGAAATCTGATATGCCGCATACCGTGACGTGCAAGGAGCTTCGGGAAGGCTTCGCTCAAATAGTTTGGTGGAATGATATTGCCCATTTCATCGACGCAGATATATTCAAGATATTTCGTATTGTAGCAGCTACCACATACTCTCTTGTATTCTTCCTGCATCTCCCATCTTTGCAAAAGCAACGCTCTGAATTGAGGTATCAAAGGGAGTGTTCTGCGGCTCGACTTGGTTTTCGTCGTGTCGGTCGCCACTTCTACCTTTTTGCCGTCGATTTTGCAAGATGTAAGTGTGTGCTTGATGGTGATGGTATTCTGCTGAAAGTCGATAGCATCCCATTTGAGTCCGAGAACCTCACTACGGCGAAGTCCGTAGAAAGCTGCCAATACGATTGGCAATTCAAGCTTCGTTCCTCTCGCCACCTCAAACAAGTCTTGTATCTCGTCCTCGGTGTAGAAGCTGCCTTGAAATTCGTTCTTCTTCGGTCTGTCCACCTTATCCACGGGGTTGGAAATAATCAAGTCTGTTTTGACCGCATATTTCATAGCTCTGTGAATGATTGCGTGATAGTGGATGACCGAGTTAGCTGATACTCTTTCAAGCTGAACGAGGTAGAATTTTTGAATATCAGCAGCCGTTACCTCGGTGAGCCTACGCTTCAACGGCTTGAAATAAGGAATGATGATTTTATTCGTCATTTCCGCATAAGAAGCGTATGTAGTGAGTTTGATTGTGCTCTTGGCTATTTCAAGCCACATTGCGAGAAAGTCCACGAACATAATCTCGCCGGAAAGCTCCACCGCTTCTTCCTCAACCTCGGGTACATAGGTCTGTCGGGTTTCCCAAAGCAATGCTTCAGCCTTTTTCTTGTTGCCTTTCACCACCATTCCCGTGGGTATCCACTTGGTTTTGCGCTTACCGCCCACGGTGTAGTTCAATACCATATAAAAATAACCTTTTTTCTCTTGCAGATGTCCTGCTACCATAATAATTACCTCCTTAATGTAGTAGCACGAATTGGACACTTGCCGTTGACCACCCTCATTATATCACGGTGCGCTGCAAATGTCCA
>JAZSPS010000054.1:0-29180 GCA_045537595.1 Eubacteriales bacterium
GACCGCTTGGCCTCCGACTTGTGGAGCAGCCGCCGCGGGAGGTGTTGTATCCGCCGCCATAGCCGTTTGCTCTCATCCTCAGCTGCTGTTGGGCGGTACGGTATTCCTTGTTGTGAGGATCCATATAGCAGGCGGTGTCAAAGAGACGCTGAGCGTCTACAAAATTTCCCCGTCTCAAATAAACACAACCCAAAAGGAAATGCCATTCGGCATCTCTTTCGGATTCGGCGACATTGTTCAGAAGAGTTTCCGCCTGTCGGTCATTGCCCATTTGAATGTTACGGCGGATCTCGGCGTAACGGGGACTTCCGGAAGAGGAGGTTCCTCCATAGCTTCCGTTCCAGGAGGAGCTTTGACCTTGGGAGCCGCCGTTTTCACGGAGCTGCTTGATCTCCTCATAGGCGGCGTTGATCTCTTTCATTTTTTCGCTTGCCAGATCGGCAAGATCGCTGTCACGGTATTTATCGGGGTGATACTTTCTGGCAAGCGCCCGATATGCTTTTTTTATTTCATCGTCCGACGCGTCAGGGGAAACGCCTAAAACCTTATAGGGATCTGTCATGGATGGTGTCCGTCCTTTCTGTGGATCGTTTTTTTGTTTTTTTGGGGGTGCGGAGGATTTGCTCAATTCGGTCCGGCATGCCCAAATATAAAATATTTAAAACGATATTTTTAATATCAATGCTTTCAAAATCGATCAGATCGATTGCCGCCTCTGCCTCGTATAATTCATTTTTCAGCGCGATTTGAATTCCGTCAAGCTCATCGGGAGAGGGAAACCTGTTGCCGTATAGACGGAGGAAAGGATTATATCTTTTCTTTTCCAGATCCTCCGACCAGTCATCCAAGGCATCCGCGATGTAGATCCATTTTCCTACGGCGGAGCCTAACGCGAAGGCGACCCTCTTCTCGGCGCCCTCCAATTCAAAGGAGATGATTTCTCCCAAAATATCCCCAAAAGCCCGAGCGGGAATATCTACGCTGGAGACGGCGGAGCGCTCGGCTTCCGAAAGGCGGAGCAGACCGTCCGCGATTTTTTGATCCAACACGCCAAGCCCCGCCTTTAAAGCCCTTCGTCTGGCAGAAGACATAAAGGGGCGTAACAACAGAGCGCGAAGCTTTTTTATGCCCTTTTCGTCAGTCAGATCGTCCATGATCTTGTGGTAATTCAGGAGAGCCGCCGCGCCTGAGCAAAAAACAAGGGAGGGATTTTGCTTCATGTAATTCCGCTTTCTTAGCGGATGCGCGATACAGCGCTTTTGCCCAAAGGAAAAAGTATCGTTTTGAAGGGCAATGCGGATCAGGGCGAGAAAGGCAAAATCATAGCTTAGTGTCATGCGAGAGCATTGACCTGTGCATTTTCCCATGGAGCGGCAAAGACCGCAGTAGGTTCCGCGGTAAAATTCATGTTCTTTTACTTTCAGTTCTGAGCCTGTTACTCGTACATAGCCGAACAAAGGACACCTCCAAAGCTTTTTAGCGGCAATATCTCTGCGCGTTTTTTATACTTCTCTTTATCATAGCGCATAATTTAAAAAAATACAAGGATATATTTGTAAATTTTTATAAATTTTTATTTGCTTTTATAAAATAAATCCAAAAAAGCAAAAAACGAGTAAGAAATTAAGGGGAAACCCAAAAGAAAAAAGCGAAAAAAGGAGGCGGTTCGATATGAACCGCCTGTGAAATTTATTCTTTTGTTAAGATCTGCGCCTCAAGACAAACCGTTCCTTCCTCATTGACGGTGCGGAGGTAATAGCTATCCTCATATTTAGCGCCCAGAACCGTCAGTGTATTGCCATATGCCGCCTCATGGAGATAGGATAGAGACATTCCTCGGATTTTGTCCGCTTCCTCCAAGGGAAGAAAATCACATAGCATATCGGGATAACGGGTATTGTTCATATGCATGTTATAATCCAGATCGGAATAAACGATCTTTCTCTGTCCCAAGGGCTGAAGTGAGAGCTGGGAGGGGATTCGGATCCGCGCGGGGAGCTCCATGCTTACAGGAGGCTCATCCTCAAAGCGGTATCCCGCGTCCTCTATGCGGTGAAGGGAGTGATCCTCTGTATCCACCAACGCCCAAACCGTGCTTGCCTCGGCGATCACCTCGTCCCCGCGAAGGATCCGAAAGCTTCGTTCCGAGCTGAAGCCGCGAGCGGGACAGGTCCAGGTCTGAACCTCGATATTCTCAAAGGCGGAAGGGCGGCGGTAAAAGGTAAGACGCAGCTTGCTGAGAATAAAAGCAAGATGCTTCTCGTCCCGAAGGGCATCCAAGCTCATACCGCTGTGGGCGAAAACGTGGCGGTTGGAGGTCTCCTGCATATAGACTAAGATTTGCGAGGGACGAAGAAGTCGGCTCGCGTCGGTATCATGCCAGCGTGTTTGATAGAATTCCGAATATTTCATAATAACATCCTTATTTTGATAGATTCCATTTTTATTTAAGGCTTCAATAATTCAAGCGTTATAATAAAATCATATCAAAAAAGTGTGAAGAAACCAAGAAGAAATTCTTGATATTTTGAAAAATTACGCGGTAACAGCCCCGCCTTGGACAGGATCGGCAGGAGGAAGCGCCGCGGCAGCGGCGGCACCAATGGTGTCGGTTTGATGTGAGGGTGCGGGAGAGGATCTTCTTTCATCAGAGGATTCGCCTAAACCAAAGCTGACCGCAATGGCAGAGTTTACGGCATGCATCATTCCCTCGTCCAAATGCCCGATCTTTTCCTTAAGTCTGCGTTTATCCAGCGTACGTATTTGTTCCAGCAGAACTACAGAATCCTTTGCCAGTCCTACCTTGTCCGCATATATGTCAATATGGGTTGGGAGACGGGTTTTTCCCATTCTTGAAGTAATGGCGGCGGCAATGACCGTAGGACTGTAACGGTTTCCCACATCGTTTTGAACGATCAGAACAGGACGTAAGCCCCCCTGCTCGGAACCCACCACAGGGCTTAGATCCGCATAGTAAATATCTCCGCGTTTTACGCTCATTTCAATTTTACACTCCAAATTTTGTTTTTTCGTACAGGAATATTTTTACCTCAAATTCACCTGTTTAAACACGGCAACGGAGAATTGCGAATGGAAGATTTAACCTGTGATCGGCAGACGTCAAAATTCGACATTGCCGGTCAAAATCCCCCTCATGAGCAGTATATCCAAACAGAAAGGGAATTGTGACAAAAAGGAAAGACACAAAACTAAAAGAGAGAGGCTGCCGCAAATAATATCACTCATTTGCGGCAGCCTCATTAAGGTTGCTACGTATTTACGTATTTAATTATTTCTCATCCGAATCCAAGAAAATAACGATCTTTCGGTTGTTTTCCGAACCAATGGAGTTTGTGGAAACTCCCTCGATGTTCTGAATCTCCGAGTGAATAATACGTCTTTCATAAGGATTCATGGGCTCCAGCATAACGCTCTTTTTGTATTTCTGTACCTGAGCGGCCTTTCTTCTGGCAAGCGCGCGCAAGGTCTCCTCGCGCTTGGCGCGGTAGCCCTCCACATCCACCGAGATTTTGGTATATTCTTCTTTTTTGCCGTCGACGCGCTTGTTGGCAGCCAAATTGGCAAGATATTGAAGGGAATCCAAGGTATCGCCGTGATGTCCGATAAGGATAGCGGCGCTTTCTCCGGTGATGGCAATTCTGGTTTCCCCATTTTCACCTTCGGATACCTTCATCTCAGCCTCAATGCTCATGTCAGCTAAAAGCTTCTCAATAAACGCGATGGCTCTTGTCTCACCGCCGCAGGTGTAGGAAGCGGAAATTTTCGCGTCGGAGGCGCCGATGCCCAAAAATCCCTTTTTTGGCTCTTCCAATACGGTATACTCAATCTGATCGGCAGAAGGCGCGCCCAGCTCCTGAACGGCAAGGGCTACTGCCTCTTCTACTGTTTTAGCGCTTGTAGTTACTTCTTTTTTCATAATTTATGCGTTTTCTCCATCTGTGTTTTTTTCATTGTCCGAGGTCTGCCGTTCATTGGATTCCTTGTCTCCCGAAAGCTCGTTCTTTAAGGAAGAACGGTAGTCGTCCATAGAGCTGCCCTCTGATTTTTCATTGGAATCCGTTTCATTCTTTTCGCCCTTTTCCTTGCGCTCGGGCTTGTCATCCTTTTTCAGCTTGGCAGATCCCAGCAAAGAGGATTTTGGCGCGTTGGCGGCTTTTTTCTCAGCCTCAGCCGCATCCTGTGCCTCCAGTGCCTCGCGGTGCTTTCTTGCCGCCTCTGCCGTGTCGGCAAAGTCCTCATCGTCAATGTGGTGTAAGGAGCGGACAACACGTCCGGACTTGTTGCGAGGGGCTTTGTCCAAGCGGACATTCATTTCTTTTTCCGCGGCCTTGTAATCTTCCTCTGTAAAGGTGGGAATGGGCATCGCTTTTTTCAGAATAAATTGCTTGACAACACCCAAAATGCTCTTGAAGATCCAGTATACACCGATCGCCGCGGGAACGATAAAGGTGATGTATACGCTGAAAAGGGGCATAACGATATCCATGGTCTTGTTGGAACAGCCCATGGCGGGATCGTTTGCTGTGGTAGGCTGATAGGTGAGCTTTCTGGTCAGCTTCATGCTGAGGAAGTAGACGATAAAGGTCAATACAGGAACTATCAGCAGCCAGCTGAACTGTGTGAGACGGGGAATGTCTCCCAGATTGATGGCGCCTCCGAAAAGGGAAAGATTGGGCAGATCCGCAACGCTCTCAATGTGCTCGGTGAAGCCGGCAACACCGGAAAAGGCGGCGGGATCTGTGCCTAAAATATTACGGATGGCACTCATCAGATCAATATTTCGGGAGGAATCAAAGGCGGTATTCGCATAGGCGGGGAAGCTCTTTACAACAGAGATGGCTCCGTTGATGGTATCCTCGGAAAGACCGCAGATATACTTTAGGGGATTCATTACGATGTTATACAGCGCAATGATAATGGGTAGCTGGATCAACAAGGGCAGACAACCTCCCATAGGGTTGAAGCCTTCCTTCTGGTACAGCTCCTGAATCTCCATTGTCATTTTCTGTTTTGTGGGTTGATCGTCACGCCCCGCGTATTTTTTACGAATTGCCATTTCCTTGGGGCGCAGCATTGCTTGCTTAATGGAATTTTTTTGCTGCTTGATACCGAAGGGAAGGAGAACGATCTCGATGATAATGGCAAAAAGAAGGAGGGCCAGAATGTACTGATTTCCAACGATCTTATTGCAGAATCGGATCACAAATCCAAACGGTACGTTAATAATATCCCAAATACTCATTTGAAATCCTTTCATTTATTCATTTGTGATATTCCTGTCATTGCTGTCATCTGATGAGGGGGACATGAATTTCTCACTCCGATCCCTTTGGTATTTTGGAATTTTCTTTGGAGGAACAGGATCATACCCGCCCGCGCAGAAGGGGTTGCAGCGAAGGATTCGCCAAACCGATAAACCAAAACCAATAAAAAAGCCGCGTTTCATAAATGCCTCAATGGCATAGGCAGAGCATGTAGGGGAGAACCTACAGCAGGGATTTCGTTTCAAGGGAGAAAGAAATTTTTGATAAAGCCGTATTAGCCAAACGCAAACATACTTCATTCCAGTTTATTTTCCGTTTTTGATTCTTTTGTAAGCAGGGAAGGAGGCTCATCGGTGAGCAGTCCCAGCTTTTTAAAGGCAATTTCCAGATCCCGACACACATCGGTGCTTTTTTGACCGACGATCGCGGTTCTGGCGCTGATTACAATCAGAAAACCGGTCTTGAGCCGGGGGCGTACGGTGTCGTAAGCGGCACGAATGATACGCTTTGCCCGATTTCGCTGTACGGCGCCGCCGATCTTTTTGGAAACCGAGAGCCCTAAGCGGTTAACAAAGAGCTTTTGGGGGTGATCCCGACGGATACGGGCGGCGGCAAGATCCCGAAGAACATACACAGCAGTATATTTACCCACGGCGCGTTTTCCGTTCTTGTAAGCCTTGTTATACAAATGATTTTCTTTGATTGCAATATTTTTCATAATTAAATATTAAATTATAATCCGAGAGCCGAAACTGACAGGATGCTTCAATCCGCTTCATTAAAATTATTAAATTTAAAATAATAAAAATAATGAAATACCTTAAATATCAAAAACCCCGATGCACACGGAAAACAGAGGCTGCTTTCAAGGTCATCGGCGGTTTTTATGTTTAAGCATAACAGACTGAAAAATCAATAGGTCAGTCTTTTTCTGCCCTTAGCGCGTCTTCTCTTCAGTACGTTTCTACCGTCAGCAGTAGCCATTCTTTTTCTGAAGCCGTGCTCTTTTTTTCTCTGACGCTTTTTGGGTTGATAGGTTCTGAGCATTTACTTGCACCTCCTTAAATTTGTTTTCATCCCGGACTGCGAGATGTCCGGAATGATCCGGAAGCGTGTTGCTTTTCAGCCGAAAAATACGCTTTTATGCAATGACATCTTATATTAAACCATAATTTTTATGATTTGTCAAGTATTTTTTTATATTTTTTAATTTAAAAATAAATAAACGAAAATCTGTTGCGAAAAAAGAGGCTTTATGATATAATATGTAATGTATTTGATGTAAGCTGATAGGGCGTTCATCATGAATCATCGCGGATGAGGAAGCAAAAGGGAAGGAGGCAAAGATGGAGCTGATCAAAGAGGACGTATTTCGCAAGCAACTGAAAAAAGGTCTTAGCGGAGGATATCTGTTCTTTGGAGAAGAGGATTATCTGAAAAGCTTCGCCCTTCGCTCGGCACGGGCGGCGGTTTGCGAGGACGAAACCTTTGCTCTTTTCAATGACGTGCGCATTGATGCCTTGGGATATTCCGCGGCGGCAGTGCTGGATGCCCTGATGCCTCCGCCTATGATGAGCGAAAAAAAGATCGTCAGCGTCAGCGGCTTAAATATCGAAGGACTTCGCGCGGGGGAGCTTGATGATCTGTGCGAGGTGCTGGAGGTTCTGCCAAGATACGATTATAATATTTTGATCCTGTCGGTCCCTGCGGGACAAATTGAGGAGGGAAGTCTGCCAAAGCGGCCCTCCGCCATTCTTAACCGTCTTTCCAAATACCTGACACCGGTGTACTTTGATTCCATATCGGGCGCAAAGCTTGTCATGTGGGTGGGAAAGCATTTTGAGCATAACGGAGTTACGGCATCCGCGGAGGTTTGCCAATATTTGATCGACTATTGCGGCAAATCCATGTTCGTTTTGTCACAGGAAACCGAAAAGCTGGCATATTACGTATTGCAAAACGGAAGACAAAGTGTAACAAAAGCCGACGTGGAGCGTGTGTCTGTCACCGAGATCGCTTCCGATTCCTTTGCTTTGGCAAACGCGATTCTTGACGGAAGGTACGAGGAAGCTATGAGCGCCCTTGCGGTAATGAAATTCCGAAGGGCAGAGCCGGTCATCATTTTGTCCGAGATCTCACGTGTGATCTGTGATCTGATATCGGTAAAGGCATTGAAGGAAGAGGGCTTGCCTGCCTCGGAGATCGCTCAGCTGTTGAAAATGAACGAATATAAAACCCGTCTGTACTTAACGGGAGCCTCGGATAAATCCATGAAAAGGCTTCGTCGAGCCGTGGAGCTTTGCTCGGAAGCGGATCTGGCGGTCAAGCAATCGCCGCAAGGATATATTGCCATCGAAAGATTGATCGGCTCTCTTTAATTATGCTTGATTACGGAATGATTCGATTCATTTAATAGTCTAATCGATTCGATCGAAAGAAAAACGAGAAAGGGAATTTTACCATGATACAGCTGGAAGAGGTTCGTGAAATATTTGGTCACTTCGCTATTTCCTTTAAGCCTGTAAAAGCGGAGGCTTGCGGTCACGGAAACATTAACCATACCTTTTCGGTGGAGACCGAGGATGGATCAAAATATATTTTGCAAAGGGTGAATACCTATGTTTTCAAAAAGCCGGATGAGCTGATGGAAAACATTCGGAATATCACGCTGTTTCTCGCGGGAAAAATTCGGGAGGCAGGGGGCGACCCTGAAAGGGAAACCCTGAATTTGATCGAAAGTGATAACGGAAAATGTTATTACAGCGATCCAAAATTGGGGGATATTTGGCGAATCTACCGAATGATCGAGGGGGCAACTGCCTATCAGTCAGCGGAAAAGGAGGGACTCCTTTACGAGGCGGCGAAGGCGTTCGGAATTTTTCAGCGTCAGCTTTCGGATTATCCCGCCGACAGCCTCCATGAGACCATTCCCGACTTTCACGATACCGCCAAGCGCTATGAGGCGTTTGAGAGAGCGGTGGAGGAAAACGCCGCGGGAAGAGCCACGTCGGTTCAAAAGGAGATCGACGCGCTGCGCGGTTACCGAAGCTACGCGTCCTTGGTCGTAGACGGAATTCGAGAGGGAAGAATTCCCGTAAGGGTTACCCATAACGATACAAAGCTGAACAATATCATGATCGACGACAAAACGGGAAAGGGCATTTGCGTGATCGATCTGGATACGGTCATGCCGGGCTCCTTGCTGTATGATTTTGGGGACAGCGTTCGGTTTGCCGCCAATAACGGAGCGGAGGACGATGAGGATCTTTCTCGGGTATGGCTGAGATGTGAGCTGTATGAGGAATATGTGTCGGGCTTTTTGGCTGGCGTGGGAGAATCTATTACCGAAGAGGAGTGCCGTTTGCTTCCCGAGTCGGTCTTGTTGCTGACATATGAGCTGGCGCTTCGGTTTATGACCGATTATTTGAATGGGGATAAATATTTCAAGATTCTGTCCGAGAACCATAATTTGACGCGCACTCGCGCGCAGCTTCGCTTGGTTCAGGATATTGAAGGCAAGCTGCCCCTGCTGAGAGAGATTACCGCGAAATATACAAAGGCTTAAGGTAAGCTTGGGAAACATATCAACATACTGAGCTTGCCGAAGAATCTTCGATGCGAAGCATCAATTCTTATTCATTGTTACTTTGGAATAGGATTGCCTCGCAGGCTCGGCAAAGATCCTTCGCTTCGCTCTGGATGACACGTACTAAAGTTAGTGCGAGAATTAAAGCTGATCTGTCGCACATTTCTCATTTCGTGTCATTCTGAGCTTGCCGAAGAATCCTTGCCGAGCTTGCGAGGCAAATTGATGCTCCGCATCAATTCTTATTCATTGTTACTTCGATACAGAATTGCCTCTTACGTCGGCAAAGATCCTTCGCTTCGCTCTGGATGACACGTACTAAAGTTTATGCGAGAATCAAGGCTTAACTGTCGCACACTCCTCCTTTCGTCGGGTTCGGCTGCGCAGAATCCTCACCGGGGATTCAAAATATCATCGGTTGATGTCCTATCAATAGCCCTTTTTATTTTTAAAATTCGGAGTGTATTTGGCGGTCGCGGAGGCTTTGCCCTGTACATAGCCGTTAAACCCAAGAGACAGAGCGTGCTGCGCTACCGAATCGTACTCAAAGCTGGTCAGCCTTCGGTGCAGCTCACGGTAAGGCGAATCCATGGCAAATTCAGGAGTATATTGGCTCATCAGGCTCAGGAGAATATCCTCCGCGGGCAAAAGCTCTGCCAAACGGTCCAGTACCGCAAAGCTGTCCTTGCGGGCACCGGGAAGGACCAAGTGCCGCACCATTAATCCCTTTCTCATCCGTCCGTCGTCCCCGATCTCGTACCGTCCGGTTTGGCGGTACATTTCGGAAATCGCTTCACAGGCAACCTCCGCGTAATCGGGGGCGGAGGAGTATTTTTGGGAAAGCTCGGGGGAAATGTATTTGAAATCGGGAAGATAAATATCCACAAGTCCCTCCAGACGGCGAAGGGTCTCCACACGCTCATAGCCGGAGGTGTTGTAAACCACGGGGATACTCAATCGGTGCTTGACAGATACAAGGGTATCCGCGATCTGATCGGCAAAGTGGGTGGGTGTTACTAAATTAATGTTGTGAGCCCCCTGATCTTGAAGCTCCATAAAGATATGAGCAAGCTCTTCCGCGCTTACCGAATGGGAGGCTTGGGTATCTCGGCTGATCTCACGGTTCTGACAAAAGCAACAGCGCAAGGAGCAACCAAAAAAGAATACGGTTCCCGAGCCACAGGTTCCGCTGATGGGAGGCTCCTCATAGGGGTGGAGCGCCGCGCGGGCGATTCGCATTTGACTGCCTTGACCGCAAAAGCCTCTTTCTGTTCGGCGGTCAACGCCGCAAAGACGGGGACATAGCTCGCATTGCATAAAACCAACCTCCTTTTTATTTCTCAATGGGCGCTGAGGGGGGATTTCCCTTCTTCTGTCAAGCGCGGTGGACGTGTCTTGATTGTACCACAATTGTACCACAACTCTCCAAAAAAGACAAGAAATATTTTTCGCGGTAAAAAAGTTCATCGTATCTTGAATTCGGAGGAGGTTTATAGTATAATTATTATAACGAGATTCGGATAAGATCCATGGGAAAGGAAGGGTCATGAGAATGGAAAAAAATATAAAAACGGCAGAGATTCTTTGCGTGGGAACCGAGCTGCTTCTGGGAGATATTGTCAACACCAATGCCGCGTATCTTTCAAGAAGGCTGGCGGAGCTGGGGATCCATGTATACCGCCATACGGCGGTGGGAGATAATCCCAAGCGCCTGTGCCACGCGCTGGAGGCGGCTTTCTCCGAGGCGGATCTGGTGATTACCAGCGGAGGCTTAGGGCCGACCTATGACGACCTGACCAAGGAAACAGTGGCAGCCTTTTTCGGCTTGGAAATGGAAATGCATGCCGAATCCTTGGAACAGATCCGAGGGTATTTTGCCCGTACAGGACGGGTGATGACAAAAAATAATGAAAAGCAAGCCATGATGCCCCGAGGAGCAAGAGTATTTCCCAATCATTACGGAACCGCTCCCTCCTTGGCGGTCATAGGAGGAAAGAATAACGAAAAAACCGTGATCATGCTCCCGGGCCCTCCCGGCGAGCTTCAACCCATCTTTGAGGAGGAGATCCGTCCATATTTGCGAAGCCGACGGGAATCGGTGCTTGTCAGTAAAAATATTCATATTTTCGGAATGGGAGAATCGGCGGTTGAAGAAAAGCTGAAGGGAATTATGACCGATTCACTCAATCCCACCGTTGCCCCCTATTGCAAGGAGGGGGAGGTTCGCCTTCGCGTAACGGCGGAGAGCGATACAGAGGAAGCCGCGGGAACGCTGTGTGACGGTATGATCGAACGGATCCGCCAAACCGAGGTGGGACCGTATATATACGGCATTGATATCGAAAGCTTGGAGCGTGCTGTTGTGGACTATCTTCATAAAAATGGCTTGACGCTTGCATGCGCGGAATCCTGTACAGGAGGCTTGATCGCCAAAAGGATCACGGATATCGCGGGCTGCTCCGACGTATTTTTGGGAGGCTGCGTGACCTATAGCAACGAGGCAAAGCAGAGCCTGCTGGGGGTCAGCGGAGAAAGTCTGGAGAAATACGGGGCGGTATCCGAGCAGGTGGCACGAGAGATGGCGAAGGGCGTTCGGGAAAAACTGAGGGCGGATATCGGCGTATCAGCCACAGGAATCGCCGGACCCGGCGGAGGCAGTAAGGAAAAGCCCGTGGGAACGGTGTATGTGGGGATCAGCACAAAGGAGGGAGAAACGGTTCGCCGACTGTCGCTGTCTCCCATGCGGAGCCGTGAATATATTCGTATTGTCAGCGCGGGCAATGCCTATGATATGATCTTGAAATCCGGCGAAAGCTTGGAATAAGAAGACGCAAAGCTGAGCGGGCTTTCGGGCGAAAACATACGAATTCATTTCCACCGTGTAATCCTGAGCTTGCGTCGAAATGGTATATTGTGGATAAAGTATAATAAAAAACGTGGCTGTCTCTAACGCCTTGCGCTTGAGACAGCCACATATGAATTATGGTTCTTTGCTATTACTTATGTACTTATGCGGATCCTCTTTAAAATCTACAAAGCGGAGAAATTATACGGGAGAAATACCGCTTCCGGAGGTATCCGCGGGCTTCTGGTAAAGCTCAAGATACTGAGGACGGCAGTAGAAGAATCCGGAGATATCCTTGCCTGCGGCATCCTTGCCGTTAAATTCCACATAAACCCAGGTTTTGCTTTGGTTTATCTTAAGAACCTTCAATTCTCCGTTAGAGGTGAGTGACTTTGTCAAACCGGAAACCGCCAAATTATCAAGATTTTCATCATAACAAGGGGTAAGACGAAGATTGCAGGTGGATTCGGTACCGTCGGTTCTGGTGTTGATTATGCTGGTAACGGTGGGCTCGGTCAACGGATCAAAGGTTACCTCAGCTCTGCTGGTTGTGATCAGATAGTTGTAAATATAATAAGTGTTGCCGTCATAGTCGACCTTGTCCCATACACCGTTGGAGGTCTCAACACGGTTTAAGGAATCCTCCTGCTCTACCAAAATACCCGATTTGTCGTTAGCGGAAGGAGAAAGACGCAAATAAGTGGGGTGGAGAACATAAACGGTAGCGGCGCTTTGTGTCCAAGAAATCGTGGTGCTATTGTTATTATTTTCGTTATTGTTATTATTGTTGTTGTTATTGTTATTGTTTGTGTTGGAGCTGTCCGGATCGGAGGTGTCGGAGACAGAGGGGGAATTATCCCAGTCGTCGTCATCATCGTCATATGTATTATTATCCTTCTTGTTACAAGCGAGAAGGGAAACGCTTAAGATCATGATCAATGCCAAAATAAAAGCCAGTAATTTTTTCATTCTGTGTTCTCCTTTTTCCTTTTCCTTTTTCTTTTTTTCCTTGTTTTTTATTCGCCTATATTTTTAAAATTTGAAATTCCTAATACATTTTTCATTATACCAAAAAAATTACAGAGTGTCAAGCAAAATAAAAAAGTTTTTTTGGAATATTTACACAATATTTTTACAATCGGTCAAAGCATTTCAAAAAGCCGTGATCACGGTTGCTCCCTGCGCTGAAGAATTAATTTTCGGATCGCCGAAACAGCGGTCAAAATCGCGCGCTCCGTATCATGAACCTCACAGGCATCTGTATCCATCCCCGCGAGAAAACGCTCCTGATTCCACACGCAAAGAAAGACCGCCCCCACGGATAATCCAAGAGAAGCGCCAACCGTAAATAATGCCGCCGCCTCCATTTCGCTGGCGAGAACATTCAAGCGCTTCCACGCCTCCCATTTTTCCAGCAGCTCCCGAGAGGTGGGCATGCGGTGCGGCGAATGTTGACCGTAAAAGGAATCCTTGCTTTGCACCACACCGATATGATGGGAGTAGCTCAGATCCCTTGCCGCGTCACGCAACGCCATCAGGACATGAGCGTCGGGTACAGCGGGGAATTCAATGGGAGCATATTCCCGAGAGGTTCCGTCCTGACGTACCGCTCCCGAGGCGATGATCACATCCCCCGCCTGAACGGGCAGGGCGATTCCTCCGCATGTGCCGATTCGGAGCATGGTGTGAGCGCCGCAGGCGGCAAGCTCCTCAACAGCGATGGCGGTGGAAGGACCTCCGATTCCCGTGGAACAAACGGTAACCGTCTCTCCCTCCAGGGTGCCGTTCCAAATATTATATTCACGGTGAAAGGATACGGGATGGGGATCCTCTAAAAAGGCGGCGATCTTCTCACATCTCGCGGGATCGCCCGGGAGAAGACAGTATCCGCCCACCTCTCCTTGCGAGAGCGCGATATGATATTGCTTTTCTTTTGCTTGAAGCATAGTGAATCCTCCTTCCTTTGTGGATTATCCGAAAATAATAGAGGAATCTAACGCTTTCTTTTCATTGGGGAGCAAACGGAACATGTCGCTCTTTTGCTCCAAATCGTCGATGACCCCATCGTAAGAGGGCAGACCGCACCAAGGCTCGACGCAAACATAAGGCGCATCGGATTGGGGCTTATGCCAAAAGCCCACATAGGGAAATTCAGGGAAGGAAAGTGTCACATAGCGTTGGCTTTTTTCGGAGCGGAGAGAAACCGACGAGGAGGCTCGGGAAAGAAAAATGGCATCGTCATCAAACAGATCGTGTGTCAAACGAAGAATTTTGCCCTCCTCCAGATGGAAAGCCTCTTTTCGTCCGGTTTGCAGATAATGATACGAAAGAATCAGTTGATCGGGGCTGCATGGCGCATCAAATTCCAAATACCAATCCTCAAAGTCGCCTTTGTCCAGAGGAACATTAAAGCCGGGGTGCAGTCCCACCGTGGCGGGCATAGGCTTTTGATCGGTATTTTCTACGGTAATGCGAGAGGAAAGCCTGTTGCTCTCAAGTGTGTATTCTACCGTAAGACGGAAGCAAAAAGGATATACGCGTTTGGTTTCGGGGGTGTCGGTGAGTGTAAAGCAAACGGTTGTCTCATTGAGCTGTACAGCGGAAAATAGGCTCTTTCTCGCGAAGCCATGGAGATCCATTGCGTAGGAAGCTCCTTGATAGAGATAGCTTGATTCAAAAAGCCTTCCGCAAATGGGAAAAAGAATGGGAGCGCTTCCCCCCCAATATTTTGAATCTCTTTGCCAAATATATTCACAGCCGTCAGCGGAAACAGCCGAGACCAGCTCGGCGCCCAGATCAGAAACGGTTACGGTCATTTCGTTATTTTTCAATATATAAAACATAGTCTGCCTCCCAATTCAAAATTAAGAATATAATTAAAAACAGAGGGATTCCTAAATATATTATACCATACACAAAATAAAAATTTCAAGTATATAGAAAAATATTTTGTAAATAATATCTTTTGTAGCAAGAACGGAAGAAAATAGAAAAGCACAAGAAGGGGGACGGAGAAAAATGCAGAACAGAATTTTAAAATTTGACGGCGGCGCCGCCATAGTTTCCGCCGCATCGGTGGTAGGAAAATATGAATTTGAGGGACCGTTGGGGGATTGCTTTGATCTCCATGATTCCACGGACAAATTTGGGATGAAGACGTGGGAAAAGGCGGAAAGCGAAATGCAAAGATTGGCTTTCAACACCGCACTGGCGAAGGTGTCGGCAACGGAAAGGGAAGTGGACGCGATGTTCGCGGGGGACTTGCTAAATCAGTGTGTTGGCTCTTCCTACGGATTGCTGGACTTTGATATTCCGTATTTTGGGCTTTACGGAGCATGCTCCACGGCGGCGGAGGGCTTGATGCTTGCCGCCATGATGACCTCGGCGGGATATTTTCAGACCTGCGCGGCGGTTACCTCGTCCCATTACTGTTCGGCGGAAAGACAGTATCGAACCCCCATAGAATACGGGGCACAGCGGTCTCCCACCGCGCAGTGGACGGTGACAGGAGCGGGCGCGTTTTTGGTTCGGAAGGAGGGGCGGGTACGGATCGCGGAGGCATTGCCGGGGATCGTCATGGAAAAAGGGATCTCCGACGCGTCCAATATGGGAGCGGCGATGGCGCCCGCGGCGGCGGATACGATCCTTCGGTATTTTCAGTATAGCGACAAAAGCCCCGAGGAATTCGATCTGATCGTTACGGGAGATCTCGGATGGGAGGGAGGCTCCATTCTGTGCGAGCTGCTGTTGGCGGAGGGCTTGGATATTCGAAGCCGCTATAACGACTGCGGAATGATGATCTATAACCGAGAGAAGCAGGATATGCACGCGGGAGGCTCGGGCTGCGGCTGCTCTGCCACGGTGTTGGCTTCCCACCTGTGCCCAAGACTGGAGAGAGGGGATCTTCGCCGGATATTGATAATCGGAACCGGTGCGATGATGAGCCCCGCCAGTATTCAGCAGGGCGAGGCAATACCGGCAGTAGCCCACTTGCTTTGTCTGTGCAATGAAAATTATGGGAGGGAAAAGCCGTAATGGATATGATCATGGAATATATTTGGGCATTCTTGGTGGGAGGCGTATTGTGCGTGATCGCGCAGATCCTGTTGGATAAAACCTCCCTGACACCTGCCAGAATTTTGGTTGGATACGTGGTGGCAGGAGTGATTTTGGGAGCGATCGGCGTGTACGGACCCTTGGTGGATTTTGCGGGAGCGGGGGCGGCAACTCCGCTTACAGGCTTCGGATATCTCATATCCAAGGGAATAAGAGCCGCCGTGGATGATGAGGGGTTGATGGGAATATTGACAGGAGCCCTGACAGCCGCCTCGGCGGGAACAGCGGCGGCACTGTGCTTCGGATACTTGGCGGCGCTCTTTTCCAAGGGAAAGCCCAAGTGATGCTCATGGGCTTGGAAGAAACGGAAAAAATCAAAAACGGACACACTAAATCGGTCTTTGCCGAGAGGATGTGTCCAATTTTTTGCTTCCTTTCGGCTTCTTTTCTTTCCGAAGAGCTTTTTTCTTCTTGAAAGGCTTAAAAAAAGTCAAAAGATTCTTGACTTTTTCAAAGGCGGTGCTATAATATACATGATCAAAAAAGCGAGGAGGAATTTGCCATGCGCGACTTGACCCAAGGAAGCATCCACAAAAACTTTTTAATCTTTTCCATTCCGATCATTATTTCTTCGGTGCTGTCCTCTGCCTTTGGTATCATCAACACCTCCATTGCGGGACTCTTTCTCGGTGCCAAGGGACTTGCCGCTACCTCCGCATCCTCGGGCTACTTTCAGATGATCTATTCTATTTTCTTTGGCTTTGCCTATGGAATGGCGGTCTATATGGGCAACCTCTTTGGCGCCAAGGAATATCGGCGTTTGAAAAACATCATGGTCACTTCCTTCTATTTGGTGATCGCCGCTACCCTCCTTATCGGCGGAGTTTCTCTGTTTCTTTACCGTCCTGTCTTTGGATTTCTGAATGTGGAGGAAGCAATCTGGGAGGAATCTCTGCAATATTACCGCTTGATGTGTATTCATATGTGTCTCGCCATGCTCTCCCATTTCTTCATCACCGCATCCAACGCCATCGGAGAGACCCGCTTCCCCCTCTATATGTCCGTCCTCAGCTCGGTCCTCACCATCGGCGGAAACTTTGTCGCCGTAGGTGTCTTCGACTTCGGTGTTGTGGGCATCGGTATCAATAATATCATCGCCTATTCTGTGGTGGTTCTGCTCTATACCCTCCGCTTCCAAGTCTATTTCAGGGAAATGGGAGTTGAAAAGCATCGAGTCATTCCCCGCGCCCGTTATTTTACCGCGCTGCTCCCCTACAGTATTCCCAACGTTTTTCAGCAGATGTCGATGTATCTCGGAGTACTCCTAATGTCCCCCGTTCGCAATGCTCTCGGCTATGAGGTCATGGCGGCGGTATCCATCACCTCCCAGATCGCGGGTATGTGTAATACCATATATTACGCCTCGGCAAAAACCTCGGCGAATTATATCGCTCAGTGCGTGGGCGCGAAGAAATACGGGAATATCCGCAAGGCGGTTGGCGTTGCCTTTGTCCAAGGCTGTCTCTTCTTTTTGCCCATTCTCGCTTTTATCTACCTTTTCCCGGACCTGATCTGCGGACTGTTTATCAACCAAGCGGAGGATCCGCAAACATGGAATTACGCTCAGCTTTACATTCATTATATTCTTCCGTTTATTGTCTGTAACATGGTCTGCGGAATCTTCCACTCGGTCTTCCGCGGAATCAAAGCAAACAAGCACCTGATCATGGCCTCCTCCATCTGCACCGCGGCGCAGCTGATCGTTACCTACGCCGCCGCGCCCACCTTCGGGATCATGGGGCTTTACGCGGGAACTGTGGCAGGCTGGGCAAGTGAGGCGATCTATGTGCTGATCATCTTCTTTACGGGACATTGGGTTCCCAAAAGCATTCGCCTTCGGGTTCTCGCTACGGGCAGAACCACAGAGAAAGAAAAGCTACATACCGTATAAATCAATTTTGTCTGTTCCATGGCATAAAAAAGGCACATCATCTCGGGTCTCCCAAAATGATGTGCCTAACTTTTAGTGGTTTCGCGCAATACCGCGGATGGCAGCTCATCTCTTCGCAAGCAATATCCTTCCGACACAAAATCGGGTCGATATTGCTTTTTTATTAGAGAAGGGTTTCTTTTTTACTTTCCAGTTTGATTTTTTTTGCAAAAGCCGAAAGGTCTTTCGTGTCGGGAGTGATGAATTCCGTTTGTGGTTTTCTTCCCAGTGTTACCGATTTATGGGTGCCCGTGTTATGATACGGCATCAGCTGAATCGCCTGAACCGTCGGATACTGTTTCGCCAGCGATAGGATCTTTTCGAGAAAGGCATCCTCAACATTCGCCCCGACTACCATGGGACAGCGCAATCGTACCGACGCGCCGCTTCGACAAATCCGATCAAGATTTTCAAGGATCCTCGTATCGTCCGCCCCCACCAGCTCTCTGTGGCGCTCACTTGACGCCTTGCAATCAAACAAAAACAGATCGCAGAACGGAAGCAGAGCTTCAAAATCCTCCGCTTTTCCATAGCCGCTTGTTTCAATGGAATATCATGATTGTCAAATATGCTTTGTAAGGAGTCCGCCAGCCGCGCTGAGCGTTTTTTGCATCTTCTGTATTCTGTATTAATGAAGAGACAGAATTGGGAAGCTCCTCAGATCTCGGACGGAAGGCGGAGATCGGCTCTCGCTTTATACAAGCGCCTCCAGGCGTTGGTACACGGTGATTTTCTCAAAGGAAAGGGTGTCTCCGTTGCTTGTAAAGGAGATAGGTTTTCCGTCTGCCAAAAGGGAGCGAATCCGAGAAAGACCGCCAAGCCTCAAGGATGAGAGGCTGAGAGAGCCGTCACAGAGCCGAAGGACGGCACCCGTTTCGTTTCTCTCAAAGCTGCCCCAAGCTGTACCCAGACTCCAAGGACAGCGAAAGTCACCGCCCAGAAGGGGAGAAAAGCCAATGTGACCGCGGCTCAGATCGTATTCCAATCCGCTGAAAATGGGAAGAAGGGCAAAGCTTGCCATAGCGCGGGCATAGTTGCTTCCGCACTCAAGCTCGTTCCAAGGATTGCGTTTCTTTCCGTCATAACGGTCACGGACCGAACGGATAACGGTCAAGCCCTCCTCAATCATTCCTTCCTGAATCAACAAGCCCGCAAAGGCATATTCAAATCCCGTCATACACTCCTCGGTGTAGGGAATGGGAATGACCGGACAGTACACCGATTCAGGATAATCGCACATGATCGCGCCGCTCTCGTCATTGAGGCCAAAGACGCGCCACATATTGGCAACCGTTCGCAGGGAAGGCTTGTAGATGCGGCGGTACATATTCTCTAAAGCGATCTTTCTTTGAGACTTGTTAAAGATATCCCCAAGTCCGCAAAGAGAAGCATGCCACTGTCCCAGCATCTGATCAATCTCACAGCCTTCTCCAATTTGGAATTTCAGCTCCGCTCTCTCCTCGTTCCAGTACTCGGGAGAGTTGAAGCGGTCGATGTAGGTGTGATCGTTCAGATCCACCTTTTGGATAAAGTAAGAGCCGTTGAAGAGCTGCTCCTCTGTATAGGCGCAGCCCTTCTCAAAGAGGTCGCGATACTGACGGGAGGCATCCGTATCCTCCAGAAAATCTGCCATCTCGGCGCCTGCCTTCAGTGCCGCCAGATAGAGTCCCTCCAACCATGCGGAGGGGCCAAACAGCTCCATATCCAAGGTGTGGTGCTGTCTTCCCTCCAAAACGCCGTCGCGGTCAAGATCCCAACCGTCCGGATTTTTCTCGCTCCAGGCGTAGGAAAGAAGGGATTTGACGGTCTGCCAATGGTCGCGGAGCCAACCGTCGTCACCGCTGATCTTCCACTCGCGGTAGGTTTTGATCACCGAAGCCATTTGTCCGTCCACGCAGGCGCGGTGTTCCCACCGTGCGCCATCTAAAGGCAGAGCGGTACGGAAGGTCATCTTTCCGTCACTGTCTGTGTCGTACCGAAATTCAGTCTCGCGGATGGAGCGCTCCAGGTCGGGAAAGAGGAAGCAGAGAGCGTAGGCGTAGCTCCAGACGTGGGTACAGGTTCCCTCACAGGAGCCCTTGCTGTCGTGTACACCTTCCCAGCCCCAAAGCGCGCCGTTCTCCAAACGGATCACGGTGGATGATTTCAGAACGGACAGAGTGGAGGACACTGCGTCGATGACGGCAGGATCCAAGGTGGCGCCGTGGAGAAGATCGCGGAAGGTTTTGGTTTTCGTGTAAAATTCATTCTCGCGCGCCAAGGCGTAGCGTACTGTGGCAGCCGAGTCCTCAAACAGAGTCGCATAGAAGTTTTTCCAAGTGATGTCCGATTTGTCTTTGTTCCAATAATGAGCGAAGTTCGGCACATTCCAAGCCAACGCGAAGCGGAATGAAGTCTCCTGCTCCGCGCTGAGGGTGGCGGATGCTCCTACCGAGCCCACATCTCTGATGTGGGGCTCTTTATATTCCCGAGTGTGCAAGATGCCCTCGCTAAGCTCTCGCCAGAAGGTTGCTACACCCTCCTTGCCCATCCAGCCGCTTCGGTACCAGTAGGTCTGGGAGAAGGAATCGTCTCCGAGAACCGCGATCGTTAAGTCGCCGTAGTCCTTGCATTCCTTGTCGCACTCCGCGTGCTCTAATGTTACCATGGAGCATCCTTGACCTGTGACCGAGTGGTTTAAGGTCTTGTTAAACGGATTCTGAGCAGAGAAAATGACGGTGTAGGTTACCCCCTCCTCGCGGCTTTTCACGTGAATGCGGAAGAGCGCCGTGGGCAGGGAGGAGTTTTTGGAATCCCGGGGAATAAAAGGGTTGTATGCCTCCATGATCACATCGGCGGGAAAATCGGGATCTGTGAAGGTTAGGGTCGCGATAGGGAAGGCGCCGTCAAAGACTACTGAACGGAAGTGAGGAAACCCATTCATGCTTTCGGGGCGTAATCCAAAGCCAAAGTCGCGGAAATTGGTTCTGCCGTAAAGACCGGATAGATTGGCTGTTTCGTCGCCTTGCAGAATTTTCATGATTGAGCTTCCGTCGGGACGGGTCGCTTTGATAACGAAAAACGTGTAAGGATTGATGGTTCCCTTGTTGGGTCGGTTGTAAATTTCCCAATCGCGCAGAGCGCCGTTTCCCGAAAGACCGACAGAGCCGGTTCCGATCCCGCCGAGAGGAAAGGAAATCTCACGCAAATGCTCATTCTTGTAAATCATACTGACTCCTGTATTTTCAAACCGTGTAACCACACGGCGATTTTTTCCTTATGATAACATAAAAAAACTTCCATGTCAAGCGATAGAAAAAATAAAAGAAGCTGCCGGAACAGCAGATTATCACCGACGTGGAATTTTCAAAAATGGGTTGACAAACACTGGAAATATGATAAAATAAAAGAGTCAAAGCAAACCCATCCGTTTATGACATTTATGATCTGAAGGAGGCTACCCATGATTCAATTATTTGATCGTTTTTACGACGCAAGCTACTCTTGCAGCGACGGAGTCCATCAATTTCTATACCGTAATCTTTCCGCGGATTCGGTGGATGAGGCGCTTTCGTCCTCTCTGGTAAAGGATTATGTTAAGGTGCAGGATCGCACGGTAGCGGATAACCGCTTCGTTACGCTGCATAAGGGGAAGGCGTCGATCCATTTTGCCTATTTGGCAAAAGACCGTGCTCTGACGGTTACGCTGGACGAGCTCGCCGATCCCGTTTTCTGCAAGCCGTCTTCGAGCCATGAGCCAAAGCTCACGAACAATTCGTTCGCGATCATGACTCTGGACTATTCCAAATATACCTGCGCCGCAGGCTGTGACCCTAAATATGACAACAACGGTTTGAGCTACGTCATCACCCTGGAGGACGGTCGCTTTATCATCTATGACGGCGGATATCCCTATCCTCGGGCAAACGATGACGAGATTATTTACGAGTTCTTAAAGGATCATAATCTTCGCCAAGGAAAGCCCGTGATCGCCGCATGGATCCTGACGCATCCCCACCTCGACCACTACGGCGCCTTTGTATCCTTCTCGCAACGCTTTGCGCATCTGGTAGAGCTGGAAGCCATCGTAGCGAATACCGCGCCCGCCTATTGCTATCCCAGGGCGCATGATGCAACCTTAGAGGATATGTCGGTATATACGAAGCGGTTCGGCCCCAACACACGGCACATTCGTCCCCATATTGGTCAGGCGCTTTATTATGGAAACGTGGAAATAGAGGTTCTGCATACCCACGAGCAGTTCCACTTTAACCGCTTGGAGCTGAATCAAGATAATTCCGCTTCCATCGTAAGCCGTTTGTTCCTGGATGGGGTAAGCTTCTTCCTCCCCGCTGACGCAATGGAAAACGTCTGCCGAGAGCTGGTCCGTCTTTACGGTGACGCCTTGAAGAGCGACTTCTTCCAGATCCCTCACCACGGAAACCGTGGAAACACCAATTCTCTGTACGAAGCGGTTCAACCCTCCTACGCCCTTTGGAACACCTCCTCCTACGGTTTTGCCAAGCGAACCGCGGGAGAGCCGTATCCCGTCGGTATGCCTCACGCCTACGACGCCGCGCTGAACCGTCGTATCTATACCGAGCTGGGTGCTGACCACTGCTGGTGCGCAGACGACGAAATCGAAATTCTGAGCTTTAAGGAAAACAAAGAATTGAAAATCGATTTGTATCAGGTTCGTAAAGAGCTTTTGCCCGAACGGATTCCTTATGTAGAACGCTAAGATCTGAGGAATTTTTAAAAAATATGATATTATAAATAAAGTAGCTCTTTCGTATAACAGGAATCAAAAAGGAGGATGTAATCATGAAATTCAATTTACAGGAAAGCGCGAAGGATCACCGACTGATCGTAGCTCACCGCGGAGTTGCCGCGGGAAATATTCCCTGTAACACGATGCCTGCGTATGAGATTGCCTTGAAGTAGGGAGTGGATATGATTGAGACCGATTTAAATATGACGGCGGACGGAGAGCTGGTGATCTTTCATCCCGGAATGGAGCCCCATCATCTTGGCTTTTCAGGCAGCATTGAAGCCCTGCCGTGGAAAGAGGCTCAAAAGCTTCGGTACGTCAACTACGACGATGTGCCCACCCAATTCGGATTGGTTCATTTTGACGAGCTTTTGGAGACCTTCAAGGGACGGTGTTACATTAACATTGATAAGTTCTGGGGGCATCCAAAGGAAATTTACGAGGCGATCAAGCGTCACGGAATGGTTGATCAGGTGCTGGTAAAAAGCGCGCTGACCAATGCGGATCGGGTACTTTCCGTACTGGAAGAGCTGGCACCCGAGCTGCCCTTTATGCCGGTGGTTAAAGAGGAACACCCCATGCACGAGGAGCTGATGAAGCGGAATATCCGTTACGTAGGGGTAGAGGTTCTGTTCAAAAAGGATGACAATCCCTTGGCGGGCGAGGCGTTTATGGAGCGGATGCGGAAGGATGGAAAGCTGACGTGGGTAAACTCCATTATTTACAATACCGCCAGCCAGCTTTCGGGCGAGCATTCCGATGATACCGCCTTTACCAAATCTATGGAATACGGCTGGGGATGGCTTGCCGACCGAGATTTTGATCTGATCCAGACCGACTGGCCCATGATGCTGATCCAATTTTTGAAGGAAACGGGAAGATATTACCGATAACGTAACCGCATGATCGAAGGTTTTTTTCGGTTGTTTTCCATAAGATCGGCGTATCGCTCTTCCGACAACGCCGAATCGTGCCTTGCCGCAAATTCCTCTGACAGCAGTATTCAAGATACTTGTTACAGTCTTCCTCAAGGGGAAATATTGTCACCGCCATTTTCAGCTTTTTTATCGTAAAAAAGCATAGCTTTGATATAAAAGGATATTGGACACATCACCACGCAAAACGCGAAAATGATGTGTCCAACGTTTTTGTATTGGCAATGCTTTCTTTTGCTTACTTTTCTTTCGCGAAAGAAAAGTAAGACGCGTCCTTATTACTTAAAAGCTACGACTAAGGCAAATTACGCTCCAGAATGATGTTGACAAGGTTGTTTTACAACATTTTTGTCAATATCTCGAAACCTCTTGAAAAAACACATAATATATGATATAATGTAAGAGCCAAATCAACCAAATATTGTAACGTATAGAATGCCTACCCGTTGTTAGTACGGGTGTATTCTCTTTTTGCGTTCTCGTAGGAATGAATTCGATAAAAACGCAAGTTCCATCCTACGAACACAAGCGCGTTCTGTACGCTACTTTACGTTACATAAGAACTGGTTTGGCGACTATCGGAGTTTACGCTTTTAGATTTTTCATTTTGCTTCGTACCTTATATTTATCAACATAATCATACAAAGGTATCGGAATAATCTCTCAGGAGGATATCATGAAAAAAACAAAACTGTTAACAATTCTTCTGTCAGTGCTGATATTGCTATGCGGTATCTTCCTTTTGGCGTCGTGCGGCGGCGCGAACGAGGAGAATGACAAAGGCATTGTCACAGAGCCGATCTCAACACCAACGGAAACTGAACACGCCCCCATCAAATTAACAGCTCCCACCGTCGTTCTAATCGACGACACTGCCACGTGGAGTGCGGATGCTTCCGCCGATAAGTTTGAAATCAGCGTAGACGGGACACTTTCGTGTATTGAAAAATCCATGACCAGCAAAAAGCTCTCTGATAATCAAACCTTTAAAATCAGAGCTATTGGAGATGGAATAAATTATAAAACCAGCGATTGGAGCAATACCGTTACCTACGTAAAATCGGTTTCGAGCTATACCGTCACTTGGAAAAACGGAGATATCATTCTGGAAACAGATTTCAACGTAGCTGAGGGGACTCTCCCTACGTACGACGGTGCTGTACCGACCAAAGCCGCGGACACGCAATTCGTTTACATATTCAGTGGTTGGTCTCCCGCTATCAGCCAGGTATCGGGCAATGTGACCTACACAGCGGAGTTTACCTCTGTTCCCAATAGCTATACGATCATTTGGAAAAACGGTGATACCGTATTGGAAACCGATGAAAACCTAACATATGGTACTATACCCTCCTACGACAGCGCAACTCCTACCAAGGATTCTACCGCACAGTATACCTACACGTTCAGCGGTTGGTCACCGCAGATCAATCAGGTAACCGAATCAGTTACGTATCAGGCGCAGTTCACCACAACCCTCAGAACGTATACGGTAACCTTTTTCGCGGATGACGGGATAACCGTTCTGGATACAGTTACCGTTGACTACGGATCTAACGCTGCCTATACCAGAGGAACTCCCGTAAAGAATGCAACGGCAGGTTACACCTACGTGTTTGAAAAATGGGTTACCGCACAAGGCGGTACTGTGGCTGATGATTTGACAAACATTGTAGCCAACCGATCTGTTTTTGCTTCCTTCAAGCAATTTGTACGCACGGTCAGCGTTTATATCATACCTAATAATGCCGATTACGGTACGGTATCCGTTTCCGTATTGAACAATATTCCCTACGGAGCCGCTATCACTGTAAGTGGCGGAAATATCACGATCAACGGACAAGTGATCAGCGCCATTGAAAACAATAACACCGCGCAGTATACCTATACGTTCATTGGTTGGACAGCTAACGCAACGGTAGGAAACGACACGACGGTCATCGCGAACTTCTCCCGCACGGTCAATACCTATACGGTCACCTGGAAGAATGAGGACACCGTTTTGGAAATCGATGAAGCCGTGCCATACGGTACAACACCCGTATACAATGCTGAACAACCTACAAAGTCATCTGATGGCCAAACGGTTTACATCTTTAGCGGATGGTCTCCTGCCCTCTCAATCGTTACGGACAACATTACATATGTTGCTCAATTCACCAACACCGCCAACACGCATACCGTCATCTTCTACGATGAGGACGGTGTGACCGAGCTTGGAAGAGCGATCGTTGCTCACGGTGGAACAGCGGTTTATCCGAACTCATTGCCTATCAAAGAGTCCACTTTGCAGCACACATATTCCTTTGATCAATGGGTAACGGAAAGAAACGGCTCTACAAAAGCAGACTTCACCAATATTACGGCAGATCAATCTGTTTTTGCAACATACTCAGTTGCCGTACGTACCTACACTGTCACCTTCTGTGATTACGACGGAACGGTTCTGTCACATATGGAAGTAGCCTACGGCAATTCCGCTACTGCTCCTGGAGATCCGGAACGAGAGGGCTTTCGATTTGACGGTTGGGATCACTCATATTCCAATATTATCGGGGATCTGACTGTAAAAGCGAAATATGTTCAGCAATTCACGGTAGAATTTCTGGATTACGACCATTCCGTGATCGACATTCAGCTTGTTGATTATCAGGGCAACGCTACCGCTCCTCAAAGTCCTACGAGAACCAATTACAGATTTATCGGATGGAATACCGTATTTACCAATATCGTAAGCAACCTGACTGTACAGGCAGAATACGTCAGACAGTATAAGGTCACATTCTTGGATTATGATGGAACAATCTTAAAGGAAACTACAGTAGATGAGGGTGATGACGCGTCAGCACCCGTTGATCCTACTTTGGAAGGATACGTTTTTAACGGTTGGGATAAAAATCTCACCGATATTTCTACCGACCTCATAATCAAAGCGACTTACAAACTCAAAACCTATACCGTAACGTTTGTAATGCCCGATGGCACGGTCCTTTACGAAGCGCAAAAAGTTGAGCACGGCTTTTCAGCCATTGCTCCCGACCATCCGGAATTCTTCTTAGTGGGAACGGGAGATTACACCGAGGTTTACGGCTTTACCAGATGGGATCAGTCATTTGATAACGTTACAAAGGACCTTGTGATTGAAGCTGTATATGAATCCGTCTACACAAAGCCCGTAATCATTGTTGAATTTAGTCAAGAACGAAACGGAGACGCAAAGCTATATCTCTACAATCACGAATCCATGATGCTAAACGCATTGGAGTTATCGATCAATTACAACACACGCACAGGCAACATTTCCATCAATTCCGCCGATATAAATCCCGCAAGTCCCCTTTGGGTTGAAAACAGTGACGGAAGCAACAACAACCAATACGTCATAAACAATAACGAAAACAGCTTTACATTTGCTTGGTCGGATGCCAACGGAAAGCAGTTTGATTGGTGTTCTAAGGTGATAACCTTCAGCTTCTCTACAGATGGCGCTGTAGTGAGCAAGGATACCTTTATGATAGACGGTTGCAGTGCCATTATCAGCGATATCCATGGCGAAAATCTTGAGAAAATAACCCCTGCGGTTGTATATCGTTAATGGAGGAAAACTACATGAAAGAAAAAACGATCAGTAAGATATTGGTGATCTTGTTGGTTATCGTGATGGTACTCCCGATTGCCGTGTTTGCGGTATCGGCGGAGGAAGCATCCAATCCCAACGACCTTCCTGAGTACATCCAAAAAATATATCGAAACGGAAGAACACCTGAAGAACAGGCTGACTATGACAGTTTAAAGTGGCAAATGCAGATGGAATCTGACGTAAGCTACATCCGCAACTACGTGGAGGAGCAAGAAAAGCTCGCCGCGGAGAAAAAAGCGGCACAGGCGACAAAGGAATCCTTAGAGCAGGTTCAGAACAGCTTGAAGGTTGTTAAAGATAACCTGCCCGGATTTATCGATTGGATGAAGGACGCCTCCGACGGAGGAGATTTTGACACAGCGCAAATGTTGGATTCTGTTTTCTCCCTAACCAGTGACATTTTGTCGTGCTGCGGTCCATACGGACAGATCGCATCGGTCGCTGTAGATCTCTTTGACACGGTTTTCACCGCTATCATGGGAGGCGAATCCGCAACGCCCGAGCTTGCGCAAATGGAAGACAGACTAAATCAACAGCTCAACGAAATCCAGAATCAGCTTTCTGAAATTGAAGACCAGGTCAACACCTTGTCCGATGAAATCAATGAATCCACAAATCAGATCATCAACGAAGTGACTACCGCAATCGACAATGCCGACGCAAAGCAGTATTTAAGAACCTTTATGCTGAGCGGCGAAGGTAATTTCAGCTATAACGAATACAGAAATTATATCTATGGCACAATCGAGGGCAACAGCAAATCGAATACCGCGTATTATTCATGGATCAAGTATTATGCTCAACAAGAGAATTCGGAAGCATACGTAAAAAATTATTACGATCTGCTTTATCAATCTTTGATAAACGGTTGGAGTCAGTATTACGACTATATCGTTGGCACGGAAACGGGAAAATCGATCGTTCAATACTATTATGATGTGGTTTCCTCCAACCCCGATCTGATCCGCAATGGCGATCAATCCCCCGAGCTTGCGGCAATGATGTTCGCATACGATATCTATCAGACCGAGCTGATGGCAGATCAACTGATTTCCACCTGTAATTTTTATCAGTATTCCTACTATCTCCTGAATGGTCCCTCCGCTGACGGAAAGGACTATATATACGATCCGTATAACTCCAACGGCTTCGTAACACGAGAGCAGATGGAGAGTTCGATCTCCGATCAGATCAGCGTTCGGGTAAACGACATCGAAAAGCAGCTGGCGCGCGATATCGCCTACATATTGAATCTTGACGATTCCTATGTCGTAGAATCCGCGGACGGCGACCTTTATGAGATCGTAAACAGCGATCCCGATACATATGGCTACGTTTTGGCAGGTCAGACCATATATTTGCACGGTATCCCCGAAGATGTTTGCAAATTTTTCGGATTTGACGCAAATGATTTCACCTATTCCGTATCTGTTCCCACAAGGACGGACGGCGTATTCTTCGTTGATCGCAACGCAAGCAAAATTCAAGCATCACTGTGCTATCGCGGAGAAGCATTGAATACCATGTCCTTCAACGTTGGCTCAACCGCCAAATTTAACGGCGGTAACGGAACGGCAAGCGACCCGTATCTGATTGCGAGCGGAGCGCAGTTTGCTTCAATTGCCAACGGATTGGATCAGCATTACCGTTTGATTTGTGACATTGATTTCAACGGAGCGACAATCTCCCCTATCGGTCAAAAAATCAACAGCAATAATGCCGTCGTTTACGATGAATTTGTCGGCTCTCTTGACGGTAATGGCTATACCATCAGCAATCTAAACGTGGTGGGTCATACCTATTCCGGCCTTTTCGGAATCATCGGAGAAACCGGTGAGGTAGCAGATCTGAAATTATATAACGTAAAGGTATCTGCCAATATTACAAATGCCGAACGCTCCTCAAGTGAGTTTTATGCCGGAGCGGTTGCCGGAAAAAACAACGGAATTATCAAATACTGTTCTGTTGACAGCGACGGAACAACCTCTCCCAAGGAAATCCCGATCTATGATCTTTCCGAATTATTAAAACAAAACATTTCAAAAACTACAAAAAAGTATATCAAAACCCTTATCATATCAAAAATAACCAAT
>JAZSPS010000076.1:0-12393 GCA_045537595.1 Eubacteriales bacterium
CCGTACGTGTCATCCAGAGCGTAGCGAAGGATCTTTGCCGACGCAGGAGGCAATTCCATAAAAACCATTTCTCCCAATTTTGTAGGGGATGGCGTCCTCGAAATCCCGAGAGAAAAGGGTTTTGATGCGATAGTATGGCTACGAAAATTTTATTTTTATCATATTGATTTAACTTTAATCTATATTTCTCTGAGCAATATTGTAAATTTCCTTATTTTTTCTCTTGGCATATTTATACATCGTATATGCACCACCGTATTCATGATCAATATAAGCAATAATGATATTTGCATGATCAGCAATCCACCTGTTTCGATAAGAAATGGCATATCGTCTTGGAACATTTTCCAGTTCAGGATAAATTATAAGGTCAAACCGATCTTTTTTATATTCATCATAATTTTTCTTATATTCTACAGAGAGATAAGGAGTTATGAATACTAACATTATGTCGGGGTGATTTTTCTTGAACTTTTTTACACACTCGTAGGCGAAACAGTCAAAATCACCATACTCTCCGAGAAAAAATTCGCACGGAGTATTTCCTATTCTTTTTTCCAATATTTCGAGAATTTTTTTCTCATCCTCTAAACTTTTTTTATATTTTGCATGCCCGCAAAATGCAATTATCATATCTTCTCTCCCAAATCGTATATTTTTTCTCATCAAAGTTATAATATCGAATGTATACATTATATAATGTCAAAGTCTATTTGTCAATTAAAAATTTATTATATAATGTATACATTATATATAACGCATGGGAGGAACTGCGGTGCATTTTCGAATTGATGAAATACTCAAGGAAAAAGGGAAGACAAGATATTGGCTTTATATTCAATTGGGTTTGAGCTATCAAAATTTTAAAAAGCTCGTGGAAAATGAAACCGGCGCGATAAAATTTGAAAATCTCAAGGCACTCTGCGATATTTTAGAATGTACCCCCAATGATTTGTTTGTTGAATATTACAATAATGTATCTACAAAAAATTAGGAGAGATAATTTTTTTCATTATCTCTCTTTTTTATTTTTTTCACTTCCTTTTCCCTCGTTTTTTCCCTTTTTCAAACCCTATATATTATATAATAAATAATTGAAGATAAATAAAAAAAATTCCTTGCAATTTTTTTGAATTTGTGGTATAATGTTAAAGTAGAATCATTGTGCCTTTTTTGGCTTTTTATGCGCGTATTTCTCTGAATTTTTAAATTTGACAGAATGGAGTATTACATGTCGTATCTTGATGACTTGTCCGAAATTTGGGAGACAGTGAAATTATCCTTTCGGGAAATCTACGCCCAGTCGATCATCGATCTGTGGTTCGGCGATCTCGCGGTCCATTCCTACGAGGATAATGTCATTACCCTTTCCACTATTTCGGAATTCAAATATAAAATCGTTAACGAAAAATATCTTGATAAAATTCGGGACGGCTTTTCCTCCCTTTTGGGCTTTGAGCCCGAGATCAAGCTGATCTTTGTGGGAAAGCCTACCTCCCCCGAGAAAATTTTAAGTCAGATCACTCAGCAGGACAAGCTTTTTCATGAAGGCTCTCCCGCAAGCGCTGATTCCTCTTCCCCTTCGGACACGGAAGGCTCCAAAGCTCCCGCGGACGGACGTCCCTTGGGAATCCTTCCTCCCAACTATAAATTTGAATACACCTTTGAAAATTTTATTGTAGGCAACTCCAACAAGTTCGCTCACGCTGCCTGTCTCGCCGTTGCCTCCCGTCCCGCTTCCGATTACAATCCTCTGTTTATTTACGGTCCCAGCGGACTGGGTAAGACCCATCTGATGAGTGCCGTGGTCAACGAGATCAAACGGAAAAAGCCCGACATCCGTGTATTGTACATTAAGGGCGACGATTTTACCAATCAGATGATCGAGAGCCTCGCTAAGCAGGAAATGTATAAATTCCACGACCGTTACCGCAATTGCGATATTCTTTTGATCGACGATATCCAATTCATCGCGGGAAAAACCTCCACGCAGGAGGAATTCTTCCACACCTTCAATACCCTGTACGAGGAACGGAAGCAGATCATTCTGTCATCCGACCGTCCTCCCAAGGATATTCCCACATTGGAGGAGCGTTTAAAGACACGGTTTGAATGGGGCTTGCTGGCAGATATTCAGCCTCCCGATTTAGAGCTCCGTATCGCCATCATTAAGAAAAAAGCCGAGCAGGTCTCCATCACCATTCCCGACGAGGTATTGACCTTTCTGGCGGAAAATCTGCGGTCCAACATCCGACAGATCGAGGGTGCCATCAAGAAGCTGAGCGCTTTGAGCTTTCTTTCGGGAAAAAATATTTCCATGGATCTGGCAAAGAGCTGTCTCTCCGAGCTTTTGGGAGGCGCTGAGCCTGTAAACGTTACGGTAGAAAAGATCTTCAACTCGGTACAAAGCAAATACAGCGTTACAAAAGCTGATCTGGTAGGAAAAAAACGCACCAAGGAGATCGCTTCGGCACGGCATATCGCGGTATTTCTGATCCGTGAGATCACCGACATGTCTTATCCCAGCATTGCAAAGATCTTTGATCGGGATTACGCTACCATTCATTCCTCCTTTGAGCAGATCGATCGCCGATACTCCTCGGATTCCATGTTTAAGATCGAGATCGACGAGCTGATGAAGGATGTTACGGGCGTTTAATCCTTTCCTATTAAGAAAAATTTTAAAACTGTAAAATAATAAAAATTTCTTTTTCAGCACGCTTTTTTGAAAAGAGGTACGACATTTCAACAAATTTTCCATATAGGGGAAAAAAATTAAAAATTTGAAAATTTGATTTCTCTTTTCCATAATTTCGCTATGGGGAAAATCTTCCTCCTTCGGCTTTGATTTTCTTTGATTCCCCGTATTTTTTACGATAGCTTCCCCTTATGGATTTTTTGAAAACCTCTTTCCACAGCTATGGAAAAGACCTCCTCTGAAATGGGAGAGCTCTCGTCTCCCCCGCGACAAGGAGCGACATTTTCTGAATTTCTCCATAGAATTTTGAGACAAAATCTTTTCCATATCCCATCTATGGAAAAGGAAGCTCCGAGAAATTTTTCTCTTTTTTAAAAATCTCACGCGATTTTCGGCTTGTCGGGATTTCCTCGGAATTTTTCCATAATTTTGTTCACAGCTTTTCCGAGACTTCCACTAAGGGTTACTTCAAATTTCAATTTTTCCTTTGCCTCGCCTCATATGGCTTTCTCGGACTTTTCCATAGTTTCGATACCCCCTAATAATACTAATACTACTATTTATTCATTTATTTTATTTATTTCATGTATTTTATTTTTATAAGGAGCCGATATGAAAATTATTTTTAACCGTTCTGCTATCAGTGCCTCCGTGGCACCCCTGATGTGCGCCGTATCCGGCAAATCCACACTGACCGCCATTGAGGGAATTTTGATCGAGGCGAAATTTCCCAATACCTGCATCCTCACTACCTTTGATCTGGAAAAGGGAGTTCGTATCGCGGTTGAGGCACAGGTTCTGGAGGAAGGAAGGTACATCATCAACGCGCAAAAGTTCAATCAGACTCTTCGTGTAATGGAGGGCGAGGAGGTTACGTTGACGGTTGATTCCAAGCTTGTCGCTTGTATTTTCAGCGGTCGCTCCTCCCACAAAATGAGCGCGCTTGCGGGAGAGGATTTTCCCAATATCCCCGATCTTGTCAGCGACCGAAGCTTTATCATCGGTCAATCCGTTGTAAAGAGAATGATGAATCAGGTCTCCTTTGCCATGGGAGTGAACGATCAGAGAACGGTACTGAACGGAACCTTCTTTAAGATCAGCGACGATTCCTTAATGATGGTAGCCTGCGACAGCTTTAAGCTGGCGAAATGCTGTCAGAAAACCGAGCTGATCAATAAAAATACCAACGGAAACGAGCATTTGGAATACAAATTTATCGTTCCCGTAAAGACCATGAATGAGCTGAACCGTCTCATCTCTGATGACGAAGAGGCTATGATGCAGATCTTTGTGACCAGAAAGCATATTGTTTTCCTCATTGGCGAGCTGACCTTCTTCTCTCGCTTGGTAGACGGAGATTACATTGATTATAACAGAATTATTATGAATTCCCATAGAATCACCGTAAAGGCGAACAAAAAGGAATTGGTATCCGCCCTGGAGCGTGCAGCGCTGATCACCGAGGAAAAGATCGCGGGAAGCGTTCGCTCCCATGTTAAGCTGGATATTGTGGAGGACGTAATGAAGATCTCTGCCGTATCCTCCGCGGGAAGCACCTATGATGAGATCTTTATCGAGCATGTGGGTGACGATATTTTGATCGCCTTTAACAACCGCTATCTGATCGACAGCATTAAGGCGTGCAGCGCGGACGACGTTCTTTTGTCTCTTTCCTCGCCGCTGACCAGCATGAATATCGAGACGGTAGAGGGACACCTGAAAAAGAGCGATGCTCTCAGAACCGTTCTTACAGGCGAGGAAGAGGAAGAAATCTTTATGCTTCTTCCTGTCAGAATGAAGGATTAAAAAATCAGAGAATTCAAGAACTAAGGGATTAACGGGAAGGATCAACGGTCGGAAATGTACTGTAAGTCAATTTCTGTTCGGAATTTCAGAAATATAGAGGACGCCTCGGTCTCCTTTTGCGAGGGAGTAAATATTCTTGTGGGGGAGAACGCGCAGGGAAAGACCAATCTGTTGGAGGCGGTCTTTTACCCCTCGGTGGGAAGAAGCTTTCGGGGCGCCCATATGCCCGAGATGATCCGTTTTGGGGAAGAATATGCCGAGATCGGTCTGGTGTTTCGGGACGCGAGACGGGAGCAGACCATCAAGGTCAGGATCTTTCGGGACAAAAAAAGGGTGATTGAGAAAAATGGGATCCGAATGGATAAGCTTTCGGATATTGTGGGAAGCTTTCGCGCGGTCCTGTTTTGCCCCGAGCATTTGTCTATGATCAAGGACGGTCCCGCTCAAAGACGGACGTATCTTGACCTTGCCATCAGCCGAATGTATCCGATGTATATTCATTCTCTTCAAAAATACAATCATATTCTCAGGCAGAGAAACGCCTTGCTAAAAAGCGCGGTGTTTGATAAAAGCTCCTTTGACGCTACGGTAGAGCTTTGGAGTCGACAGCTGGCGCGGGAGGCGGCGGTCCTTGCGGAGGCAAGGCTGAAATTTATCCGTCGGGCGTCGGGTTATATCGGAGAATGCTTCGCGGAAATGACCGGTGAGAAGGAAATTCCCGCCGTGGTCTATGACGGATCCTCGGGTCAGCCCGAGGAGGAGTATGGCGACAGGGAAAAAACCGAAAAAGCGTATTACGGACTTTTGATGTCCTCTCATCAGCGAGAAATTGCCGCGGGAGCCACCTTGTGGGGGATCCATAAGGATGATCTGGATATCCGCTTAAACGGCAAGAGCGTAAGAATTTACGGCTCTCAGGGGCAACAGAGATCCTTTGCCCTTGCCATGAAGCTGGCGGAGGGAGAGATCTGCCGAGAGGAATTTGGAGACTATCCTGTTTTTCTTCTTGACGATGTGCTATCCGAGCTGGACGGAGCGAGAAGGGAATATCTGCTCCACAAGATCAAGGGGAAGCAGGTGATCCTTACCAGCTGCGAGCCCGATCTCCTCTCCGATACGGAAGGCGTAAATCGGATCCTTGTGGAAAAAGGGAAGTACAGGCAGGAAGCCGTGCAATGAAAAAATAATAAAAGAGAAATAAAAATGATAAGGAGCTTTTATGTATCTCCATGTAGGCAACAGCAAAAATATCAGAATACGGGATGTGATCGGAATTTTTGATATGGATAATGCTACGGTGTCCTCCGTTACGAGAAAATTTCTCTCCAAAAAGCAAAAGCAGCTGATGGTGGAGACCGCGGAGCTCGATATTCCGAAATCCTTTATCCTTTTTGAGGAAAACGGAATTCAAAAGGTTTGTTTTTCCCCCATATCCTCCGCGGCGTTAAGGGGAAGGATCGATGGAGAGACGGGAAGGTGAAAAAAGAAAAGGCACAGAAAATTTTGATTATGCCGGAAATGATGAAAACGTTGTAAATAGTGAAAGGTATGGTAGAAAAAAGAATGGAAAACAACACACATCAGGTGTATGATGAAAATCAAATACAGGTCTTGGAGGGACTGGAGGCGGTAAGAAAGCGTCCCGGTATGTATATCGGAACGACCTCCATCCGCGGTCTGCACCATCTTGTATATGAGATCGTGGACAACTCCATTGACGAGGCTTTGGCGGGATATTGCGATCGGATCTTGGTGGTGATCAATGCCGATAACAGCATTACCGTAGAGGATAACGGCAGAGGAATCCCCTCGGCGATCCACCCGAAGCAGGGAATCCCTACGCCTGAGGTCGTTTATACGATCCTTCACGCGGGAGGAAAATTCGGCGGAGGAGGCTATAAAATTGCCGGAGGACTCCACGGCGTGGGAGCCTCGGTGGTAAACGCGCTGTCGGAATGGGTAGAGCTGGAGGACTGCTATGAGGGACGGCTGTATACCGAGCGCTTTGAGAGAGGAAGAGTAGCGAGAGCCTTTCGGGATATGGGAGAAAATCCTCAGCGCCCTCACGGTGTCCGCGTAACCTTTAAGCCCGATCCTACCATTTTTGAGGAAACGGTGTTTGAATATGATATTTTGGCAAACCGTATGCGGGAGCAGGCGTTCCTGAACGGAGGAATTCGCATTGTTCTCCGTGACGAAAGAGGAGAGGAGCCCATTGAGAATGAATATCATTTTGAGGGAGGAATCAAGACCTTTGTAGCCTATCTCAACGAGCATAAGCACTGTGAGCTGATCCATCCCGACGTGATCTATATGAGAGCTGAAAACGGCTCCAGCGTGGCTGAGATCGCCATTCAGTATAATGATTCCTACAATGAGCTTTTGATGACCTTTGCCAACAATATGAACACCATTGAGGGCGGAACCCATGAGACAGGCTTTAAGTCGGGCTTGACCAAGGTGCTCAATGACTATGCCCGCAAAAAGGGAATTTTAAAGGACAGCGATAAGAATCTTTCGGGAGAGGATGTGCGTGAGGGGCTTTGCGCCATCGTCAGTGTCAAGCTGGAAAACGCCCAATTTGAAAGCCAGACCAAGGCGAAGCTGGGTAACTCGGAGATCCGCACCTTGGTGGAAAACACCATGTCCGCCAAACTGGCGGAGTATTTTGAGGAGAATCCCGCCACCGCCAAGGCGATCCTCGAAAAGGCGCTTGCCGCGTCTCGCGCGAGAGAGGCGGCGAGAAAGGCGAGAGAGCTGACCCGCCGTAAGGGCTTGCTGGAGGGCTCTTCCTTGCCCGGAAAGCTTGCCGACTGTCAGGAAAAGAGAGCGGAGCTGACCGAGCTGTATCTGGTAGAGGGAGATTCCGCGGGAGGATCCGCCAAGAGCGGAAGAAATTCCAAGTTCCAAGCCATTCTTCCCTTGCGGGGAAAGGTTTTGAACGTGGAAAAGAGCCGCTTGGACAAGGTTTACGGCAACCCCTCCCTGATCCCCATCATTCAGGCGCTGGGCTGCGGAATCGGAGAGGATTTTGATATTACCAAGCTCCGTTACGGAAAGATCATCATTATGGCGGACGCGGACGTGGACGGATCCCATATCCGAATCCTGCTTTTGACCTTCTTCTTCCGTCATATGAGAAAATTGATCGATGAGGGACATATATATTTGGCTCAGCCCCCGCTTTACCGAGTTTATAAGCGGACGGGAAAATCACCCGAGCTTTACGCCTTCTCCGACGCGGAGAGAGACAGATGTATCGCTCAGCTTGGGGGAGGACCCAATGTCGAGGCTGACCGATATAAGGGTCTTGGAGAGATGGATGCGGAGCAGCTTTGGGACACCACCATGGACCCCGAAAAGCGCACCCTTCTGAAGGTGACCACCGAGGACGCGGTGGCATGTGATGAAATGTTTTCCCTGCTGATGGGCGATAAGGTAGAGCCCCGCCGAGTCTTCATTGAGGAAAACGCGAAATTTGCAGAAAATCTGGATATTTAAAGGGCAAGTGAAAAAAGAGTAGATGCTAACGCATCAAAGATCCTTCGGCAAGCTCAGGATGACACGCACGGTAGCTTGAGCGAGAATTAAAGATTAACTGTCGCTCCTTGCTCCACTTCGTGTCATTCTGAGCCGAAGGTGAAGAATCTTTGCCGACGTAGGAGGCAATTATGTAATATGTTTATATTCTTTCTAATTGGAATAATAAGGTGGTATATGTTGGAATAACAAATAATTTGGAAAGACGACTGTATGAACATAAGAATAAATAGGTAGACGGCTTCACAAGTCGCTATAATGTTAATAAGCTGATATACTTTGAAGGCTACCATGATGTGAAAAAAGCAATTATTCGTGAAAAACAAATAAAAGGTTGGAGCAGAGAAAAAAAGAATACTTTGATTTCCAATATGAATCCAAAATGGAATGATTTATTGAAAAAACAATAAAAATTAACGTCAGGCAGGTAAAAAAATTGGAAAACGAAAACATAGAATTCAGAGATCAAAAAATAGTAGACGTGGAAATGAAAAAGGAAGTGGAAAAATCCTTTATTGAATATTCCATGTCGGTGATCGCTGCCCGCGCGCTCCCCGATGTTCGGGACGGCATGAAGCCCGGTCAGCGAAGGATCATGTACGCCATGTACGAGGATCATTTGACCAATGACAAGCCCTTCCGTAAGTCGGCTACCACGGTGGGTAACGTGCTGGGACGCTATCACCCCCACGGCGATGCCGCTGTTTACGGAACCATGGTGCGTATGGCACAGGACTTCTCCCTCCGCTATCCTTTGGTAGAGGGTCACGGTAACTTCGGATCGGTAGACGGAGACGGCGCCGCCGCGTACCGTTATACCGAAGCGAGAATGTCCAAGATCGCCGACGAATTGATGAGCGATATCGAAAAGGACGTGGTGGATTTCATGCCCAACTTCGATAACCGCTTAAAGGAGCCTAAGGTGCTTCCTGCCCGATTCCCCAACCTCCTTGTGAACGGCTCGGTGGGAATTGCCGTGGGTATGGCGACCTATATCCCTCCCCATAATTTGGGCGAGGTGATTGACGCCACCGTTTACCGCATGGATCATCCCGAATGTACGGTCCCCGATCTGATGAATTATATCAAGGGACCCGATTTCCCCACCTACGCTACCATTTACGGTGTCAACGGAATCATACAGGCTTACACCACAGGTAAGGGAAGAATTATGGTCCGCGCTAAGGCAAATGTGGAGGAGGAGCATCACCGTATTATTGTCACCGAGATCCCGTATCAGGTCAATAAGAGCCTGCTTTGTGAATCGATCGCAACGCTGGCAAAGGAAAAGCGAGTGGAAGGAATTACCGACATTCGCGACGAATCGGGAAGAGAAGGCATGCGGATCGTGATCGAATACCGCAAGGATGCCAACGGACAGGTCATTCTCAATCAGCTGTATAAATATTCTCAGTTGGAGGATACCTGCGCGGTCAACATGCTGGCTCTGGTCAACAATGAACCAAAGATCCTGTCTCTGCCGCAGATTCTGGACGTCTATATTGACCACCAGAAATCGGTCATTTACCGCCGTGTAAAATTTGAGCTGGAAAAGGCAAAGGCGAGAGCCCATATCTATGAGGGCTACCATATCGCCATCGACAATATTGACCGTATCGTGGAGATCATGAAGACCTCCAAATCCATTCCCGAGGCAAAGGAACGCTTGATGGCGGAATTCTTTACCGTCTCCTTCAAGGACGGTTATGAGGGCGAGCTGGGCAATGTCCGCCAGCTGTCGGACGCGCAAGCGCAAGCCATCGTGGATATGACCTTGGGTAAGCTGACAGGCATGGAAAGAGACAAGATCGAGGAAGAGCTGGCTCGTCTCCACGCTTTGATCATTGAGCTGGAGGGAATCCTTGCCGATGAGGGTAAGATCATGCAGATCATTAAGGATGAGATGAATGAGATCAAGCGGAAGTATTCCGACGAGAGAAGGACCGAGATCGTTGCCGCTACCGATGACATCGAGCTGGAGGATCTGATCGAAAAGCACAATTGCGTGATCACCATGACCCATACGGGATACATCAAGAGACTTCCCGCCGACACCTACTCCGCTCAGAGAAGAGGCGGCAAGGGAATTATCGGAATGGCGACCAAGGAAAATGACTTTATTGAGAAGGTCATGGCGCTGCACAGCCACTCCTATCTGATGATGTTCACCAATAAGGGTAAGGTCCATACCCGTAAGGCATATCAGATTCCCGAGGCATCCAGAACGGCAAAGGGAACCAATATCGTCAATATCATCGAAATGCTTCCCGAGGAAAAGATCACGGCGATGATCAGCGTGGAGGGCTTTGGCGAGGGAGAGTATCTGACCATGGTCACCAAGAACGGCGTGATCAAGAGAACCCTTCTTACCGAATATGAGTACCAGCGCAAGGGAGGAAAGATCGCCTTGCATCTGGACGAGGATGACGAGCTGGTATTTGTTATGCATACCCACGGAGAATGCGATATTATTTTGGCGACAAGAAATGGCTGCGCTGTACGCTATACCGAGGAAAATGTCCGTGCCATGGGAAGAACGGCGCGCGGCGTAAGGGGAATCAGTCTCCGCTCGGGCGATTATGTAACGGGCGTTGCCATTGTTGAGGAAGGAAAGAGCTTGATTACCGTAACCGAAAACGGATACGGTAAGCGTACCCCCTTTGATGATTTCCGCGTGATGAAGAACCGCGGCGGCCACGGCGTGACCTGCCATAACCTGACAGAAAAGACAGGTAAGCTTTGCGGAATCCGCACGGTGGGCGACGAGGATGACCTTATGATGATCACCGACAGCGGAACCATTGTCCGTACCCCCGTGGCAGAGATTCCCCACTATTCGAGAACCGCGGGCGGTGTTATTCTGATGCGCTTGGCGGAGGAGCAAACGCTGGTGAACTTTACAGCGGTGGCTCATGAGGATCCCGAGGATGAGCCCGAGGAAAGAACCGAAGGAATCGAAGGAACCGAAGGCACCGAGGAAATCGAAACAATCGAAACAATCGAAACCGAAAGCAACGAGGGATAAAGAACAGCAAGGGAGGATTTTATATCCTCCCGTCCTTCGCTAAAAATGAATCGAAAACAATACAAAAACGAAAGGAACGAACATGAAAAAAATACTCTGCTTCCTTCTTTGTCTTTTCTTGACGTTACCCATACTTTCTTCCTGCTCCAAGCCACCCGAGTATGCTGAGATCGAGGCGCGCTTCCGTGAATTGGTCGAGGCATCCCATGAGATCAATACCATTTTCTTCGGGGAGGGCTTGCCCACCTACAGCCGTATGGAGGATCCCCGTTCCTCTACCGATATTTACACCCATGAGGAAAACGGAAATCAATTTCAGTATTACGAGCTGACCGATGAGGCGCTTGGCAGGATCGTGGCGTTCCGCGCCTATGCGGATACAAAAAAATATACGGATGAAAGCACGGGAAAGAAATATTATTACTATCAGATTTGGGATGAGACCTACGGCAGGGTCATGATCATCAATTCCGTGTCCGACGACCATGATTTTTATTTAGAGATAGAGGATGAGCCGAGGGAGGGAGAGGAACCCTATTATTCCGACACGGAAAAGGGAAGCTACGGCTATCTTGTAGAGAATTACAGCTATACTCGGGACTATACTTATACCTATGTTCAAGTGAAGAGCTCGGCAGAGGCGGGAAGGGAAATTTATTATGAGCGGGCGGAGGAAAATATTTACTGCTATCTGCTTACGGATTATACCGAGCCGGCGTATGAATTTTTCTATGATTCGGAGGATCCGGAGGACTATGACTATGTAAGGGCGGAAAGCAAATACTATTCCATATCCGACATAAAGGCGGCGGCGGAGAAGGTGTATTCGACGGAATATCTGACGTCCATTTATGATTCGGTCTTTGTGGGAACGGTGTCCGATGTAGCGAATCTGAAAGGACTTTCCGCGCGGTTTATTGAATACGCGGATCAGGATGACGGAACGGTCAGCCTCATGCAGTCCAATACCTTTGAGCCATTGATCCGCGGACGGCGGCTTTATGATTATTCCACGGCGAGAATTGTAAAACCGGCAAACAAAAAATACGTGACCATCGAGCTCGAATCGTATCTTGAGGGAAATGAGGCGGAAAGACTTACAGTAAAGATATCCATGATTCTACAGGATGGCGTATGGATGCTGGATAGCGCTACCTATTAAGTCTGCCCTCGATGCACGGACGGTAGCTTGTTCGGAAGTGTGCTGTAAAATACGGCGGTTGGTGATATGTTGTCGTGTCTTACAATAAGAATTGATGCTTCGCATCAATTTGCCTCGCAAGCTCGGCAAGGATTCTTCACCTTCGGCTCAGAATGACACGAA
>JAZSPS010000070.1:0-23211 GCA_045537595.1 Eubacteriales bacterium
GCCCTCTTTTACCGGCTGACCCGTGAACGGGTCGACAAACTCTTTTATACTCAATTGCTCTTCTTCGTAATCTTGTTGCAATTGATTTCTTATGTACTGCTCAATAACTTTTTTATTGCGCCCCACTGTATCAACGTAATATCCTCTACACCAGAAATGTCTGTTTCCATATTTGTATTTCATGTTGGCGTATTTCTCGAATATCATCAAACTACTTTTTCCTTTGAGGTACCCCATTATTTGTGATACACTATACTTGGGCGGTATGGACACGAGCATATGGATATGGTCTTTACAAGCCTCTGCTTCAAGTATTTCTACTCCTTTATATTCGCAGAGCTTTCTCAACATCATTCCTATATCTGCTTTTATCTTTCCGTAGATTATTTGTCTACGATATTTCGGTGCAAATACGATATGGTACTTGCAATTCCAACGAGTATGTGCTAAACTATCTGTGTCAAGTTTCACGACTTGATCCTCCTTTGATGTTTTTATTGTTTTGGTTGGCAGACCAACTTTATTATACATCAAAGGAGGTATTTTTTCTACGCATAGCTAAAGCTTTTTGGTGCCACCAGCACTGCTGGTGGTTGATGGGACAAAGCAAAGAGCCTTGGACAAATGCCCAAGGCTCTAAAATATTGCGTTATTCGAAGCGCTGAATTACTTCAGTGCTGCCTGTGCCGCAGCAAGACGTGCGATCGGAACACGGAAGGGCGAACAAGATACATAGTCAAGTCCGATCTCATGACAGAACTCAACAGATGTGGGATCTCCGCCGTGCTCGCCGCAAATACCTACATGGAGGTTCTTGTTTACGGGTCTGCCCATGGTTACAGCCATGTTCATCAACTTGCCAACACCGGTCTGGTCAAGCTTAGCGAAGGGATCGTTCTCGAAGATCTTTGCGTCGTAGTATGCGTTCAGGAACTTACCAGCATCGTCACGAGAGAAGCCAAAGGTCATCTGGGTCAGGTCGTTGGTACCGAAGCAGAAGAAATCTGCGTTGGCAGCGATCTCATCAGCCGTCAGACAAGCTCTGGGAATTTCAATCATGGTACCAACCTCATACTTCAGCTCAACGCCTGCAGCGGCAATCTCTGCGTCAGCGGTTGCAACCACAACGCTCTTCACATACTTCAGCTCCTTCACATCGCCAACCAGAGGAATCATGATTTCGGGAACAACCTTCCAATCAGCATGCTTCTTCTGAACGTTGATCGCGGCGCGGATCACAGCGGTGGTCTGCATCTTTGCAATCTCGGGGTAGGTAACAGCCAAACGGCATCCACGGTGACCCATCATGGGGTTAAACTCGTGGAGAGAAGCGATAATAGCCTTGATAGCCTCAACGCTCTTACCCTGAGCCTTAGCCAAAGCGGCAATGTCCTCATCGGTGGTAGGTACAAACTCGTGAAGAGGAGGATCCAAGAAACGGATACATACGGGAGTACCCTCAAGAGCCTCATAGAGAGCCTCAAAGTCAGACTGCTGGTAGGGAAGGATCTTTGCCAAAGCAACTTCTCTTTCCTCAGCGGTGTCGGAGCAGATCATCTCACGGAAAGCAGCGATTCTGTCAGCCTCGAAGAACATGTGCTCGGTACGGCACAGACCAATACCCTCAGCACCCAGCTCGCGTGCCTTCTTAGCATCAGCGGGAGTGTCAGCGTTGGTTCTTACCTTCAGCTTACGGAACTCGTCAGCCCAGCTCATGATGGTGCCGAAGTTTCCGGAAATCTCAGCGTCAACGGTAGGAATAATACCATCATAGATGTTACCGGTAGAACCGTCAATAGAAATATAATCACCCTCATGGAAGGTCTTGCCTGCCAGAGTGAATTGCTTGTTTTCTTCATCCATGTCGATATCGCCGCAACCGGATACGCAGCAGGTACCCATACCACGAGCAACAACAGCAGCGTGAGAAGTCATACCACCGCGAACAGTCAGAATACCCTGAGAAGCCTTCATACCGGTGATATCCTCGGGAGAGGTCTCAAGACGAACCAAAACGACCTTCTTGCCGGCGTTTTTCCAAGCCTCAGCATCTTCGGCGGAGAATACGATCTGTCCGCAAGCTGCACCGGGAGAAGCACCCAAGCCCTTACCCATGGGAGTAGCAGCCTTCAGAGCCTTGGTGTCGAACTGGGGATGGAGCAGAGTATCAAGGTTTCTGGGGTCGATCATCAGAACAGCCTCTTCCTTGGTCTTGTGTCCCTCAGCTACCAAATCAACTGCGATCTGGAGAGCGGCGGGAGCGGTTCTCTTACCGTTACGGGTCTGGAGCATGTAGAGCTTCTTGTTCTCAATAGTGAATTCCATATCCTGCATGTCGTGGTAATGGTTTTCCAGAATTTCGCAAACCTTCTTGAACTCTGTGAAAGCCTCGGGGAACTTGTCTGCCATTTCGGCGATGGGCATAGGTGTACGAACACCCGCAACAACGTCCTCACCCTGTGCGTTTACAAGGAACTCGCCCATCAGCTTCTTCTCGCCGGTAGCGGGATCACGTGTAAATGCAACACCGGTTCCGCAATCGTCACCCATATTACCAAATGCCATAGCCTGTACGTTTACAGCGGTACCCCAGCTGTAAGGAATGTCGTTGTCGCGGCGGTAAACGTTTGCGCGGGGGTTATCCCAGCTGCGGAATACGGCCTTAACGGCACCGATGAGCTGCTCCTTGGGATCGGAGGGGAAGTCTGTGCCGATCTTTGCCTTGTATTCTGCCTTGAACTGTTCAGCCAGCTCCTTCAGATCGTCAGCGGTCAGGTCAACGTCGTAAACAACGCCCTTAACCTTCTTCATCTCATCGATAAGCTCCTCGAAGTACTTTTTGCCGTCTTCCATAACGACGTCGGAGTACATCTGAATAAATCTTCTGTAGCAGTCATAAGCCCAACGTGCGTTGCCGGACTTCTTAGCCATAACCTCAACAACCTCTTCATTCAAGCCAAGGTTCAAAATGGTATCCATCATACCGGGCATGGAAGCACGGGCACCGGAACGAACAGAAACGAGAAGGGGATTCTCCAGATCACCGAACTTTTTGCCTGTAACCTTTTCCATCTTAACGATGTACTCCATGATTTCAGCCATGATTTCATCGTTGATCTGTCTGTCATCCTCATAGTACTGAGTGCAGGCTTCGGTAGAGATGGTAAAGCCCTGAGGAACAGGAAGACCGATCTTGGTCATTTCTGCCAGGTTAGCACCTTTACCGCCGAGAAGCTCGCGCATGCTTGCGTCACCCTCGGAAAAGAGATAGCAATACTTTTTTGCCATGGGTAAATACCTCCATATAAAATAAAATTTTGACATAGATAAAGCACGTACCATGAATGTACAAAACTGTAACCCATAATACGGCACCCAATATTATACCATATAATTTCATGATTTACTATACAAATTTTGGATTTTTACGAAATAAAATAGTAAATTTTTTGTGAACAAATGTAAATTAAGCGGTTTTTCATTGATTTTTGTAACGGAATGTAATATAATAATAAATTGGAATAGAATTTTGTATATTAGGTTTGGAGTAAAAATGGCAAATATATTTGATCTGTTCAAGCAAATTGCAAAAGAAAGCCCTCCCATGGGCGGTCCTGTTGAATATTTAGTCGTAGGCTTGGGAAATCCCGGTTCTCAATATCAGAATACCCGTCATAACGCCGGTTTTCTTGCGATTGACCGTGTAGCGGAGAAATATCATACACGAATCGATCGATCAAAATTTAAGGCATTGGTGGGAGAGGCGGTCATAGGCAAAAAAAGAGTTCTTTTGATGAAACCGCAAACCTTTATGAATGCGTCGGGAGAGGCAGTAGGTGAGGCATTAAGATTTTATAAATTACCGCCTGAAAATGTCATAATTCTCTCAGATGATATCAGCTTGGAGGCAGGAAGATTAAGGGTCCGCAGAAAGGGAAGCGACGGAGGGCATAACGGATTGAAGAGTATTCAGTCCCATCTGGGCTCAGACACTTATCCGCGTATTAAAATCGGCGTGGGACAAAAGCCTCATCCCGATTACGATCTGATAGATTGGGTTTTAGGGACTTTTGGGCTCGAGGACTTAAAAAAACTGACTGATTCCTTTGAAAACGTCTGTGTAGGACTTGAGAAGATTATCAGCGGCGATATTGATAGCGCGATGCAGCTTTGCAACGGAAAATAGAAAATTTGTTTTAAGATTATTCCAAATAAAGTTGGAGCAATAAAGCGAGATATGAGCGAGATATGAATATATTAACCGATTGTGTCCGTTCCGACAGTGAGTATTCTCATCTGTTTAAAGCAATCATGGATACCAAAACGGTCCGTACACCTTTACCGATCTTGTTATCCGGTTTGTGTGACGGCGCCGCCGATGCCATGATCGTCGCCTTAGCGGAGGACTTAAAGAAAAAAGATAAACGTCCGATCCTTTTGATCTGCTCTGAGGAAAAGGAATGTGTACGGATGCGAAATTTTCTGATGCAATTTGGATTGCGTACCGCCTTTTATGTGGGCAGAGATCTGACATTTTATAATATTACCGCCTCCCATGAGTATGAGCATGAGAGGCTTAAAGTGCTTTTCGGATTGCTCGAAGGGGAGCTGGACGCCGTTGTTACAACACCGGATGCGGCACTGAGTTATACGATTCCGCCGGAAAAATTGATCTCCGCCAATATGCGCCTTGCCTATGGTGAAAGCGGTATCGAACTGTCGGATTTGTGCGAAAAGCTGATTTTGGCTGGGTATGTTCGTACCGAAATGGTGGATGCTCCGGGGCAATTTGCAGTTCGTGGAGGAATTGTCGATATCTTTCCGGCATTAGCGCGGTATATTGATATTGATGGAAAAATAACGGTAGGCTCCTATCCCTTCCGCGTGGAGCTGTTCGGGGATGAGATTGATCGAATGGAGATCTTTGACGCTGGAACGCAGAGAATGACAATAACCTTGAATGCGGCAGAGTTTATACCGGCAAGAGAAATGCTGATCAGCGAAGAGACACGCGCATTGCTAAAGAAAACAATTGAAACATGGCGGGAAAAAAGCCGAGATGAGCGAGCAAGATCGGAGATGGCAACCGAGCTGGCGATACTGAACGGAGAGAGCGAAATAAATTTTGCGGATAAATATATTACATTGATCTATCCCGAGCGGGTCTGCCTTCTTAATTATTTCAGCAGCCGAAGCACTGTGTTTATTCGGGGAACCTCCGCATGTATGGACCGCATCAAAGCGGCGGAATGGCATTTGAATCAAACGGTGGAAGAATTGCTGGAGGGAGGCACGATTGCTCCCAAGTACACCGATTATAGCAAGCCGCAGTCAAGCTTTGAGATTTTTCTTGAAGATAGTGCTTGCGTTCATCTTGATTCTTTGGGACAGGGAATGTCGGGAAAAAAGCTGGGTGCCATGTTTACAGTGAGAACCAAGCATATGGTGTCCTATTGTGAAAATCTGGAGCTTTTGTGTGAGGATCTGCAAGCATATATCCGTGGCGGCTATCGTGTTATTTTGACCGCCGAAAACGAAGCGGCGGCGAAGAATCTTTGCGGACTTCTTGTTGAAAAAGGATTTCAGGCAATCGTGGAAGCCGAGGAAGGAGAATATACCGTGGAAACCCTTCCGTCTTCTGTTTTCCTGATTAAATGGAGACAGTATATCCGCGGTTATGAATTGACAGTTCCGAGGATCGCAATTTTGTCAACCGCTCCGGAAAGTCGGGAGGGAAACGTAAACGCGGTCGGAAAATTAAAGCGAAAAAAGAAAAAACGAAGCGGAACAGAAACAATCCTGTCCTATAATGATCTTGAGGTGGGAGATTTTGTGGTGCATGAGATCCACGGAATCGGACAGTATATGGGAATTGAGAATCTAACGGTAGATGGTGTCAGCCGTGATTATATCAATATACGTTACGCGGGAAGCGACCGCCTGTTTTTGCCGGTGGATAAGCTGGACATGGTTTCAAAATATATTGGGGCACACTCTGATGACGGATTGGTCAAGCTGTCACGCTTTGGCGGTAATGAATGGGGAAGAGCAAAAGCGCGCGCGAAGGCAGCGGCAAAAGATATAGCGAAGGACTTGATCAAGCTGTATGCGGAAAGAAGCCGAAGACCGGGCTTTGCCTTTCCGGAAGATGACGACCTGCAAGCGGATTTTGAGGCGGCGTTTGAATATGATGAAACCGAGGGACAGCTTGCGGCAATAGAAGATATAAAGGCAGATATGATGGCACCAACGCCTATGGATCGGCTATTGTGCGGAGATGTAGGCTTTGGAAAAACCGAGGTTGCGATGCGAGCGGCATATAAAGCGGTTCTTGGCGGAAAACAGGTGGCAATTCTTGTGCCAACTACTTTGCTGGCACTTCAGCATTACCAAACCTTAACGAGCCGTATGCGTGCATTTTCTGTCAATGTTGATATGATATCGCGTTTCCGAACTCCGAAACAGCAGGCACAATCGCTTCGCCGACTGAAAAGAGGAGATACAGATATTATTGTCGGAACGCACCGATTGGTAGGAAAAGATATAGAATTTAAGGATCTTGGCTTGCTGATTATCGATGAGGAACAACGCTTTGGCGTCTCGCAAAAGGAAAAATTAAAACAGCTTTCCGGAAATATCGATGTTTTGACCTTGACCGCGACACCGATTCCGCGAACCTTAAATATGGCGATGGGCGGAATCCGGGATATCTCTGTTTTAGATGAAGCGCCGGGAGACCGGTTGCCGGTCCAAACCTACGTGCTGGAGTATGACGAATTGATATTGATCGAAGCGATTCGGAGAGAATTGCGGCGAGGGGGACAAATTTTTTATTTGTACAATTTTGTTGAAAGTATAGACACATGCGCCGCAAAATTGGCAAAGGCAATACCCGAGGCAAGGATTACGGTAGCGCACGGAAAAATGGACAAAGACCATTTGGAAGATATTTGGAGTGAGATGCTTAGCGGAGAGATCGATATTTTGGTTTCAACAACGATCATAGAAACGGGAGTCGATATTCCCAACGCCAATACATTGATCGTGGAAGGCGCGCAACGGCTGGGATTGTCACAGCTGCACCAGCTCAGAGGAAGGGTGGGACGTTCCGCACGTCGGGCGTACGCTTACTTTACCTATCCTCGCGATAAAACCGTCAATGAGGTGGCGACAAAACGGTTGGAAGCAATACGGGACTATGCCGAATTTGGCGCAGGCTTTAAAATTGCCATAAGGGATATGGAGATCCGCGGAGCGGGAAATCTTCTCGGATCAGAGCAGCACGGACACTTGGATGCCGTGGGATATGAGCTTTACATCAAGCTTTTGAATGAAGCCATTTTAGAAGAAAAGGGAGAAAAAATTCCCGAAAAGTTTGAATGTACCGTAACCCTTCGGAGCGATGCCTTTATTCCCGAGCGTTATGTTCCGTATTCGGCGCAAAGAATGGGACTGTATAAAAGAATCGCGATGATTGAAACACCGGAGGATAAAGACGACATTTTGGATGAGCTGATTGACCGTTACGGAGATATTCCCAAGCAAACACAAAACCTGTTGATGGTCGCGCTGATTCGTGCGGTGGCAAAAAGATGCAGCGTTACAACCATTATTGAGGAGATTAATGAAATTCGGGTTCATCCCTCTGTGTTTGATTTTGAGGTCTGGTCTGAATTATCCGATGAATATAAAGGTCGGATTCGAGTTTTGATGTCAGATTCTCCGAGCGTGGTCCTTCGGAAGCAAAAAGGCGAGGATGTATTGAATTTGTTGTATAGGCTCTTTGTTCGATATGAGGAAATACTAAAAAAATATATATGATAGCTAACATAGTTGCCAAATCATTCAAAGGATTTTGAAAATGAAAGGAGAATAAAAATGAAATCAATAAAAAAATTTTTGGGGTTGACGCTTGCGCTGATTATCGTGCTTTCCTGCTTTGTTTCATGCTCCTCACAGGGGAAAACCATGATGGAGCTGGAGGATTCAGAGATATCGGTAAACCTATTCCAATTGTTTTTGTCACGGAAAAAGGGAAGTCTTTGTTCCGGGTACGGATTTGGCTCCACTGCCTTGTCTGATTCCTTTTGGGATACGGTGATGGATAAAAACGGAACGACCTATAATGAGTATTATACCAAGGAAGTATTGGAAAGCACCAAAACCTTTCTTGCCGCACTTTATGTGTTTGAGGAAAAAGGCTTAGAATTGCCGGATTCATATATCGACGAGGTCGATGCCGAAATGGATCGCTTGGTGGAGGAAGACGGGGAAGGATCAAAAAGAAAATTAAACGCGATCCTTGCGGATTATGGGGTGAATTATAAGATCTTGAGAGAAGCTTATTTGCTCGAAGCCAAAATATCTTATTTAAAGGATACCCTGTTCGGAGCGGATGGATCCTTGATCGCTCCAAATTTGGTCAATGATTATTATACACAAACCTACGCGCGTTTTAAACAGGTTTTTCTTTATACCTATGATTACGTCTATGAAACAGACGGAGACGGCGAGGCAATCTATTATATGAAGGACGGCAAGACGATTGCCTATGATACTTCCGCTACATTAAAGGTTGATGCCAATGGGACTCCCGTGACCGATCAAAACGGTAATAAGATCTATGTTACAGAGGACGGAAAAATTGCTTACGATAAAAAGAACGGCACAAGAAAGCAGAAAAACGATGAAAAAGGAAACGCGTTGCTTGAGGATTTTACGGGAAATAAGCTGAACCAAGTAATTGATGAAGCAACACAAATTTACTCTCAGGTGACAGAAGGCGATTTTGAGAGCTTTGATAAGCTGGTAAGCGAGTATTCGTTAGATTCGGGCATGCAAAAATATGCCAACGGGTACTATATAACGGAAACCACCGATTATGATTCTCCCGAGGTAGTCGAGGCATTGTTTAAGCTTGAGGTAGGACAGGCGCAAATGGTTCGTTCCGATTACGGAATTCATATTATCATGCGATATGAATTGGAGGAAAACGGATACGCAAAGGATGTCAATTCTGACTTTTTTGTCAGCATCAATACAGGAAATTATGTTTTTATGAATGACTTAAAAGATCAATTGCTGTCAGATTATTTGGAGCAATTTAAAGATAAGATCGTTATTGATGAGGCACTGCTTTCCGAAGCGGATATAAAAAGAATCGGCGCGAACTTTTATTATTAAAGCTGAGAGTTAAGCGTTTGGATTTAATAAAATAAAATTAATAATAAAATACCCCCTTTGGTATCAAGATCAAAATTCACACGATTTTGAATCAATACCAAAAGGGGTATTTCTTTCATGATATGTTTTGATATCAATCGGACAAGTGATTGATCAGTTGAGGCTTTCGAGATAGGTTACAACGTCGCCAACCGTTGTGAATTTGCGAATATCGTCATCGTTGATCTCAATGCCAAACTTATCTTCGCAAAGCATAACCAAGTCAGCAAGCTCAATGGAGTTAATACCAAGATCATTGGAAAGCTCAGACTCCATTTGAATGTCCTCGCGATTGATCTGCAGTTCTTCAACCAGCAGTTCTGCAAATTTTTCAAACATATTTTTTCCTCCTATAATTAATTCATTAAATTACTTTGAAGCGCTGGATCTTTTTAGACGTGGTGCGCTCAAATTTTTCATATCTGACTTCAATTTTGCGGATTTGCTTAAAGGAAGGCAGCTTATGATTTATAGCATTTACAGCAGACTTGATTTCCGCGTAAACCTCTTCTTTTGACTTGCCGCCCAAGATCTCATCATTGGGAACAACAATAGCGGTAATGGTCTGATCTCCCGCGTCATTTGTTCTGGCTAAAACAACAGATTCCAGAATGCAGGGAACAGCGGCAAGATATTCCTCCAATTCCTCAGGGAAAACATTCTTACCGTTACTCAGAATAATAACATTCTTTTTACGGCCGGTAATAAAAATATATCCATCGTCATCCATATAGCCAATGTCACCCGTTCGGAACCACCCGTCCTCCGTAAAGACCTCGGCGGTTGCCTCTTCGTTTTTGTAATAACCCATCATGACATTGTCACCCTTAACAAGGATTTCTCCTGTCTCATCCTCAGGATTTTTGTCGATCATGACTTGACATCCCTTAACCGGCGTACCCACGGAATGGAATTTTACCTTTCCGGGGGAATTGACAGAAACCAAAGGAGCGCATTCTGTAATACCGTAGCCCTCTAAAACGGTGATGCCAAAGGCATAGAAGTCCTTTATTAACTCAGGACTCAAAGGAGCGCCGCCGCAAACAATGCTTTTTAAGTTTCCGCCAAAGGCATCATTTACTTGTTTGAAGAGCTTGCTGCGAAGATCCAAGCGAACAGCCAAGAAGGCTTTGTTCATTTTCATCAGCGCGCGAAGCTGCTTTTCCATTCCTTTTTTACGGACCTCTTCCCAAATTCTCTTATGCATGGTCTCCACAAAAAGAGGTACCAGCATCAACGCGTTTGGTCGGAAGGACTTGAAATTTTTTAATACATGCTTTAAGCTGTCGTTAATAAAGATCTGGGCACCAAGATCCATAATGGCAAGATGACCGCAGGTAATCTCATAGGTGTGATGGGGAGGAAGGACCGAAACAAAAGTGTTTTGGTCATCGTAAGACATGGATAAAACCGAGGCGTTGGTAGCGGCTGCCAGATTTTTGTGAGAAAGCATTACGCCCTTGCTGGTGCCGGTTGTGCCGGAGGTAAAGATCAAAGCCGACATTTTATTCATTTCCAAAACTGTGCCTGTGTAAGATTCGTTGCCGGCAACCAACTCATTAATGCCCGATTCAAGAATCTCATCAATGGATAAAACCTTTTCTGAAAAACGGAAATCCTCTGTGGGCTCAATGGCAATAAAATATTGAATCTCTGGACATAGTTCGCATAATTCTTTGGCTTTTTCGTTTTGGGCAGCGGTATAAACAAAGGCTACACATTCACTTAGCTTAAGGAAGTCTGCCGTAGCCTCCGTGGAAAGCTCCTTGTCAATCGGAACAATACATCCGTTTCCGTTAACTGTAGCAAGGTATGTGGCGATCCATCTCGGATGCGTATCGCCGCTTACCGCAATGTTCTTGTCAGAGATCCCCAGAATAGAAAAAGCGGTTCCGATCTGATTCATCTCATCCTTCAGACGGGTATAAGAATATTCGGCGTATTCACCGTTTCTTTCTTTGTAAAAATAAAGCGTTTTATCGCCAAAGGCTTCGGCTCCGGAGTAAACCAAATGCCGCAAATCCGTAATGACCTTTGGAGGCTTGGCTCCCTTCAGATTATTGATCATTTTCATAGCAAGTACAATCCTTTCAAGAGGTTGTTTTAACAATCGTATTTATTATATAATATTTTTCATGAAATGTCAAGTATATTCTTTGGAGGAATAAATTTTCAAATAAGACCGCGGAAAAACGTAGAAAATATGAAAAAAATGCCAAACTCAGACAAATATTTGACAAAAACGATAATATATGATAAGATGTATCAGAATGTGAAAAATATTAAAATATAAAAACGAGGAGAAAAAATGGAACTGTTCCAAAAAAGACCGTTGTGCTTTTTTTGTTTTTTATTTTTAATATGTTCGGTTGGGGCATGGTATATGCCGCAGTACATAATTCTAAAAGGAATTTTCTGTTTTGCCGCGGTACTTGTCATTGTTATGGGAATGATGATTTTATTAAAAAAATACCGTGTAAAAATTTTGCCCCTTCTGCTCTGTGTAATTACCGTTTTGATCGCTTTTCTTAATTCTTACGTAAGAATAGACCTTCCTCAGGAAAAAGCAATGAAATATACAGGACAAGGAAAGGTGCTGTTATACATTGTTGAAAAAGAGTATCAATCGGATTTCAGCGCAAGGTATTTGGTAAAGGTTAAAAGATTTGAGGATAATACCTCGCTGAATCTCAACGGAAGGCTTTATTGCGATTTTTCGGCGGAGCTGTCAGTGGGCGATACCCTCTATTGTCGCGCCGAGCTGGAGGAAGGAGCGGAATATTCGGACAAATGGGGAATCACTGGGAGAAATTCAGAGGGAAATTTGGTTGTTATTTCTGTGACGGATGCGAAAAATGTCTATGTTCAACGCAACGCAAAATCCTTTTTTGCTACGCTTTTTTCGAACTCAGGGCTTCGCATTACATCCAATCGAATCAGAGCCTCTTTGACGGAGAAGCTTGATCAATCCTTGGGAAACGAAAAGGGAGCATTGGCAAGCGGATTCTTTATGGGAAATACGTCCTCGCTGTCCACGGAGATCATCCGTGATTTTCGTCGTTCGGGAAGCTCTCATCTTATGGCTGTCAGCGGCTTACATGTCGCTGTTCTTTTGGGAACCGTAGAAATTTTATTGCGGAAGCTTTTTATCCCCAAAAAGCTGAGATGTACGGGAATTGCAATATTAGGCGTAATGCTGATTGTGATCACCGGATTTTCCGCGTCAGCTTGTCGATCGGTATTTATGCTGTTTTCGGTGTATTTGCATTATTTGTTTTATGAAGACCATGATTCAGTGACAGCGCTTTTCGTAGCCATAGGACTCATTGTTTTAATATCTCCTTACTCGATAGCGGACTTGGGCATGTGGATGTCATTTTTGGCGACCTTGGGGCTTTTGACTGTTTATCCAATGCTTGAAGAGAAGATCCCGTTCACAAAAAAGAAAAGCAAATTTCAGAATTTTTTCATGAAGCTTATGAGAAAATGTCTTCTGATAGCTTCCATGACGATCGTCGCCAATCTGTTTCTTCTTCCGATTCTTTGGATCGCTTTCAAAGAGATATCTTTGGTTTCGGTCTTTGCTAATCTTCTGCTTTCCCCCATCGCGTATGTTTATTTGTTGGGAATCCCCATCGTATTAATATTTGGGTCTGTCCCCATGATAGGCGCCCAAATTTGCTATGCTCATAAATTATGCGGTGAGATCATCCTATGCGTGGTGCGTGGCTTTTCAGAGCTTCCTAACGCAAGTGTATCCTTGAATTATAGCTTTTGTAAGATAATTATTCCGCTATTTGCCTTTGTTATGATCATATTTTTGATAATACGAATTAAGCGAAAATGGATTTTCCTTCTGCCTCCAGCCCTGACCGTCATATCCTTTGCGGTATGTGTCCTAACCTTTCACGCATTTTATGACAATACGGAATTTATATACCGTACCGATGGGAAAAACAATGAGATCATAGGGATAAAAGAGAACAATCATCTATCCTTTTTTGATATATCGTCGGGATCGTATTTTGTATATCAGGAAATTCAAGAGGAATTAAGCCAATCCACCGTAACCGAGCTTCAAAGCTTGTTTTTAACGCATTATCAAAAAGGACATGTTTCCGCATTGGATTCCTTAATGAGAGAAACCTTAATACGCACTCTGTATTTGCCTATACCGCAAAATGAGGAAAGTCTGATCCATGCGAAGGCATTGTTTGATATAGCTCAGGCGTGTGGCAGTGAAGTTGTATTTTATAACAACAGCACTCAGCGATCCATAACGGAATCGGTTGAAATGAGCACACAAATTATATCGACGGATTCACATCCTTACATTGTACTTTCCTTTGATGTCAAGAACGAAAAAATTTCATACATTTCACCGAATTTTTTGTCTCATTTGGAAAGCGATCCACAATTTGAAAGCCTTAGGAAATCTGTTTGCGAAAGTAAAAAAATACTGTTAGGAAACCATGCGTTCACAGGAAATAAGGAGCCGAAGCTGATCTCACGCGAAGAAATAGATCTTCATAAGACCAAGCTGATTATTTATACCTCAAATAAGATTTACGAGAATATCAGATTTGTTGATTTCAATTTACCGATCTATATCCCACAAGAAAACGAAAAGGGATATATTTATCGCACAATGCTCGGGGAAAGACAATAAAAATTTTTTAGCCTTTTGTCAAAGTCAAAATGTCCTACATATTATGATAACATAGCAGGCGTGAGCAATGAATCCTGCTAATGAAAGGACAATATGATTATGAAAAGCAAAAATAAAATTGCATTGCTCGGAGGAGATCTCAGACAGTATACAGCGGCGGTAATGCTGAGCCGAGGTATATGGGAAATCAATATGTGGGGATTGGATAAAGCAGGGAGAGGAGAAGATAGCGTAGGCTTTTGCCGAAGCTGCGCGGATGCGGTAAACGGAACGGTGGGAATCGTACTCCCGTTGCCGGTATCCACAGACGGCACTCTGCTGAATTGTCCTTTCGATTCCACAGAAAGCCACATACGTTTAAGTGAAATTCTCGCCTTAGCTGAAGCGGGCACCGTAATAATCGGGGGGAAGATACCGTCGGAATTTTCCGCGAAGGCAGAAGCCAAAGGTGTTCGTGTCAGAGACTATTTCCATTCAGAAGAATTTCAAATACAAAATGCGTATACAACCGCAGAAGCGGCACTGAGTATCGCGATGAATAGCCTTAATAAAAACATTTGCGGCTCCCAAATTGCCATTACGGGATACGGAAGAATCGCCAAACATCTTGCGCGTCTTTTAAAAGGAATGGGCGCGGAGGTTACCGTAGCGGCAAGAAAGGACAGCGATTTGGCATGGGCGGCATCCACAGGCTGCTCTACGATCAAGCTGGGAAATGAAAGGGCGGTTTATGCGCTTGCTCATGGATATGATATTATTTACAATACGGTGCCTCATTGGCTTTTTGATCGTGAATTTTTAGAAGAGGCGGATGTGGGAACCTTCATTATTGATCTCGCCTCAGTACCGGGAGGAATTGATATTTGCGCGGCGAAGGAATTGGGATCTAATGTCCTGTGGGCAACATCGCTTCCGGGAAAATATGCACCGATAAGCGCGGGAAATTTAATTGCGGCATGTGTCGATAGAATCTTGCGCGAGGAGGTGAAACAGGAATGATCGGCTTTGCAATGTGCGGCTCATATTGTACACATAAAAAGTCATTGGAACAGTTGGATTTGCTTGTAAAGGAGGGCATAGAGATCCAGCCGATCATGAGTGAAAATGTTTATACGACGGATACACATTTCGGCAGCTGTGAGGAGCTGAAAAATCAGGTGCTGCAGCTATGTAAAAGACCTATTATCCATACGGTGGTTGAGGCGGAGCCATTAGGACCGAGACAGTCCCTTGATGCATTGCTGATCTGCCCCTGTACAGGAAATACCTTGGCAAAGATGGCTATGGGAATTACCGATACCTCTGTCACCATGGCAGCAAAAGCGCACCTGAGAAGTGACCGTCCCTTGGTAATCGCCTTGGCGTCTAACGATGCGCTGTCTGCCAATTTAAAAAACATCGGAACGCTGTTGAACAGAAAGTGTGTGTATTTTGTTCCCCTTGTACAGGACGATCCCGAGAAGAAGCCCCATTCTCTGATCGCGGATTTCTCATTGTTAAAGCAAACCATGGAATACGCCATGCAAGGAAAACAGTTTCAAAGAATTTTTAAATAAAATACCCTGAACAAAAGGGAAACCGCGCGAGGTTTCCCTTTTATCAATTTATCAATAGAATGTTAATAAGAATGTTAATAGAATGAGAATCTAAATCTGCTTCCGCATATGCTCTAACGCGCCTTTTTCCAAACGGGAAACCTGCGCTTGAGAAATCCCGATTTCCTCAGCGATCTCCATTTGGGTCTTGTTTTTATAATAGCGTAAATTAATTATGGCACGCTCACGCTCACTCAGCTTTTTCATGGCATCGCGTAATACAATGTTTTCCAGCCATATCTCATCAGAGCTGTTGGAGTCGCTAAGCTGATCCATGACATAAATTGAATCGCCGTTTTCGCTGTAAACAGGCTCATAAAGAGAGATCGGCTCAATGATCGCTTCCATGGCACGGACAACAGCCTCCTTTTTTTCACCGATTCTTGCCGCGATCTCCTCGGCGTTGGGATCACATTCTTTTTCACGAATCAGCTCTTCCCGCGCCTGTAACGCGCGATAAGCAAGGTCACGGACCGAACGGCTGATTCGTATAGAGTTGTTATCCCGAAGATAACGGCGGATCTCTCCGATAATCATCGGGACGGCGTAGGTGGAAAACTTTACATCCAATTCAATATTAAAATTGTCAACAGCCTTCACAAGTCCGATGCAGCCTACTTGAAAAAGATCATCCATGTTTTCCTTTCGGTTGGTAAAACGCTGAATAATACTTAAAACCAAACGGAGATTGCCATAAATCAAATCCTGTCGCGCCTGTTCATCTCCCTCTTTTACTTTTTTTAATAAAGTCCTTTTTTCTTCATCGGTCAAAACTTTTAATTTTGATGTGTTTACACCGCATATTTCAACCTTGTTATAATACATAAAAAACTCCCGACAAAACTTACGGCAAAAGCCGCCTATGTCAGGAGTATTGACCGAAGTCGGTGTCGGTTATTCAAAATTATAGGTTCTGCTTTTTTCCAAAATTTCCAAAATTAGGGGCGATAACAAGAGAAGAAACCGGAGAACTCTCCATTCGTAAAATGTAATCGCAGTATTTCGTATCCTCACTGTCATGCGTTATCATTAATACGGTCTTTCCTTTGACTGTATCAAAAAGAAAGCGGGAGGTGTGCAAACGGTTTTGCGCGTCCAAGCCCTTAAATGGCTCGTCCAAAAATAATATATCACCGTCATATGCTAAGGCTCTGGCGATAGAAACTCTTTGCTTCATTCCACCGGATAATTCATGAGGATATTTGTGGAAAACATCGGAGGAGAGACGGAGGGCATCAAGATAATAGCACGCCTTGTCTTCATCCGAGCACATTAATTTCACGTTCTCCAATGCGGTCATCCATGGAAAAAGACGAGGCTCTTGAAAGATATAGGAGGGCTTTTTAAAGGAAGCAAGGACCTTTCCCGATGAGGGCTTTACAAGTCCTGCCATCGTATTCAATAAGGTTGTTTTTCCAATGCCGGAGGCACCTGTTATCGCTGTGATAGCTCCTTCCGTAAATTCAAAGCTCAAATCCTGAAGGATTATGTCATCCTCGTAACTAACCGTCAAATGCTCAAGTTTCAACATAACCGTCTCCTTTGGGAATAAATTGCATTTTAAACGCTATTTTTTCAAGTCCGTACATAAATAATTTCTCAATCAGAATACTGAGCAAAACGACAACCAGTGTCCACGCGAATAAGGTAGGAGTTTCTAAATATGTTTTGGAATAATAAAGTTCTGTCCCGATGGAATTTTCTGGCGTGGCAAGAATTTCTGCCGCGATCCCTGCTTTCCATGCCATTCCGAGAGCGGATCGGCACGAAGCCATAAAATAAGGAGCAATCGATGGAATATACAAACGGGTTATTTTCTTTCCAACCGAAAAACGATAGATTGACGCGACCTCGATCAATCCCGTGTCAACCGATCGGATCCCCTGTGAAACATTTGCCCAAACAATGGGAATTACAATCAGTGCCGTGATGAAAACAGGGAGTATATTTCGATCTAACCAAAGAAGAGCCAAAATAATAAAAGAGGCAACGGGAGTAGCTTTTACGGCGGAAATCGCTGGGGAAAGAAGTAGATTGAGAAGACGAGAAGAGTAGGTTAAATAAGATAAGAGAGTACCCAAAATCAACGATACTAAAATTCCCCAAAGAATTCTGAGAAGAGAGGTGCAGGTGATCAACCAAAAGCTTTTGTCGGGTATTAGGAGTAACAGCTCTTTAAAGACCGTGGAAGGAGCAGGAAAAAGAAATTGGCTGTTTACACGATATGCGACAAGAAACCATACAGAGAACCAAAAGGCAATTGCCGCAAAAATTTTCAGTGCGGCAATTGCAAAGCTTTTTTTCTTATTTTTCATAATTTAAAATTATTATGGCAGACAGTCAATAAAAGATCAGTCGGCTATATAATAGAAACTGTCATCGGGTACAGAACCTACCGAGGCAGGGTTGAAAGCGTGAAGCTTTTCACAAAAGACCTTCATAACAGGCTTCATATCCTCGCCCGCAATATAGCAAAGATTGCACTTGGGAAGTGCTTTCCTTGCAATTGCAGCCTGAGGAAGAATATTTGCGTTTACGATCATGTTGATCGCCTCATCGGAGCCCGCGGAAATAAATTCAACAGAAGCCTTGTAATCCGCTAAAAACTGTGCTACCTCAGCAGGATGCTCTTGCGCGAAAGCGGTGTTAACGACCAGACAACCCTGAACCAAAGTGTTTTCGCCGTTGATCTTTTCCCATTCGGCAGTTAGATCGAGGGCAATGCCAATATCGGATTTTTGTGTGGTAACAACCGATACCTTTGGCTCGGGAAGTACGGCAAGAGAAGCCTTTCCTGCAATAATCGCGGTTTGAAGCGCGTCGGGACTGGTATAGGAGGTGGTGTCAAGAAAAACATCCGTGCCAACCTTCATATTTGCGGATTCCAATAGGGCAGCGGTAATAAATTCGGGGTTAGAGCCGGCACCCGGCAGATAAATGGTTTTGCCTCTCAGATCCTCTAAGGCTTTGACGGAATTGGTGCTGTCAAGCAAATAAAGAACACCTAAGGTATTTAAAGCCAACAGCTGAAGCTTTCCTTCGGATGCCTTGTAAAGTTTTGCGGCAGCATTGGTGGGGAGAGCCGCGATAGCGCACTCACCGGAAACAATGGCACCGGTAATGGCATCGGCAGAGGCGTGAAGCGTAATGTTGTAGTTCATTGTATCGGTATTGTTCTTGGCTTTGTCTATCATTTGCGCCATGCCAAGGGCAGTTGTTCCGTTTAAGGCATAAATCTTTATTTCAAGATTTTCATCTGTTTTTTTCTGACAGGAAAAAAGAGAGAAGGGGAGAATAAGCAAAAGAGCCATGAGGAAGGATAGAATTTTTAAGTTGTTTTTTTTCATGATAAGTTCCTTTCATTGTATGTTTTAAATTATTTGTTTTTTTATAATCTTTTTTGGATTTTTCGTGGAATAAAACGGAATAAAGTAATCAAAAAGCAATGTCAAATAAAGCCAAGAAGCGCGTCACGGTCTTTTATATATATTTTTTTCCCTTTTTTCTCAATCCAGCCGTGTTCAATCAGATGATCCATCCCACGGTAAAGTGATGCTCGTCCGATTCCAAGCATGTCCGCAAGGGCGCTCATAGAACAGGACGGTGTATACACAAGATTTTGCTCGTGATCCAATAAAAAAACCGCTAATTTTTTTTCAGCGTTGGGCGCTGTGAAGGTCATAATCTTGTGATTCAGATAAACAATTTTTTTGCTTTGAAAAGAAAGATAATTTCGAAGCGCCACCGTGTCGTTTTCAATAAAGGATTTAAATGCCTCACCGTTAATAAATAGGATCTCACACGGCTCCGTTGTTATAATCATCGTAGGAAAAGGCTCTTCCTCGGCATATAGATTGGCAATGCCAAAAAGCTCACCCGCCTTTAATGACTTTAAAAGAATCGGATCGTTTGCGCTGCCCGTGTATACCTGAGCTTTGCCTGACAGAAGGATTCCTATGCACACGCCTTCAGCGGTTGATGAGTAGGCGACTTCCTTTTGATTAAAGAATCTGACGAGCATAGATGCTTCATTCAAATAGGTGTATGCGGAGTTAAAATCAACCTTACAAAAGATCGGATTTTTTGTTATGGAAGGAAAAATCTTTTCGATGCGAAGCTCGCTTTGGCGTTGGGTGTTCGTATCCCGGGTGTTATTGCTGTTCATAACAATTTTCTCATCTCTTATTTATACATTTACATATTTACACATGTAATACATATATAATTCAAATATTATTCCATTATTTTGTCTCATATGAGACAAAATAATTGTATCATAAAATCAAAAAATTGTCAAGAGATATCAATAAACAATTGTAAATAAATTGTAAATAAAAGGATAAATATACTCAATGATATTAAAAAAATAGTATAATTAAAATTCAGTAAAATTCAGGTAAAAGAATAACTATGAAATCGAATTAAATAAAAAATGAAGAAAAGAGGATGAATTATGACATTGGTAATTTTGGCAGCAGGTATGGGGTCGCGTTACGGAGGACTGAAGCAATTGGATCCAATTACGGATCACGGTGAATTTATTATTGATTTTTCGGTTTTTGACGCGATCAGAAATCAATTTGACAAGGTTGTATTTGTCATTAAAGAAGAAAATCTTGCGCTTTTCAGAGAAACGATTGGCAGCCGATTTGAAAAAGAAATCCATGTAGAATATGCCTTCCAGAAATTGGACGATCTCCCCGAAGGCTTTTCTGTCCCCGAAGGACGTGTCAAGCCGTGGGGAACGGCGCAAGCGCTTTTGGCGGCGAGGGATTTGGTTAAAGAACCCTTTGCGGTGATCAACGCGGATGACTTTTATGGTGAAAGCGCGTATCGGTTGCTTTCCGAGCACTTAGGTAAAACCACGGAGGGAAGCCGTTCAGAATATTGTATGGTCGGATATGTTTTGGAAAATACGTTGACCGAAAACGGTACAGTATCTCGCGGAATATGTGACGTAGACGAAAAAGGATATTTGCGTGATGTTACGGAGCGAACAGCGATCCGCCGTTCGGGGGATGTGGCTGTTTATGAAGAAAACGGTAGGGAAAACGAGTTGCCGTTAAATTCGGTAGCATCAATGAACTGTTGGGGATTTACTCCCGATATTTTTGAAGGAGTGATGGAATGCTTCAAGCTGTTTTTATCTAATCTTGGAGATAATCCTTTAAAATGCGAATATTATTTGCCGTTCGCTGTTCGTGAATTGATGGAGGCAAAAAAATGTACGGTAAAGGTTTATGAATCAGACAGCTCATGGTATGGGGTAACGTATCATGAGGATAAGGAAAAAGTTAAGGCAAGTATCCAAAAATTAAAAGATAATGGGATCTATCCGAATCGCTTAAGTAAAAATTAAAAATCTGATGAACAAATCGATAACAAGCTAAGAATATACATAAAATAGAATTTAAACAGAGTATAAACAAACATAAATGTAAGGAGAGAAAAGAATGGCAATTTTAATTACAGGCGGAGCTGGATATATCGGCTCTCACACGATGGTAGAGTTTCTGAATGCGGGAAGAGAGCTTGTGGTTGTTGATAATTTTGTTAACAGTAAGCCCTGTGCCTTAGAGCGGGTAAAGGCGATCACAGGCAAGGATTTTAAGTTTTTTCAGGTTGATTTGCTTGATAAAGAGGCACTTGATAAGGTAGTACGGGAAAACAATATCGACAGTTGTATTCACTTCGCCGGACTAAAAGCGGTAGGAGAATCCTGCGCGAAGCCCTTGCTGTATTACCACAATAACATTACAGGAACGCTCAATCTTTGCGAGGTGTTACAAAAATATAACGCCAAGAAAATCGTATTCAGCTCCTCCGCAACGGTTTACGGAAATCCCGCCAGTGTTCCGATCACAGAGGATTTTCCGTTATCCACCACCAATCCTTACGGTGAGACAAAGCTGATGATTGAAAGAATTTTAAAGGATCTTTATGGGGCGGATCCTGAATGGAGTATTTCTATTTTGCGCTATTTTAATCCCATTGGAGCCCATGCGAGCGGATTAATCGGTGAGGATCCTCAAGGAATTCCCAATAATCTTTTGCCTTACATTACTCAGGTCGCTGCCGGCAGACGGGAATGTCTCTCTGTTTTCGGTAATGATTATAAAACCCACGACGGAACCGGCGTGCGCGATTATATACACGTTGTTGATCTTGCGCGTGCCCATCTGAAAGCTATGGAGCGTGCGGAAAAGATAACAGGTATTGAGCACTTTAATATCGGTACCGGTGTTGGATATTCGGTTTTGGATATTATTAAGGCGTATGAAAAAGCCACAGGAATTAAAATCAATTATAAGATTACCGACAGACGCCCCGGTGATATTGATGAGTGTTACGCAAATCCCACGAAGGCGTCGGAAATTTTGGGTTGGAAGGCTGAATACAACATTGAGGACATGTGCCGCGATTCGTATAATTGGCAACTGAAAAACCCCAAGGGCTATGATGAATAAGATGAATAACAAAAAAGACTGAGGAGACTTTATCATGAGCATTAAGAAAAAATTATTTGGTATTTTGCCCGATGGAAATGAAGTATTTTCCTATACCTTGCGCAACAGTAATGGAATGAAGGTCAAAATTTTGAATTACGGCGGCGCTATCGCTCAAATCAAGGTGCCCGATAAAAAGGGATGCTTTAGTGATGTTGTTGGCGGATATGATTGCTTGGATTCATATGTACGGGGCGATGGATATCAAGGCGCTTTGATCGGTAGATGGGGCAATCGGATCGCTAAAGGAAAATTTACGTTGGAGGGAAAGAATTACAGTCTTTTCATTAACAATGGTGTAAATCATTTACATGGCGGTCAATTTGGTTATAATGCAAAAATTTGGGATGTAACCGAAGTGGACGGTGATGAGCCAGCGTTAAAGCTTCACATTCTTTCACCTGACGGAGATGAAGGATACCCCGGCAATTTGGATCTTACGGTTACTTATTCTCTTAGTAATAAAAATGGATTATCCATTCGGTATCAGGCAAAAACCGACAAGACTACGGTGTTAAACCTGACCAATCATACCTATTTCAATCTGCGCGGTTATGCGTCGGGAAGTATTCATCCGTTACAGCTATGCTTGGATGCGGACAGCTATTTGCCTACTGACGATACTTTGATCCCCACGGGAGAAATCAGAAGCGTGGAGGGAACTCCTTTTGATTTTAGAGTTGCGAAGGAGATTGGCAGAGATATTTGCGCTGACAATTTGGATCTGAAGCTGGCAGGAGGCTATGATCACTGCTTGAATTTTACGGGAGGAGAGACTAAGGAGCCTGTGAAGCGCGGTGAGCTTTATGATCCCGAGAGCGGAAGGGTAATGGAAGTGTTTACGAATCAGCCCTGCGTTCAGCTATATTCCGGTAACTTTTTAACGAACGAAGAATTTCCGTTTAAGGGCGGTTATAAGCAGACTCCGCAAACCTTTGTTTGCTTGGAGACGCAGCATATGCCTGATAGCATCAACCATGAGAATTTTACCAATTGCGTTCTTATGCCTGATGAGGAGTATGATTATATTACAGAGTATCGCTTTTCTGTAAAATAATTTCGGGTGAGATCCTAATATAGCAAATTAAAATAGATCCTTAGGAAGCGGCTTACCGATCGGTAAGCCGCTTCCTTTAAAATTCTCCTTTTTTAAATTTCAAATTGATTTTAGATAATGAAAGACATGATTTTCTATTTATAAACATATATTGTTACGAGG
>JAZSPS010000034.1:0-40104 GCA_045537595.1 Eubacteriales bacterium
TCTTATATTTGAAATTTATTTTTTTGTCGTTAATGATCGCGTTCATTTCAGCAAGGTCCGCGGGAACGGTCCAGTCCAAGGTAATATTGGAGAAGGGTGCCTGTGTTCCCCAGCGGGAAGGAGTATTTACACCGAAAATAAAGGATTCGATGCATTTTTTAACCTGATCGTAGGTCAAATTATCTACCTTAACAAAGGGTGCCAGATAGGTATCGAAGGAAGAGAATGCCTGAGCGCCTGCCCATTCGTTCTGCATGATACCGAGGAAGTTTACCATTTGGTTGCAAAGGGTAGCGAGGTGGCTTGCGGGCGCGGATGTGATCTTACCCGTAACACCGCCCAAGCCCTCTTGGATCAGCTGCTTTAAGGACCATCCCGCGCAGTAGCCGGTGAGCATGGAAAGGTCGTGAATGTGGAGATCGGCGTTGCGGTGCGCGTTGGCAATCTCATCGTCGTAAATTTCAGACAGCCAATAGTTAGCGGTAATCGCGCCCGAGTTGCTGAGGATCAATCCGCCGACCGAATAGGTTACCGTGGAGTTTTCCTTTACGCGCCAGTCAATGTTTTTTACATAGCTATCTACGATATCCTTATAGTCAAGGATCGTGGATTTCATATTGCGGAGCTTTTCTCTCTGCTTACGGTACAGAATATAAGCCTTTGCCACATCGGCATAGCCGGCCTGAACCAAAACAGATTCTACGCTGTCCTGAATATCTTCTACGGCAATCAAGCCTTCTTTAATTTTTGATTCAAAATCCGCTGTAACCTTCAGCGCGAGAAAATCGATCACAGAGGGATGAAATTGTTTTTTCTGTGCTTCAAAAGCAAGTCTGATGGCGTCATTGATCTTTTTAAGATCAAAATCGGTTACTTTTCCGTCTCTTTTTAAAACCTGATACATGTTACATCTCCTTTTTTTATTTTTGTTTTCATAGCTTAACACATATAGTATAAAACAAAAAGGATTAAATGTCAATTGTGAGATGTTACAATATATTGGGGGCTTTATTGGAGGTTATCACTATATATTGTGTAAATTTAAGGATTTATATTCCGCGTAATTTTGCTTGGGGAATATATCTTTGAGCAATTGTGAGAAGTTCTTGCATTTCCTGAGGAGAATAGGGAGTAAGTCCGTTTTGGATTAGGTCGCCGGAATCGGTAAAGCACTGCAAAAAATATTTTTTTGCGCCCATAATATGCCGTGCCAGCGCCTCAATGCTTTCGGGGGTATGAAATTCCCGAACCACGGTGGTGCGGAATTCATAGGGAACAGAGGAGCCCATAATAAGCCGGATGCTCTGTTCGACGGCGAGCGGAGCTTCCGCGATCCCACAAGTACGGGCGTAATCCTCGGGAGAATTTTTAATATCCATGGCAATGTAATCCACCAGACCCGCATCCATGAGCGTCTTCAGCTTTTCCGGATAGGAGCCGTTGGTATCGATTTTTACGAGAAGCCCCATCCCTTTTATTTTTTCGCAAAAGACTTTAAGATCGGGTTGCAGCATCGGTTCACCGCCTGTGATACAAACGCCGTCCAAAACCTTTTTCCGTTGTTCAATATAAGCCAGAACCTCGTTTTCGTCCAAGCTGTCATGGTCTATATGTGTGACAAGGGAGGCATTGTGGCAAAAAGGGCAGCGAAAATTACAGCCTCCTGTGAAAACAGTACAGGCAAGCTTTTCGGGGAAATCTAAGAGTGTTGTTTTTTGTAATCCTTTAATCAGCATAATTTATTTATCCTTTTATTAATTTTTAAAGTATATTCTGCGGCATACGGATACATCTTATCATACATTATCTTTTTTGTCAATTTATTCCGAGTTTGGGTGTGTTTTTTGTATTTTCCTACAATCTTTTTTTAAAAAGTTATTTTTCCGAGGAAGATTCTTGAAATTACATGATAAATATGCTACAATACATCGATTGTTATTTTGTTTTTGCAAGCATTGGAGGTAGAAATCAATGAATGTTTTTGATCTGCTAACTTTAATTTTCGGACTGTCGCTGTTTTTATTTGGAATGAATCTCATGGGAGATATTCTAAAAAAAAGCGCGGGAAGAAAATTGAAGCGGATTTTGGGAAATGTCACTGCCAGCCCTATTAAGGGATTTTTATTGGGATGCTTGGTAACCGCCATCATTCAATCCTCGTCGGCAAGCACGGTGATGGTAATTGGCTTTGTTAACTCGGGAATTATGCTCTTATCGCAAGCGATATGGGTGATCATGGGTGCCAACGTGGGAACCGCGGCGACCTCTTGGCTGACCGCGCTGTCGGGATTGGAAAACGGAAGAGCGGTAGGCAGCGTAATGCAATTTTTTAAGCCCTCCGCCTTTACGCCGATTGTTGCCTTAATCGGAATTTTACTTTACATGCTGGGGAAAAATGACCGCAAAAAAAATATTGGCTTGATCCTGCTGGGATTTTCGGTTTTAATGATCGGTATGGACACCATGTCTGATTCGGTATCGGGGCTTTCAAGCAACGAGACCTTCCGCTCTGTCCTTCTAATGTTTGAGAATCCGATCTTAGGTGTATTGGCAGGTCTGGTGCTGACTGCGGTGATACAGAGCTCGTCCGCGTCCATTGGTATTTTACAATCCTTCAGCGCGACAGGCGCCATTACCTTCGGTAACGCGGTTCCTATTATCATGGGACAAAACATCGGAACCTGTGTTACAGCGTTGATCGCTTCCGCAGGGACAAACAAAAACGCCAAGCGCACCGCCTATATTCACTTGTTTTTTAATGTATTCGGTGCGGTGATATGTCTGAGCTTATTTTATTTGCTGAAATATTTTTTCGCTCCTGTTTTCTTGGAGGGAGCGATCAGCATGTGGGGGATCGCCATTGTTCACACGCTGTTTAATCTTATCACCGCCCTGTGTTTGTTTCCTTTGACCAAGCAATTGGAGAAGCTGGTATATTTTCTGGTGAAGGAGGGGGAGGCCGACAGTCGGTTTACCTCCTTGGATGATCGGTTGCTGCTAAGCCCCTCTGTTGCCATTGAGCGAAGCAGGGAAATGACGGCGGAAATGGCGGAAAACTCCATGAAGTCATTTCGGCTTGCCTGCGGTACACTTTTTGAGTATTCGGAAAAAAACGTGCAGACCGTTAAAAATATGGAAAAGGCTGCTGACGAATACGAAGACAAGCTGGGAAGCTATTTGGTTAAAATCTCCGAGGAAAGCATTTTGGAATCGGAAAACAGGGAGGTCAATACTCTGTTGCATATGCTGGGGGATCTTGAGCGAATCAGTGACCATGCGGTGAATCTGACCGAAGCGGCAGAGGAGATGAATGATAAAAGGATCGGACTTTCCGATTCTGCCAAGGCAGAATTATTGGTTTTGATAGAGGCGGTCACAGAAATCACGCAGCTGTCTTTGAGCGCGGTACAGCAAGGCTCGTATGAAGCTGCGGAGCTTGTGGAGCCCTTAGAGCAAGTAATTGATGATCTGCGAGCGGAAATCAAGCATCGGCATATCCTTCGTTTGCAAAGCAATGTATGCACAATGGAGCAGGGCTTTGTTTTAAATGATATCCTGACCGATCTGGAACGGATCGCCGATCATTGCTCCAATATTGCCGCCGTGGTTATGGAATCGGAAAAATACCATACCATGGATCTCCATTATCATTTGAAGGAATATCGGAACGACAAGAATATATATCAAGTAAAATACAAAAGCTTTTCCGAAAAATATCATTTGGAAGGTGACGGGGATTTTTCTTGATTTCGGTTTTTATTCTTGATTTCTTTCTTCTTTTGTGGTACAATTAACGCAAAGAAAGATAGGAGTTTCTCTTTTTATGAACATTGGCGAGAAAATTAAAAAATTGCGGACCTCCAAGCTGATGACGCAATCCGAGCTGGCGGGGACCGAAATAACAAGAAATATGCTGAGCCGAATTGAAAACGGTACGGCAAATCCCTCTTTGGATACCATTCGTTATATTGCCGCCCGCTTGAACGTTTCTCCCGGATTCCTTTTGGCGGAGGGGGGAGACGAGCAGATATATTTGAAGTACAATGAAATCACAGGAATCAAAAAAGCGTTTATGGCGGAGGATTATCATATTTGCCGCGATATTTGCCTGAAATCTGACAGCAACGAGGACGATGAGATACAAATGATCCTGTCCGAATGTAATCTTGGGCTTGCTCTTGAGGAATTTCACCGCGGTAACTTGCGTAACGCGTGCTTTTATTTCGATGAGGCAATTGAGAGCTGTGGAAAAACCCTGTATCGTACCGATCATATTATTGCTTCCGCGGGGGTATATTTTCGATATATCCAGCAAATCTCTCCTACGCTTTCCTCGAATGTAATTGACGAGGAGGAGGTCAACATTTATCCCGCTCTTACGGAAGAATTTTGTCGATACGCCATTGCGTTGGAAAGGGCGAAGGAGGGCAGAGGGGATTCCTCTGAGCTGATAGATAACGAAAAAAGGGATTCGATTTTTACCCTTCATTATGAGGCAAAGAGTCACATGCGTGGGGGGGAGTATGCGGAGGCATATGAAAAGCTGCACAGCATCTTACTGAGTGAGAAGTCTGTTCCCGAGCCAATGCTGTATTTTATATTTTGCGATTTGGAAATTTGCTGCCGTGAGATTCAAAATTTTAAGGGCGCGTATGAATATTCCATTGATAAGATGGAATTGCTTCAAAAGCTTTTGACTTGATCGATCGTTTTTCTTTATCTATATAACGATATCCAATTTAAATTTGTGTTGTATTGGTTCCATGATAAGGAGTGATAAAAATGATATATGATATTACCCAAGAATTGTTTGAGTCTGTGGTGTATCCGGGAGATACCGCGCCGCAAGCAATTACTGTAAGAGATATGAAAAAGGGGGACGCTGTCAATTTAACCGACATAAAAATGTGTGCCCACAACGGCACACATTTAGACGCGCCTTTGCATTTTTTGCGGGATGGCAAGGACATTGCGTCGCTTGAGCTTGATCGGTGTATCGGGGATGCGGAGGTCGTCGCGTTCAACAATTTGGAACGGATTCTTACCACAGACAGCGACCGTATTTTGTTAAAGGGCTGTGAAAGCATGGAGGAATCGCTGGCGGAACGGTTGGTTCAAAAGAAGCTCAAGCTGGTCGGAGTGGAAGGGCAGAGTGTGGGGGATCATGCTGTGCACCGCTTGCTTCTCTCCTACAATATCGTAGTATTGGAGGGAATACGGTTGGGCGATGTTCCTGAGGGAAGGTACACTTTATTTGCCGCCCCATTGAAGCTGAAAAATTGCGAGGGCTCTCCTTGCCGAGCTGTTTTAATGGACTGATCCGTCTCTGCTTGCTTTTTTATACAGAGCACCGAAGATCAGCATGGCAAGGGCGTAAAAAAACACACCGAGAAGCAGATCGTAGCAATAGTAGCCTGCCATAAGCAAAGCCTCGGAGAAATCCTCCGGCGCACCGTAATTGATATCAAAAATAATTCGTCCCAATACTTTTACAGCAGAGAGAATCATGCCGACCAACAGGGCAGTTACCTGAAGCGGATTCTTTTTGCTGTATTTTTTTTGAAAGGGGTAGAAGGAAGGGAAAAGTGCAGAGGGCTCCGCTGTCTCACTTTGCAAGAGAGAAGCCGTTTTGATTTTTTTGGCGGCATGTCTGCAGAATGTATTGAACCGAGAACGGGAAATGGCAATGACGGTCAGCGAAAGCGCCACATTATAAATCAGGTATAAAAGGTTGTAGATGACATCATCGATCAGAATGGAGCCATACAGGATCAGGATAACACTCAGATCGCATAGGCGACGGAACAGAACCGCGCCAAGATAGATTAAGGTCAGTCGAAAAACCGTGCCATGGGGCATTTGTCCAAAAACAGCCCAAATAAGAATCGAAAAAGCCGGAGCGAAGGTGAGGATCTCTACCAGATCAAGCAAGGTATTTAATATCTCGGGCAAAACCGATGCATAGAGGACAATATCGCTGTTTGCCAAATTATAGGGAAGCCCCAGACCAAAGGAAAGAATCACGGCAAGGGAAAAGGTACCGATGAGCATCCACGCATAGATCCAATTTCTTTGAGTGGGACGTGCCTTATTCGTTATATTTTCTTCATTTGCAGTATGTATATCGTGTTTCATAATTCTCCTATATCAATATGCGGCATATATTTTTTATTATTTTATCACAGATTGACTGTGAATTGGTTATTGATTTGTAAATAATTTATCCGCTAAGCATTTTTTTTTGCTTTTTTCCATATTTTTATAAAAGAAGGAATAAAAAAGAGTAAAAATATGGGAAAGGAAGGCTTGAGCATGAGTCAAAGCAGTAAAAATTTTGAGATCAATACCCAGCGCGCCGTTTTGGATTATCCTTATCCGTTGGATCACCGGCAAATGATGCGGTATATTGATATTATGATCGAACGTTATCCGTTTTTGTCTGTGTCGTATATCGGGGAGTCAATTTTGGGCAGAGGAATTCCGATCTTGGCTTTAGGAGAGGGAGAAAAGTCCGTCTTATATGTTGGCGCGCACCATGGAATGGAGTGGATCACGTCGATTCTGCTTCTTCGGTTTATTAATGAATATTGCGAGCTGTACAAAAATAATTGCAAGGCGTTTCATCTACGTTTGAATTACTTATTTTCGTCTCGCACGATCTATGTTGTTCCCATGTTGAATCCCGACGGCGTGGATTATCAGATCAATGGGGTGGATAACAGCCATATTCTGTATGACAGACTTTTGGCAATGAACGGAGGCAGTAATGATTTTAGCCGGTGGCAAGCCAATGCCAGAGGCGTGGATCTGAATCACAACTACAACGCGGGGTTTGCCGAATATAAAAAAATAGAGGCAGAGCTTGGAATCTTGGGCGGCTCTCCCGGTAAATTCAGCGGAGAAATGCCGGAAAGCGAGCCTGAGGTGGGTTGTCTTTGCAATTATATTCGCTACTGTCAAAATTTGAGAATGATCATGAGCTTCCACACACAGGGAGAGGAAATTTATTACACCGGCTGTAATCGAACGGCGCCTCGCTCCCGTTCCATCGCGGAGGCTTTATCCAGAATCAGCGGATATTCCTTAGGTATTCCCGAGGGAGGAGCGTCCTATGGCGGCTTGACCGATTGGGCGATTGGCGCGTTGAATCTTCCGTCCTTTACCGTAGAGTGCGGAAAGGGAGAAAATCCTCTTCCGCCGCGGGATTATTTTTATATCTATACCGCCATACGGGAAATGCTGTTTACGGCTCCCACCATGATCTGAGATCTTTTGTTGAGATGAAATAGATAAAACGGGTTGAGATGACCCGTTTTATCTATATTTCTTTATGTCTGAATTTTTTGTTGACGAAACCGTCGTTTTTTTGATATAATAATCTTATAAAACAAAAAATATCGGCAGGATTATGTTATGAAAAAATATATTGATTTACATGGAACTCTTTTATCCTATGAGCTGACGTGGAAAAAGGTAAAAAATTTTAATATGAGGATCCATTCTGACAGAGGTGTGCTTATTTCCGCCCCGAAACGGGTTGGAATATCGGGTGTGGAGGATTTTATAAGAAGAAATGAGGCTTTTATTTTTTCCTCACAAAAAAAACTTAAAGAAAATTCAAGCCACATGCCTTTAAAGGGAGATTTTCCCAATGACGGATGTGTGATCCCGATCTTCGGCAGGGAACGAACGGTTAAGCTTTTACAGGGAAATGACAACAGAGCTTTCATTGAGGAGGCTTTTTTATATGTGATTTGCGAACGAGAGGATCGGGAATGGATCAAAAGGATCATACGAAAGCATCTGGAGGAGTTATCAAAGGAAACGATTCCCTCTGTTTGCCGCCAAGGAATAAAGCAATTATCCGAATATTCCGTTGAGTTTCCCGAGCTTCGGTATCGATGTATGGTATCCAGATGGGGAAGCTGTTGCCCCTCTAAGAAAACTGTTACCTTTAATAAGTTTTTGATCTGTGCTCCTATGGAGTGTATTGAGTATGTAGTACTGCATGAGCTGGTTCATTTCTTGGTGCCCAATCACTCCTCGGACTTTTATAAAATTTTGTCAGAGGTCATGCCGGATTGGAAATGGAGAAGGAAGAGGCTGAAGGCTTACGGATCGCTGCTGAGAAATTTATGACGCTGGTACAATCGATTTGCGATCCGCAATAAATTTCATTGAGAAAAATAAAAAAGAAAAAGAAGTTGTTTTTCGGTTGACAATGCTTGGGGAAAGATGTATAATATAGGCTGTTTGAAAAATTATTGGGAGAGGATCGGAATATGAACAGCGTGTTGGTGATCGCGATGATCACAATTGTATTATTTATTCTCAGCATTTTATTTTGTCCGAAAATTACTTTTCCTCTGTCTATATCCTCAAGGAAATCGAAAAATACGAACGAATCGGAATGGACAAAAAAAAGAAAATATGAGTTCAAAATTTATCCCTTTATTCCGCTGTGCGGCGCTTTTGGCATGCTGCTTTGCGGAAAGGTAAGCTCGGAGGGGATCGTTCGGGCTTTTTGTGCCGATTCCTCGGTGAATCCCATTCGGATCTTGGTTTTGTTTCTTTCCATGACAGTATTTTCTTTAATACTGGATCAGACGGGATTTTTTGATTATATTTCCGGAATCGTTCTTCAAAGGTCGGGAAATAATCAGCACCGTATTTTTTTGTCGCTGTATTGTGTGATTTCTGCTTTGACCGTTTTTACCTCCAATGATATTGTTATTTTGACCTTTACGCCTTTTCTCTGTCATTTTTGCAAGGCTGCCAAGATCGATGCCATCCCTTATCTGATTATGGAGTTTGTAGCGGCAAATACATGGAGCCTGTTTTTATTGATCGGAAACCCAACCAATATTTATATTTGCGGGGCCTTTGAAATTGGTTTCGCGGAATACTTGACGACCATGGCGTTGCCTACCGCGGCGGTAGGACTAACGTCACTTACGGTAATGATGGTCGTTTTTCACAAAAAACTAAAGGGAAGTGTAAATACCGCCGTTATAATCTCTCCGATCAACGACCGAGTTCTGATGTGGGTCTCCTTATCTCATTTGGCGGGATGCGTAATTTTGTTGGCTGTTTCTCAATATATTGGCGTGGAAATGTGGCTGATCGCGTTGGGAATGGGTGTGTCCTCGATCCTTTGCTCGGCAATCTGCTTGCTTGTCCGTAAAAAATCTCTTGTGCCTGTGATTACAGCTATTCGAAAGATTCCCTATGAAATTATTCCGTTTATTGTGGGAATGTTTGTGATCGTTTTAGCCTTGGAAGAGCATAATTTTACATATTTTCTCTCGGAAGCCTTAAGTGTTGATCATAGCTCCTTCTCCTATGGAATTTTGTCCTTCCTTTCCTCTAATGTCTTGAACAATATTCCCATGAGTGTTCTTTTTAGTAAAATTTTAGGCTTTGGCGGCGAAGCACCGCAAATATACGCAACCATTGTTGGGTCGAATATTGGTGCCTTCATTACTCCCATTGGAGCTTTGGCGGGAATTATGTGGACCAATTTACTGAAAGAAAACCGTGTAAAGCTTTCAACACTGAAATTTGTATTATACGGTATGCTTATCGGCGTTCCCTCCATGCTTTCCGCATTGGTCGTCTTAGAGCTGATTTTATAAATTTTATAAAATACCTGTTGGATCGAAAAAAATAACGAAAGAAATAAAATTCATAAAAAAGTCTAAAATAGGTGTTTACAAACAGATAAAAATGTAGTAAAATATACATGGTAACATTTTATTATTGTTGTATCATAAGGAAAGGCGATTGAAGACTTATGCAAAATTCAACTCCAAAGTATCGACGTGTTTTGTTAAAATTGTCCGGCGAGGCGCTTGCGGCGGGCAGTGACGGTATCCTTAATTTTGATTTTATCACTTCTATAGCCGAGGTCTTGAAAAAATGCACGGATCAAGGGGTGCAGATCGGAATTATTGTTGGCGCGGGCAATATTTGGCGCGGCAGACAGGGAGGTAAGATGGACCGTGTTCGCGCGGATAGCATGGGAATGCTGGCTACTGCCATTAATGCCTTGGCTTTACAGGATACCTTTATTCAAGCAGGCTTGAACACCAAGGTTATGACCGCGGTTGAAATGCAAGTCTTTGCTGACCGCTATGTAACCAGAGATGCCGTTGCGGCTTTAGAAAACGGTCAGATCGTTATTTTTGGCTGTGGCTTGGGCTCTCCCTACTTTTCCACTGACACAGCAGCGGTCTTGCGTGCCGCGGAGATTGGTGCCGATGTGGTTTTAATGGCGAAAAATATTGACGGCATTTATTCTGCCGATCCGAAGGTGGATCCTACGGCGGTTCGCTACGATGAGCTTACCTACAAGCAGATCGTTGACCAAGAGTTAAAGGCGTTGGATCTTTCGGCGGCGACGTTCTGTATGGAAAACAACATTAACGCCTATGCCTTTGAATTGAAGGATCCTATGAATATTTACCGTGCGGTGATGGGCGAGAAGATCGGCACGGAGATCCATTGCTGATTAAAAATTGATTAAAAATAAGTTATATTTTAGAAATTTGAAAGATTACATACGGAGGAAATTATGAAACTGAACACCAAAGATTTTGAGGAAAAAATGAAGAAAGCTCTTTCGGTATATGAGGAAAACCTTGCTGTCATTCGTGCGGGACAGGCAAATACCGCCGTTATTTCTAAAGTGAATTTTGAATACTGGGGCGCTCCTACGCCGATCACTTCCATGGCAGACGTCCGTGTTGCCGACGCGAAAACTCTTACCATTACTCCTTACGATACCACAACCTTAAAGGATATGGAAAAGGCAATTTTGGCATCTGATGTTGGAATTACACCTACCAATGATGGTAAGGTCATTCGATTGATCTTCCCTCAGCCTACTGAGGAGAGACGCCGTGAGCTTGTGAAGCAGGTTCAGAAGCTGGGTGAGGATGCTAAGGTTGCTATTCGCAATATCCGCAGAGACGCCAACGATCTGTGCAAGAAGATGAAAAAAGACGGAGAAATGACCGAGGACGAGCAAAAGGCTTCCGAAAAGTCTGTACAGGATCTTACCGATAAGTATATTAAGGATATCGACGGAATTACAGGAAAAAAAGAAAAAGAGATTATGCAGATCTGAATTTGAATATTGGGGCGGGTTTTTTGCCCGTCCCGATTTTGTATGTATTTCATATATATTCACGAGGAGGATGATTAACGTGGCAAATAAGCAAGCAGAGGCAGAAAATCAGGCAGTATGTCCGATTCAGCATATTGCTTTTATTATGGATGGCAACGGACGGTGGGCGAAAAAGAGAGGCATGCCTCGGGAATATGGTCATAAATTTGGAGCGGACGCATTTAAAAAGGTCATGCGCCGCTGTTGCGAGGTAGGGATCAAGGCTTCTACCTTTTATGTATTTTCAACGGAAAATTGGAAGCGCCCCGAAAAAGAAGTCAATTCGATTTTGAGCTTGTTGGATCAATATCTTGATGAATGTGAAAGAGAATTGGAGAAAAACGATGTTCGGTTTATCTTTTTGGGAGACAAAGCCCCGTTTACCGAGGGTATGCGCAAAAAAATGGAGTGCATCGAACAGGTTTCATTAAAAAATCAGTATATAATCAATATCGCGCTGAACTATGGGGGCAGAGACGAGCTTGTATATGCCATGAACCGTTTGATGGCAGAGGGAAGGACAAAGGTGGAAGAGAGCGATATCAACAACGCGCTATATACCCATGAGTCTCCCGAGCTGGATATGATCGTGCGGACGGGCGGGGATCTGAGAATTTCCAATTTCCTTTTATGGCAGGCTGCCTATGCCGAGCTGTATTTTATGGATAAATTATGGCCCGATATGAAGGCTGACGATGTGGATGAGATCGTTGAGGTCTTTAAAACACGGAAACGACGCTTTGGAGGAGTATGATCGAGGATCAAAGGAGCTTGTTATGTTAAAGAGAATTATTACCGCTGTTGTGGCGATCTGTGTATTGCTGCCTGTACTTATTTTTTCAAATACAATTATTTTTCCCGCGGCAGTCTCGCTGGTAAGTATGATCTGCATATATGAAATTTCTAAATGCATGGGAATCGAGAAAAGGCTGTCTGTTGTTTTGCCGATCTATGGATTCGCGGCGGCATCTCCCATTTTGATTCGCGTATTGGATAGTATGGTTCATTATGCCATGATCTCCTTTATCGTTGCCTCATTGTATTTGGTCTATTTGTTTTCCTTAATCATATGGTCTCACGGGAAATTATCCTTTGGCAATACCTTGGCTGTATTTACCGTGTCGCTGTATAGTATTGCCGCCTTATCCGCCATTGTTTACATACGTGATTTCGGTGAGATCGGTAAGTATTTATATTTATTGATCTTTATCGGAGCATGGGTGACGGATACGTTTGCTTATTTTACAGGATATTTTTTGGGAAAGCATAAATTGATCGAGGATGTTAGCCCCAAAAAGACGATTGAGGGAAGTATAGGCGGAACGGTATTTTGTGCCCTGAGCTTTGTAGTTTTCGGCTTGGTGGTTGATCATTGGTTCGGACAAAACGCGAATGTTTGGTTTTTGGTCGTATGCGGCGTGATTATTTCATTGATCTCGCAGATTGGCGATCTGATCATGTCGGTTATCAAACGTCATTTCGGCATTAAGGATTTCGGAAAAATTTTCCCGGGACATGGCGGAATGCTTGACCGTTTTGATTCGATTCTGGCGGTTTCCTTAGGTCTGTGCGCCATTTGTCTCTTTATGGGATTGACGGGAATTCAATTGATATAAATTCATTTCTTAAAAAATAATGGAGGAATAAAATGTCCGAGTTTACGCAAAAAAAGGTTGCTGTTTTGGGTTCTACCGGTTCTGTAGGCGAGCAAGCCTTGGAAGTTGCGGACCGTCTTTCCATGTCGGTGACGGCAATCAGCGCCAATCAAAATTACAAGCGTGTAGAAGAGCAGGCGAGAAAATTTTCGGTGAGATCGGTAGCTATGGCGGATGAGGTCGCCGCAAAAGAGCTAAAGGTTCGTCTTGCCGATACCGATATTCAGATCTTTGCCGGACCGTCGGGCATTTGTGAAATGATCCAAAGCGAAAAGCGAGATGTGGTCTTGAATTCCATCATCGGACAGGCGGGCTTGCTTCCCACCTTAGCTGTAATTGATTCCGGCGCGCGCTTGGCGTTGGCGAATAAGGAATCCTTAGTGGTTGCGGGAGAGATCGTAACCGAGCGTGCTCGCAAGAAGCAGGTGGATATCTTACCTGTGGACAGTGAGCACAGTGCTATATTTCAATGCTTGCGGGCGGGTCAGTCCAAGGAAGTGCAAAGCATTTTACTGACCTGTTCGGGAGGCCCCTTTTTCGGACAGCGTAAGGAGCAGCTTCGGGGAATCGGGGTCAAGGAGGCTTTGGCACACCCAACATGGTCTATGGGGGCTAAAATAACAATTGACTCGGCAACATTGATGAATAAGGGCTTTGAGGTGATTGAGGCAGTCCATCTGTTCCAAGTCCCGGCGGAGAAAATTCGTGTTGTGGTGCACCGTGAAAGTATAATACATTCTATGGTGGAATATATTGATAACAGCGTGATCGCGCAGCTGTCGGTGCCGGATATGCGGTTATGTGCCCAATACGCCATGACCTATCCTGACCGCACGGAAGCGGTGATCCCAAAGCTGGACCTGTTTGAGATAGCGAAGCTGACCTTTGCAAAGCCCGATACCGATACCTTTCGACTTTTACAGTGCGCCATTGACTGTATCGGAAAGGGAGGCGCTCTTCCCGCGATTTTGAACGCGGCAAATGAGGTGGCGGTGGCAGAGTTCCTTCAGGGAAAAATTGCTTTTTATACCATTACTGAGGCGGTTTGCTCTGTGGTAGAGGCAATGGAGCAAAAAAAGAATGTGCATGATCTGGAGGGGATCCTTCTTTGCGACAAAGAGGCAAGGGAGCTGACATCAAAAATTTTGCGTGTTTAATTTGACAACCTTGTTACGGCTATAATTTACAAGGGGATTGTTTTCTATGTTATATTTTATTTTAATGGTGCTCGTATTCGGCGTTTTGATTTTCATTCATGAATTGGGGCATTTTATTACCGCTCGGCTTTGCGGTGTGGCGGTAAAGGAGTTTGCCGTGGGAATGGGTCCTACGATTTTTTCATGGAAATCAAAGAAATATGATACCAAATACGGGCTTCGGCTGTTGCCTATCGGCGGCTTTGTCAGCATGGTAGGGGAGGATGAAAGCTCAGAGGATGAGAACGCGTTTTGCAATAAAAGCATTTGGAAGCGTATGCTCATCGTTATGGCAGGACCGTGCATGAACCTGATTTTGGGTTTTCTTTTAATGACGGTTATGGTATTCTCTCAGGGAACCCTGGTTTCAACAACCATCGCCAAATTTAATGACGATGCGTTGTCAAATCAAAAATTACAGGTGGGAGACCGCATTGTAGAAGTAGACGGAACCCGTGTTCACACGGGAAATGAAATGGTTTATGAGATCATGAACCAAGGCTATGAGCCCATTGACATTGAGGTAATCCGCAATGGAGAAAAGCTTCTTGTGGAGGATGTATCCTTCCCAATCATGGAAGATACGGGAGTAAGCTTTGGAGATTATGATTTTATTCCGTACGCGGAGGAGACCAATTTACCGAATTTGCTAAAGCATTCCTTTTATCGATCGGTTTCTACCGTGAAAATGGTATATGATTCCATTTTTGGCTTATTGTCGGGAAGATATGGTATGGAGGCCGTTTCGGGACCTGTGGGAGTTGCCGAGGTCGTAGGGGATGCGGCAAAGGTGGGAATTTACAGCTTTTTGTATATCATTACGGTTCTTTCTATCAATTTAGGCGTATTTAATTTTATTCCTTTTCCCGCCTTGGACGGAGGAAGATTCCTTTTCCTGCTTATTGAGGGGATTCGGAGAAAGCCTATCAACCGAGATGTGGAAGCGTATATCAATTTTGTCGGAATCGTGATTCTATTCGCGTTTATGATCTTTATTACTGTTAAGGATGTATTAAATTTATTTGTATAGGATGAGATATGGATTACAATAAAAGCAGACGAGAATCAAAAGAGATAAAAATCGGTCAGACGGCTATCGGCGGCTGCCGGAAGATTGCCATTCAGTCGATGACCAATACCGATACCCATGATGCCAAGGCAACCTTGGCGCAGATCCGCGCTTTGGAGAAAGCGGGATGTGATATTGTCCGTATTACCGTACCCGATCTTGAGGCGGCAAATACGATTTCCTATTTAAAAGACGCGGGAGTATCCATTCCTGTGGTTGCGGATATTCATTTTGATTACAAGGTAGCCATTCGATGTGCCGAGGTTGGGGTGGATAAGATTCGAATCAATCCCGGTAATATCGGAGACGATGATAGGGTTCGCGCGGTATGCATGATCTGTCGTGAAAAGAAAATTCCCATTCGGATCGGTGTAAACAGCGGTTCATTGGAAAAAGAGATATTGGCGCGTTATGGAGCGCCCACGCCCGAGGCACTTTGTGAAAGCGCCATGTATCATATCGGTCTTTTGGAAAAAGCGGATTTTAACGATATTGTAATTTCCATGAAGGCGTCCAATCCTTATAATATGATTATGGCAAACCGTCTGTTGGCACAAAAATGTCCATATCCCCTTCATCTTGGCGTGACGGAGGCAGGGAGCAGAGAAATGGGATCCATTAAAAGCGCGGTGGGAATCGGCGCATTGCTGGTAGACGGCATCGGAGATACCATTCGTGTTTCGCTGACAGATGATCCTGTGGAGGAAATTTACGCAGCGCAGAAGATTTTGCGAGCGGTGGGGATAGAGGGACAGTGCGGTATGGACATTGTCAGCTGTCCTACCTGCGGACGAACAAAAATTGATCTGATCTCCCTTGTTTCGGAATTCGAGACGCGCGCGAGAGAGGAAGGCTTAATGAATCTTCCCATTAAGGTAGCGATTATGGGTTGTGTGGTAAACGGTCCTGGAGAAGCTAAGGAAGCGGATATTGGTATCGCCGGCGGAAAGGGAGAAGCGGTTTTGATTCAAAAAGGAGAGATCATTCGCAAGCTACCTGAGGCTGAAATCGTTTCTTGCTTGATCGAGGAAATAAAAAAGCTTAGAAATTAGAAAGTAAAAAAAGTAAAAAGGGATAAGAAAAATGGCCGAGAAAACGTTGAAAGAATTATTAAATAAATATTTGCCATCGGATGAAATCGGTCGGATTCTTGGATCGGGAATTGTTACCAAAACAAGAATTGATAAGGAAAAAAGGCTTTTGGAGGTTTATGCGGATTTTTCCTACATTATTGATAAGGAAACCTTGTATGAGATTGAGGGACAGGTTGCCGAGATTTATAAATTGGCTGCCTTTAAAATCTTTCCCCATTATCCGAGTGAGCTTTTTTCAAAAGCATACATTCCCCAATTATTGTTGGAGACGGAGAGGATCGGCATTGTCGCTAAAGGATTCTTTTCCTCCTATACCTATCAACTGACGGATGAGGTCTTGACTGTCAATATTCCTTTTTCCGAGCATGGCTTGGGACTTCTTAATGACGCCAATACCCCCAAGGTAATGGAAAACATCTTATTCAGTGAGTTTTCGGTTACACGAAGGGTGATTTTGGAGCAAGACCAATTCAGAACAGCGGAAATGTCTGATGCTTACCGAGAAAAATTGGAGCGGCTTGATAAGCAGATACAAGCCGCGGAGAGGGAATACGATTCTCATGAGGCACGGGTCGGTGAGCCGATTTTAACGCCCGATACAGATGAGGTCAAGCTTCCTCGTCTTGCTTCTGTTTTTAATGAAAATGTTATGGCGGAGCGCATAGACGAAAACACCGTGAAAATCGGTGCTTCGGAATTTATTGTTGGGGCTCCCGAATATGTGATTGGAGTGACCTTTCCCATAAATCCCGTGCCGATTGCTTCTATCAACCGTCCTGTTCGTGACGTTGTGTTTTTGGGAGAGGTGTTTTCTTTTACCAAAGAGGCAAATCGTGCGGGAGATAAATTCAATATCTCTTTTGGAATTTTCGACGGGAACGCGTCGATTTACGTAAAGCATTATTCCATGCAGCCGGAGGAAGCCAATGAATTGGCGGGAACGGTAAAAAACGGTATGGCTGTGGCGGTGCACGGATATCTGAAGACCGAACGCAATGATGACGAGCTGTATATGAGTTATACGGATATCGCTGTGATCTCCAAGAAGGAACGGCTTGATACTGCGGAAAAAAAGCGGGTCGAGCTGCATTTACATACCAATATGTCTACCATGGACGCGCTCATTCCTCCCGACGTTGCGGTTAAGATCGCAAAAAAATGGGGACATTCCGCCGTGGCTATTACCGACCACGGCAATGTTCAGGGCTTTCCCGAGGCAATGCTTGCTGCCGATAAATGCGATATGAAGGTCATTTACGGCATGGAGGCATACTTTGTCAATGATACTGCCAGCGCGGTATACGGAAGCTATGCGGGCGGTTTCGGGGATGAATTTATCGTTTTCGATATAGAAACCACGGGATTATCCGCCGCCAATTGCAAGATCACCGAGATCGGCGCGGTGAAGATTTGTAACGGCGAGATATTGGAACGGTACAATACCTTTGTAAACCCTGAATGTCCCATTCCTGAGGAAATCACAAGGCTGACTTCGATTACGGATGAAATGGTAGCCGATGCCGGAACCATTGACGAGGTTTTACCCGAATTTTTGGATTTTGTGGGAGACCGTTTATTAATCGCTCATAATGCGGATTTTGATACGGGCTTTATCCGTGTAGCGGCAAAAAATCTGAACATTTCTTTTACCAACGCGTATTTGGATACGGTCGCCCTGTCACGGTATTTAAATCCTCAATTGAAATCGCATAAGCTGAATATTTTAGCGGATCATTATAAGCTGGGGGATTTTCATCATCACCGTGCTTGTGATGATGCCGAAATGCTGGCGATGATCTTCTTTGGTATGATGCAACAACTGGAAAAGCTGGATATCAAGAATTTTGCCGATCTGCAAAATGAAATGAGTACAAAGTCCGATCCGCTGCATCAGAAAACCTATCATCAGATCATTTTAGTAAAGAATTTAACGGGTCTTAAAAATCTATACAAGCTGATTTCAAAAAGCTACTTAGAATACTACCGCAGAAATCCCCGTATCCCAAAAACCGAGCTGGAAAAGCACAGGGAAGGTTTGATCATAGGTTCAGCGTGTGAGGCGGGAGAACTGTTTCAAGCGGTCTTGGAAAACAAGCCCGATCATGAGATTGAGGAGATCGTAAGCTTTTACGATTATTTGGAAATTCAGCCTATTTGCAATAATCACTTCCTTCTGGAAGAGGGAAGAGTGGAAAATGAGGAGGCGCTGCGAGAGCTGAACCGAAGGATCGTTGCGCTGGGCGAAAAATATAGAAAGCCTGTTGTGGCTACCTGCGATGCTCATTTTTTAAACAAGGATGACGAGATCTATAGAAAAATTTTGCTTGCGGGAATGAAATTTAAAGACGCGGACAAGGATACGCACATCTATTTTCGTACCACAGATGAAATGTTAGAGGAATTCTCGTATTTAGGTGCTGAAAAGGCTTATGAGGTGGTCGTTGAAAATACCAATAAGATCAATGATATGGTTGAGGTGATCCGTCCGATCCCGAAAGGCTCTTATACGCCGAATATGGAGGGGGCGGAGGAAGAACTTCAGGAAAAATGCTGGACACGCGCGAGATCCATGTATGGAGACCCTGTGCCTGAGCTTGTCAGCAAGCGGTTGGAAAAGGAGCTGACCTCCATTATCAAAAACGGATTCGCGGTATTGTATATGATCGCGCAGAGACTGGTGTGGTACAGCGAAAGTCAGGGATACTTGGTTGGATCACGAGGCTCTGTTGGTTCTTCCTTCGTGGCTACAATGGCGGGAATTTCCGAAGTGAATCCCTTGCCCCCACACTATTACTGCCCCAATTGTCAATATTCCCAATTCTTTACCGACGGAAGTGTTGGATCGGGCTTTGATCTGCCGGATGCAACCTGTCCGAAATGCGGAGCTAAGCTCAACGCGGACGGTCATGACATTCCCTTTGAGACATTTCTTGGATTTTACGGTGATAAATCTCCCGATATTGACTTGAATTTCTCAGGTGATGTTCAGGGAAGAGTTCACAAGTATACCGAAGAATTGTTTGGAGCCGAAAATGTATTCCGCGCGGGAACCTTGGGTACTCTTGCGGACAAAACGGCATTTGGATTTATTGCCAAATATTTTGAGACCAAGGGCGTTAGCATCGGACGCGCTGAAATGGAACGGATTATTCAAAATTGCGTTGGTGTAAAGCGAACAACGGGACAGCATCCGGGAGGAATTATTGTTATTCCCAGAGAGTATGAGGTCTACGACTTTACGCCTGTTCAGCATCCCGCGGACGATCCTCATTCCGATATTGTAACCACTCACTTCGCGTTTTCATATCTGCATGATACGATCCTCAAGCTGGATGAGCTCGGACACGATATTCCGACAAAATATAAGTGGCTGGAAAAATTTTCGGATACCAGTGTTATGGACGTACCCATGAATGACCCCGATGTTTATGAGCTGTTTCTTTCCACCAAGCCTCTTGGTATTACTCCCGAAGATATCGATGCGCCTATCGGCACCTTTGGTCTTCCCGAATTCGGTACCCGCTTCTTGCAGCAGGTTTTGGTTGACGCAAAGCCGAAAAATTTTGCGGATCTCTTACAGATATCGGGATTGACGCACGGAACCGACGTATGGCTTGGAAACGCGCAGGATCTGATCAAGGCGGGAACCTGTGATATTTCTCAGGTAATCGGTACTCGTGACGGTATCATGCTGGATCTGATTCGTTACGGTCTTGAAAATGCCCTTGCCTTTAAGATCATGGAAAGTGTTCGAAAGGGAAAGGGGCTGACGCCCGATTGGGAAGCGGAAATGCGTGCTCACGATGTTCCCGAATGGTATATTACCTCTTGCAAAAAGATCAAATACATGTTCCCGAAGGCGCACGCGGCGGCGTATGTTATGTCGGCAATTCGTTTGGGATGGTATAAGGTTCATATTCCCATTGCTTTTTATTGCTCTATGTTTACTGTGGCACCGGGTGGCTTTGACGCGGAGATTATTATGAAGGGAAGATCTAACGTGGTAGCCACCATCAAGGATATTGAAAAGCGTGGAAAAGAAGCATCGCCGAAGGAGCAAAGCTCAATTCCCAGCTTGCAGCTTGCCAATGAATGTATGGCAAGAAAAATTCGCTTTTTGCCGATTGATATTGAAAAATCTCACGCATATGCCTTTTTGCCTGAAAACGGAGCGATTCGTATGCCGTTTTCCGCATTGCCTGGCTTGGGAGATAATGCGGCGCTAAATATTATTAACGCGCGGAATGAGGAAAAATTCTTTTCGGTGGATGATTTGCGTATTCGCGCAAAGCTGACGAAAAGTGTCATTGAGATTTTAAGAAAAAATCATGTTCTTGACAATTTAAGCGAAACCGATCAGCTAACATTTTTTTAAAAAAATTTTATTTTCCTCTTGCATTTTTATGCCTCCTGTGCTATACTTTTATAGGAATGTAGCAAGGAGGCATAGCTCAGTTGGTCAGAGCGCACGGTTCACATCCGTGAGGTCTTGGGTTCGAGCCCCCATGTCTCCACCAGCAGGCAGTGCCTGCACCCAATTATCGACGGAGTGCAGTGCAAAGCCAAACTTCATACCACGATGGTGAGGTTCGGATTTAAGTTCGAATATTTCACCAGCAGGCAGTGCCTGCACCCAATTATCGACGGAGTGCAGTGCAAAGCCAAACTTCATACCACGATGGTGTGGTTCGGATTTAAGTTCGAATATTTCACCAGCAGGCAGTGCCTGCACCCAATTATCGACGAAGTGCAGTGCAAAGCCAAACTTTATACCACGATGGTGAGGTTCGGATTTAAGTTCGAATATTTCACCAAAAATTCTCGGGCGCAAAGCGACCGAGAATTTTTGCTTCTTACCTCTTAGCTTTACACTTTTCACTCCTAACGAAAGGGTAAGCAGTACGGATTGAGTTCGTGATACTTGTACAGCACCCCCCACCTTTTTCGCAAAGGTGGGGGGTGTACTATTCAAATATATTTTCGGTAATATATGACAGAATAGCAATAGATATTTAAAGTGTGTTAAGCGGAATATATCTCAGCAACTCTCGAATTAGATTTTCGGCATAGAGGGAAAATCCCATATCATTGGGATGGAGGCAATCTTCGATGAACATGTCGGGAATCGGAGGAACCAAGCTCAAGCCGTCAATGTGGATCATGCCGAATTTTTTGGCGATGTCAATGACGATCCGGCGGCATCCTTCAAAGGTTCCCATTGCCTTGCCGTCTCTTTTTCCTCTCCAGATAGGAGAAATGACAAAGATTTTTTTATTGCTGTATTCCTTCGCGATTAAGGCGAGATGTGCTTCGGCATGCTTGCAAAATTCCTCATAGGTGTGATAATGTCCGAAATCGTTGGTTCCGTATGCGACAAAAACATAGTCGGGATCAAAGTCGATGGAATCAAAGCAATTTTCGTGAAAATACGCGCCGCCGATTCCTTGGATCACGCTGTTAGCGTTAAAGAAGCGAGAAACACGGTAGGCAAAAGAATAACCGTCATATATCGCGGCGCAGCCCTGTGTGATGGAATCGCCGATAAAGAGCATTTTGCAATCGAAGCGGTGGGGGCGGACAAAAGCGTTGTCATCTACCTCTACATACTCTAATACAGCAGGAGAATGGCAAGGAAGGACCAATGAAACATGATATTGTTCCTTTTTTTCTCCAAGAGGCGCGCGAAGCTCCGCAAAAGCCGTATCACCGTTGTTTAAAGAAAATTTCTTGTTTAAGAGATTATCGATAAACAGCTCATAGTTCCTTCCGTCAAGCGCACGGAAGGATAGGGATTGGGAATTGGTATGAAAATCCAAGCGAATTCCCGTTGTGGCGCGTGAACGGTCTCCCAGCGGTTCTTTTTGATCATACCAAGCCGCAATTTGACGGTCGCTGCATTTATTAAAATGGATACCGCCATCGATCACTTCCGTTTTGACAGATCCTACTGTAATTTCCTTAATTTGTTCAAATGTCAGTCGCATTTTCAATTCTCCCTTATTTATAAATAAATTAAGTCATGGATAATTATGTTAAATAATTTCATCATAAATTATAGCATATCTATGGAAGAAAAGCAAGGGCGATCATCACTTTTTCATTAATTTTCCGAAAAATTCGTTTGAATAATCTTGGAAGCGGTGGGGGGAGAATAATGCCATGAATCGATGTGATGGATTTTTTCGCAATCCAAAAAATATTTGATCTGTGAGCGAGGAAAATCTCCTTTATAGGAATCGATCAATACCAGCTTGATTTTCATTCGCTCGGGAATAATGTTTTTTATGTAAACAGCGGTATACTGACCTATGACAGCGAGATTTCGGTCACAGGTGCTTTCGCGAATTTCGGCAAGTCCCGCAAGATTTGGAGCAAGCTCAATGAATACACCATAATTTTCTATGCTTCGTACAATCCCCGAAACCGTTTGTCCCGCTTCAAAAAAAGCGGCATTTTCTTCCCAAGTGCCAAGCAACTCCCGCATACTGACGAAAATACGGTTTTGCGTTGGATCTATGGCTTTAATAACGGTATAAATGCTATCGCCCACGGAAAGACGGTCAGAAGGATGAGAGATTCGGGAAACAGATATGCAGTCTACAGAAAGTAAAGAGGCAATTCCGCATCCGATATCAACAAAGGCCCCAAAGCTTTCCAGATGCGTAACCTTTGCCGGAATAATATCTCCGGGGATCAAGCCCGATAGGTAATTTCGGATACACTCCTCCTGTGCCGCCCGACGGGAAAGAAGCGCAACCGTTTCACCGTTAACCTTAGTAAATCCTCTTATTTTAAAGCAGACGGGCTTTCCCACTCTTGTGATGACAGCAATGTCCTTAATTTCCTCTCCCGCTCTGCAAAAAACAGCATCGTTACGTTCTATGATCCCGCGAATCCCATAAAGATCCACATGCAGCCGCATAGAGCTGTCGCAGAGCAGAACCGTGGATTCCAAGATCTTGCCTTCGTTCATAGCCCGCTCCAATCCCGAAAGGGAAGAGATATATTCCCGATTTTCCGACATCCGCAAAAGTGTACCCTCGGGCTTGTATAAATTGTTCATGGTTTTATTGGACCTCCGTTTTTTTGTTTTGTTACAATTTATGCCCAAAGAATATGGCTTATGACGATACCAAAATAAAAAAATAAAAATAAGGGATGAGAATTTACGAGAAAAATGGGTGATTTTCAAAGAAAACGAGAGATATTTAAGATCTAAATTAATTTTTTTGAGTTTTTTTAAAAAAACTCTTGACAAGAGGATAAACCCATGGTATAATAGGCAAGCATGATAAAATATTTATACGATTATGGAGGAATTTGCAATGTCAACTTTTATGGCAAAAGCAGAAACGGTTGAGCGCAAGTGGTATGTTTTGGATGCAGCCGGCAAGCCCATGGGTAGAGTCGCAGCGGCAGCCGCAACCATTCTTCGCGGTAAGCACCGTCCTGAGTTCACCCCTCATGTGGATTGCGGTGAATTCGTTATTATCATTAATGCGGAAAAAGCGGTTTTGACCGGCAGAAAGATGGAGCAGAAGTACTATCGCCGTCATACCGGTTATATTGGCGGATTGAAGGAAGTTCAGTACAAGACTTTGATGGCAACCAAGCCCGAGCTTGCTATGGAGCTTGCTGTTAAGGGAATGCTTCCTCATAACACCATCGGTGCAAAGTCTGCGACCAGATTGAAGGTTTACGCAGGCGCAGAGCACATGCACGCGGCTCAAAAGCCCGTAGCAATTGAGATTAACTAAGGGAGGATACAAGGATGTATACAAGTTCTAAGCCCTATTTTTACGGCACAGGAAGAAGAAAGAAATCCGTTGCGCGTGTTCGTATCGTTCCCGGCACCGGTGTAATTACCATCAACAAAAAGGATATTGATGAATATTTCGGACTTGAAACACTCAAGCTGATCGTTAACCAGCCTTTCGGCGCAACAGCAACCGAAGGAAAGTTTGACATTATCGCAACAGTTAACGGCGGCGGTTTGTCCGGACAGGCAGGCGCTATCCGTCATGGACTTGCTCGTGCGCTTGTACAGGCTGATGAGAACTATAAGTCCGCTCTTAAGGCTGCTGGCTTCTTGACTCGTGACCCTCGTATGAAGGAAAGAAAGAAATACGGTCTCAAAGCAGCACGTCGTGCGCCTCAGTTCTCGAAGAGATAATATACGCGGCACAACATTTGTGCGAACAATGCGTTGCCGCGAGCCAAGAATTGCCTTGCAATTCTTGCGAACGTTTGGCAAAAGAGCTACAAATATTTACAGCACCCACCGATTTCGGTGGGTGCTGTTTTTTAACATGTGCTGTTCAATTTGTAAAGCCAAGCTCTCCTATTATCCAAGCAGGACAAAGGAGATATACATTGCTGTGTGTCTGCCGTGCGGTGTTACTTCCAAAATTACGCGGTTTTCAGAGGAGAGTTGCTCTCCTGCTTTTATTGTAAAATCATAGGAGGTAATATTCTCTGTGTGGGCAGTTACATCGGGAATAAACAGGGATCTGCGTCCTTCCGCGCTGAAGCCATCGGGTAAGATCCAACGGAGAGAGGCGGTATATGGTTTTCTTTCAAACAAGGAGGTTGTTTTGAAATCTATATGCACTTTGACCTCTCCCATCGGGGCAATGACAGGCTCGGACAGAGTGACATCAGCTACCATGACGGTTTCTTCAAAATGCATGGAGTAGGGATTCAAGGTCTCTAACTCCGGCTTGAAAAATTTTGTCACGTTTTCCTTGTAAAGCTCGCAAATATTTTCGGGGATCTCATCCGGATCATTGGATAATGTCATTGGATTCTTATTTTTTCTGTGATATCCGATTGTTCTATAACGGCGATTATAACTATATACGACAAACGGAGCAAGCGCAACAACACGATCGGTCAATTCCGTGCAGGTCTGTGGGAAGAAGATTCTTCCAAGCCCTCCGCAAGAAAGGGAAATCGTAATGATTTTATCTCCGATATACTCGGACCAATCGGCGGGAATCCCCTTGGTTCCGTACAAGATGCCCAAGGTAGCTCCCACGGTTGCGGCGGTACAGTCGGTATCATCTCCGCAATTGATGGCGGTAAGCATAGATTTTTTAAAATCTCCTTCGCCGTAAATTAAACCAATGATCACGTAAGCTACATTGGAGGGAGCTTCAAACCATCCGTTTCCGATATCGGCATTTTGCTCAAGCACGGCATTTCTTGCTTCTACCCAAGTTTTTCCATTCTTATAATAATCAAGAACCAGACGAATGCTTTGAGCGACACGGGAAGTGGAGGGAATTGCCGTAAGTCCCACCTCGATACATTCTTCCAAAGATTTTAGCGCGAATGCCGCAGACTGCATGGCGGCAACAAAAGCGGCTGCCGGTGTTCCTTCGCCCGCACCGTGATCCACCTTTGCGTCCTCAATCGAATATTTAGCCGCCAGCTCCGGAATTCCGGGAGCGGAGCACGCCCAGATCTCGGTTCTGATCCACGCGCCGTTGGAGTGGCTCCAGCTGCTGTCAACGTCTCCCGCAAGAGACGGTCTCAGTCCCCGTTGCATATTTGCCTTGCAGTTACCGTATTCATTCCAATGAGGGGGAATATAGTTTAACCAAAGCTCGCCCAGAGATGCCGCGTCAATATGGGTTGGGCCGAGCTGTTCCAATGCGTGAAGCCATACCAGCTGAAGATCCAGATCGTCGTTGGGAAGAGGCTCTCCTGCCTCGGTTACAAAGCCTGTAACATTTAAAAGCTCCCGCCTTCCCTCAAAAGGTCCTCCCATGGTGCCGCCGATATTTTTACCGATCCAGCAGGCTCTTACCTTATCTTTATAGGCTTCAAAATTTAATTTCATAGAAAATAGCCACCTTTCTGTCATTTAAATTATTTGTACAATAATCATAGCACAGAAAGGTGGCTTTTTCAATATTTTTTTTTTACTGATTTTTAATATTGCTTGTGTGTTTTTTTTACTTTTTAGCCTTTGTGCTTCGCACGGTATTCAGCGGGGGTCAAACCTGTGCGCTTGGCAAAGGAATGATAAAAGGAGCTTCTGTCGGTAAAACCAACCTTTGAAATGATCTCATCAACGGAAAGATCTTCATGTTGAAGCAGCTCCAAGGCTCGGTTGATCCTACATTCACGGATATATTCCGTAGGGGAAGCCCCGAATTTTTGCTTAAAAACACGGCTGAAGTAAGAGGGGTTATAGAAGCTTTTTGTCGCAAGGGACGCCAGTGTCATATGCTTTTCGGAATTTTCCTCAATGTATCGCTTCAGATCCTGCCATACGTCATTTATAATGCTATCTCCCTCCGCCATTTCTGCTTTACGGAGCATTTTAGTAAAAAGAATACTTAAATAGCTGGCGATGACCGATTGAGAAGATACGAGGGAATTGTTGTATTCATTGACCATAGCGGACAGAATAAATTCCACTTCCTTCCGTTCCTCTCCGCGGAAGGAAATGATTCCTCCGTTTTGATCCTTGCGCATTTCATTAAAAGCGGTAAGAGAAAGCAGAGCCAGAGCGTTTTGGGGCGTAATAATACCATCCTCTACCACTTTGGGAGAGAAAAATATTTCCGTGTCCCAAAAGCCGGATTCTGTTGTAAAGGCATGCTGAGCGCCGCGATTGATAAAAATCATATCTCCGCGTTTTACGGAATATTTTACGTTGTCCACATATTCATCGACTTCACCGTCGCGGATATAAATTATTTCTATAAAATCGTGACTGTGGAGATCTTCGGTGAAACGCTCCTCATGGCGGCGTACGCCAATCATTCTGTCTTCGCCGATAATGGCATCCGCTGTGTAAAGCTTCACGGGACATCTCCCTCCAATTCATTATAGGATAGTCATTATAGGATAGGCGCAACTTTTTTAACTTGCGTTTTTAAATTCAGTCCATTTTTTATTGAGATAATCCTTAATCTCTTTGTCTAAATCATGGAAACTGTTGGCTTGATACGAGGAAGCAAAATCAAAATCGGCGGGGTAGAGAATATCATACCAGTCCTCACCCATATATTCCATATACTCCTCATCGTTGTATACCAAAGCGTTGGGAGAGGCATAGCAAATGTATTCCGCATTGGCAATTGCCACTTCTCGGCTAAGCATAAAATTGATATACATTTCTGCCAATTCCTTATTCTGGCATCCTTTGGGAACACACATAGCATCAATAAATAAATTGGTATTTTCGGGATAGTAGAATTGTAGATCCACATTCTCAGCTTGATTTTCCATCATCGTCAGGTAGTCACCGGCATAGTACGCGCCAATGGCTGCCTCTCCCGATTCCATCATGTTAAAGATTTCATCCATGACGAGCTTTTTCAGCAAGGGTCTTTGCTTTTTCAGCTCCTCAAAGCCTTTATCCCAGTCTTCTGTATTCGTGGAATTAACATCCAAGCCCAGCTTATAAAAAGCAGTACCAAAGGCATCACGGGAGTTATTAAATTGAATGATTTGCTTCGCGTATTTTTCGTTCCACATCAAATCCCAATCCCCAATATCCTCTTCGGATACCACATTCGCATTATAGATCACCCCGACCATGCCGTAAGTGTAGGGAACCGAATATTTATTTTCGGGATCGTAAAAGAGATTCCGAAAATCTTCGGAGATGGAAATATCGTAATTGGGAATATTGGAAAAGTCCAGCTCCTCCAAACGGTTCTCCGCAATCAGCCGTTCGATCATATAGTCTGAGGGGATGATTACGTCGTAGCTGACGGCGTCGGTTGATAGCTTCGCATACAGATCCTCATTGGAGGTATAGGTAACATAATTGACCTTTACGCGCAAACCAAGCTCATCACGGCAATATTCCTCAAAGGCTTTGTTGGTATCAAGGGAATCCTCCGAGCCGTCGGAGATATATTCGCCCCAGTTGTAAACATTCAAGGTCAAGGTCTTTTCAGAGAAAACACTGATAACCACGCAGATCGAGATCAGCACAACAAGGACACAGACAACCGCGATGATCTTTCCCCAATAGGAATTTTTTCTTTTTTTATCATAAATTGAGGTTTTCGGTGTTTGTCCTTTATTTTGTCTGCGTTTTTTCTGCGCGCGCAAGATAGCTTCTTGACGTTTCTTTTCCTCTTTCGCCTTTTTGGCTTGCATACGTTCATCTGAGGATTTCTCAAGATTGGAAAAGAGCAAAAGAATTAAAATGATTACAAAGATAATGGTGGACAAGGCATAGATGGTGGGCTTGACATTTTTCTTTGTCATGCTGTAGATCAAAACGGGCAGAGTTTGGAAATCAACGCCCGATGTAAAATAACTGATGACAAAATCATCCAGAGACAGAGTGAACGCCATGGTTAAGCCTGTCAGAACCCCCGGCAGGATGGCAGGGAGCTGAACCTTAAAAAAGGATTGCAATGGGGTACAGCCCAGATCCAATGCCGCCTCCGGCAAAGCCTTATCCATTTGCTTGAATTTAGGCAAGACATTTAAGATTACATAAGGAAGATTAAAAGTAATATGAGCGATCAGCATTGTCCAAAAGTTTAGCTTAGTCCTTAAGCCGATCAGCCCGCCCACGAAAACAAAGAGAAACATCAAGGAAATACCTGTAATGATCTCGGGGTTCATCATAGGGATGTTTGTAGCGGTCATAAGAGAACGGCGTGTATGCTTATTTCGCATATGGTGAATTCCAAACGCCGCGGCGGTTCCCAATACTGTCGCGATCAAAGAGGAAGCGATTGCTAATATCAGGGAGTTTTTCAGCGCGTTCAGGATCTCACTGTTTCGGAAGAGCTCAACATACCATTTCAAGGAAAATCCGCTGAATGCCGAGGTACTTGCCCCGCTGTTAAAGGAAAAGAACACAAGAACAGCGATAGGGGCAAACAAAAAGATCAAAATAAGCGCGATATACAGATTGGATATTTTTTTCATGGCATCATACCTCCTCCGTCACCGTCCGAATAACGGTTCACAATAGCAAGTCCTACCAAAAGGATCAGCATCAGAACCAGAGAAAGAGAGGCTGTCATGTTGTAGTTGGACGCGGTGTATTGCTGCTCGATGACGTCACCGATCATCAGCATATCGATTCCGCCCAGCTTTTGGGAGATATAGAAGGTGCTGATGGAGGGAACAAGAACCATGGTAACTCCGGAAATAACACCGGACAAGCTTAAGGGAAAAATAACCTTTCGCAGCACCGCCAAGCTATTGCATCCGAGGTCCGCTGCCGCCTCGACCAGCCGATGATCCAATTTTGACATTACAGAATAGATAGGCAAGATCATGTAAGGAAGGTAATCGTATACCATACCGATGATCACCGCGCTTTCTGTTCCCAAAATATGAAAGGGTCCAATGCCAAATTTTCCGAGGAAGGAATTGATGATTCCCGTATCCTGAATCAATACCATAATCGCATAAGTACGGATCAAAAAATTCATCCACATGGGAAGCATCAGCAAAAGGATCAGCACCCGCTGTGTTTTAGGCTTACATCTGGAAATAAAGTAGGCAATGGGGTAACCGATCAGCAAGCAAATAAAGGTCGCGATCAAGGCAAGCTTTACCGAACGAAAGAAAATTTTCAGATAAGTAGGAGTAAAAAACTCCGCGATGTTGGACAGAGTAAAGGCACCGCCGGCATCCGTAAAGGCATAATACGCGACGAAGATCAAGGGAGCGATCACAAACAAAACCGACCACAAAATATGAGGAGCTGCCGCATATTTTTGCAACAGGGAGCGATTGTCGTTTTTCATTTTCGTTGCTCTTGTCATTCTTCCACATCCTCCGTAACATCAGAAAGATGTTCCATTTCCTCCGAGAAGGTTGAGTAGTCTCCGAACATATTGGAGTATTCGGATTTTTTCATAATGTGAATGGCATCGGGCTCAATATAAACACCGATCTGTGCTTCGGGGGCAACATAATCTGTGGTTTGGATCATCCATTTAAAGCCATTAATATCCACGATGATCTCATAATGTACTCCTTTGAAGGTGACAGAGGTAACCTGACCGCGGAGCATTCCCTTTTCGGGGGATACCACATCCACATCCTCGGGTCGGATAACAACGTCAACCGCTTCGTTGGGAGAAAAGCCCTTATCCAAGCAGTTAAAGGTATGTCCGGCGAATTTTACCAAATAGTCCTCCAGCATAATACCGTCAATGATATTGGATTCGCCGATAAAGTCAGCGACAAAAGCGTTGATCGGTTCATTATAAATATCGGTCGGAGAACCGATTTGCTGTATTTTTCCGTTTGCCATGACGACGACTGTATCGGACATAGAGAGGGCTTCCTCTTGATCATGAGTCACATAAATAAAGGTGATACCTGTTTGTGTCTGAATATTTTTTAATTCCACCTGCATGTCCTTACGAAGCTTAAGGTCAAGAGCGCCGAGAGGCTCGTCAAGAAGAAGGACCTGTGGCTCGTTGATCAGCGCTCGCGCGATTGCCACACGCTGCTGCTGACCGCCGGAGAGAAGATTGACATTGCGCTTTTCAAATCCTCTTAAATTTACCAACTCCAGCATTTTTGAAACTCTGGCGCGGATTTCATCTTTATTGATCTTTGCCAACTTCAGACCGAACGCAATATTATCGTAAACATTCAGATGGGGGAACAGAGCGTATTTCTGAAATACGGTGTTGACGGGTCGTTTGTGCGGAGGAACATCATTGATTCGTTCACCGCCAAAGTAAACATCACCCTCATCCGGCGATTCAAATCCGCCGATAATTCGCAGGGTTGTTGTTTTGCCGCAGCCCGACGGACCTAACAATGTAATAAACTCGTGGTCATTGATATAAAGATTAACATTTGAGAGTATCTGTTCGCCATCGAAGGACTTACAGATATTTTTTAGCTCGATCAGCTTTTTTTTCATTCCGCATAAATACTCCTTTAATTTAAGTAATTTAAGAAATACTTTGATAAGGGCAGAATTGTACACACAAAAAAGCATGCATAATACTGCCCTCATCAGCCATTGCGAATATTGTAACAGATATTCATTAAAATTGCAATATCTTTTGTAAATTTTTTTGAAAAAACGACAAAAAACAGCTTATTTTTTAAAAAACCTCCGTTTTTTGGAAATATTTTTATAAAAACGCTTTTTTTCTCAACGATCCTTCCATATTCGCATCGATTTGCGATTTTTTGTGAATATCTTTTGTGAATATATGTACGAATGAATGTGGATTTTTTTATTTTTCCCGAATAAAGATTCTGGAAAAAAGAGAGAGCGAAAAAATAAACAGTGACAAGGATTCGGAGGCACGGAGAAGCAGATAAACAGAAAAACACCATAAAAGAAAAATGAGGCAGAAGGAAAGGGCGGTAAGGATACGCTCCGCGATCCTTTGCGAGCAGAAAAGAGAAAGAAGAGCATACAATATCCTTCCTCCGTCAAAGCCTTGAATCGGCAAAGAATTTAAAACACCAAAGGAAAAGGATGAAAAAATAAAAAAGTAGAAGAATTCAGCGTAGGTATATAGCTTGAACCATATTCCAAGTCCTCCCAAAATAAAATTAACCATCGGCCCTCCCAGACATAAGAGGATCTCTTTTTTATAAGAAAATACTGTGTCATCGGGAACAATCCCCGCTCCATATAAGCCAACGGAGCACTCTTTTAAACGTATACCGTAAATATGAGCCATAAGGATATGTCCCAATTCGTGAGTAAGAGCGGCAAAAAAAGCCGCGATTGAAAAAAGGGAATGGCTGATGAGCAAGGAAAGACAAAGCAGGATCGCGAAAAAACCGATTTTTATTTTCATAAGGTGACCTTTTGATTAACAAAATTACTTGAATTTAGGAAGTGAGGGTATTGCAATTATATGAAAATTATGATATAATTATGGCATTGCTACGTAAGTACATAAGGAGGAATAAAATGAAAAAGCAGATCTTTATAAATGCTTGTGTCGCTCTTATTTGTATGGTGGTCGCATGCCTTTTAAATCTTCTGGTTACAGCTCTGATTGTGAAAATCGTTCTTTCCTTTGCGGATATCGGGTACTTCGCTACCTCAGTAATGCGCGCGGTGATCGCGTTTATCACCTGTGGTGCGGTAATGGGAGCGATGAACTATCGGGAATCCTTTAAAACGCTGGAATTTCGTCCTGCTTTGACCGTGTGCTCTATGTTGATCGCCGGAGCAGTACATTTGGGAATCAGCCTCTTTCTTATGTTTTATCCGTTTATCGCCGGAGGAACCAGATATTTAGCGGGGGCTTTGAGTATGGGAAGCCGATTTTCTTCCGAGACGAGGATCGATGAGATCTATCTGTGGGCATATTTAGCCGCTTTTGGCATTTATTTGGGGTTTGAGATCGTTATATCCCTTGTTTTCGGTGTTGTAGGAAAGAAGGCTCGATTGAAAAACAGGGAATCCATTAAAGGATATTATGATTTAACAAAAGAAACAAAACAGTCATAAAAGTTTTTTAAAAAATTTCAAAAAAGGTATTGACATTTTTGAAAAAAAGTGTATAATATTATCTGTTGCCGCAATCGCGGTGGCATGCGAGAGTGGCGGAACTGGCAGACGCGCACGTTTGAGGGGCGTGTGGTTCACACCGTACGGGTTCAAGTCCCGTTTCTCGCACCAGTCGGCAGTACCGACAGCCAATGTCGCTGTATGTACTGCCGAATTTTTTTATTTAGCACTCAATGGAGAAATTTTGTTATTTCGTTAAATCCCTCCTCTTGGGGTTACATCATCATTGATGCTGTAACAAATTTTAAAGGCAGGTAAAGCTATTTTCGCTTTGCCTGCCTAAAATTTTTGGAACAAGGTTCCGTATTTAAAATATTTTTATCTAAAGATAGATTTGGAAATTACTTTATCATCTTGACTTCATCAAATTCATCGGTAATTTCTTTGGAAGGAGCGGGGGTCAGCAAGCTGACGACAACAATTGCCAGACATGCAACTATAAACGCGGGCAACAGCTCGTAAATGGTCAGAATGTCAATTCCAAGCTCCGCAATGACAAATTTCCATACAAATACCATAACACCGCCCGAGATCATACCGGCAAGGGCACCCCACTTGGTGGTGCGCTTCCAGAACAGGGCAAAAATCACAACAGGGGCAAAGGTTGCTCCAAAGCCTGCCCAGGCGAAGGAAACGATTCTGAATACCGAGCTGTCGGGATTCCACGCGAAAACAACCGAGATTACAGAGATCACGATAACGGTCAAGCGAGCAACCAGCATGGTTTTCTTTTCGGACATATTTTTTACAAAGAAGCGCTTAATAATATTTTCCGAAGCGCTGGAGGCGGCCGCGAGCAGTTGAGAGTCAGCGGTAGACATGGTGGAAGCCAAAATACCGGAGATGATCAAGCCGGCAATAAACGCGAATGCCCAGTTATAGGTGCTTAAGACCTTAGAAATTTCAATGATGATTCTTTCAGGGTCGCTCAGCGCGGAAATGGTTCCGTTGCTGAGCATGCCGTATCCGATCACGCCGATAAAAATAGCGATTCCCATGGAGATTACGACCCAAACCGATGCTACTCGGCGGGAAAGCTTTAATTTTTGACGGTCCTCAATTGCCATAAACCGAAGGAGAATATGGGGCATACCGAAGTATCCCAATCCCCACGCAAGGAGGGAAACAATGGTAATAACGCTAAACTTAGAAGCGATGCCATCATTATAGATGGAAGTGATGCTGAGATATCCGGGCAGCTTGGAGACAGAGTCTGCAACAGCGGTAATACCATCTGCTTTAACAAGACCGAAGATCGTAACAAAGATCAAAGCGCCGGTCATGATGATGCTTTGCAGAAAATCGCTGGTGCTGGCCGCAAGGAAGCCGCCAATTACGGAATAGAGAACAACAACGGCAGCGCCAATGATCATCGCCATATGGTAATTTACACCAAACAGTGAATTAAACAGCTTACCGATCGCGGAAAAGCCCGAAGCGGTGTAGGGAACAAAGAACACGATAATAATGATTGCCGAAACAGCGGTTAAAATGCCCGAATGATCGCGGAATCGATTGGAGAAGAAATCAGGTAGCGTGCTTGCGTTGGTCTTCTCGGAATAAACGCGGATTCTTTTTGCCACGATAAGCCAGTTGAAATATGTACCTATCGCCAAGCCGAGGGCAGTCCAAAAGGCTTCCGCCAATCCTGTTGCGAGAGCAACACCGGGAAGTCCCATTAAAAGCCAGCTGGACATATCGGATGCTTCCGCACTCATTGCGGTTACAAAGGGACCGAGCTTGCGTCCGCCCAAATAAAAATCATCGGTTGATTTGTTTTTCTTGGAGCAACGTATACCAATGAACACGACACCAGCCATGTACAAAACAATTGCCAAGATGATAAAAAAGTTTGTCATACTTCCTCCTTATTGTGATTCGGCATACAAATTTGAGAGCCGATTATGTGACAATACTTAATTATTTTACCATAAAATAAAAAAAAAGGCAATAGCTTACGCAAGTTTTTTTCGCCAAAAATTAAAAATGTTTGCGGATTGCCTTCTTTATAAAAAATAAATAAAGTTTTTTACGGAATATCAAAAAAGTTCTTGAATTCAAATTGCGAATGTGCTATAATTATAATTGGGTAGATTCCGTGTTTTTTGTTGTTTATAATATATTTGTTTTTTTGAAAGAGGTGGATTGGTGGATATCCTGTGGAATTCGATCAAATCTTATGTGAGTACGTATATCATTTCCACAATTAAGGAAATGGATGTTTTGGATGCGATAGATATTATTTTACTTGCCAGTATCCTATTTTTGGTTTATCGTTTTGTGCGTGACCGCCGTGCGGGAAAGCTGTTGCTCGGCGTAGGCTGTATATTTGTGCTTTCTCTGTTGGGGGACACCTTCGATATGCCGGCGATCCGTTTTATTTTCAGTGATTTCCGTCAGCTTGGGGTTCTTGCGGTTTTGATTTTGTTTCAGCCCGAGCTTCGGAGCGCGCTGGAAAAGGTGGGAGGAACTTCGTTGACCGGAATCCGAAATATTAATATTGGATCTGAGTCTAAGGACATGGCGATTTTAAATGCTGAAATTGATGGGATCTGCTCCGCCGTCAGCGATCTTTCCCGTGATAAGGTAGGAGCGCTGATCGTTATTGAGCGGTCGACAAAGCTTGGCGAGTATATTAAATCCGGAGTCTATGTTGACGCGGCGATTTCTCCGTTTATTATACGGAATATCTTTTTTAACAAGGCTCCCTTGCATGATGGAGCGGTGATTATTCGCTCGGGCAGAATCTGCGCCGCGGGCTGCTTCTTACCGCTTTCAACGAAGGATGATATTAACAAGGATTTGGGAACAAGGCATCGTGCCGCAATCGGTATGTCTGAGATCAGCGACGCCATTGTTATTGTTGTTTCTGAAGAAACAGGAGTAATCTCACTGTCTGTAGACGGAAATTTGGAAAGAAACTATAATTATAGCACGCTCAAGCAAGCGCTATATAATATGTTGGCACCGCAAGGTCAGAACGATCACACAAAGAAACACCGTAAGGATAGTAAGGATAGTAAGAATGGTAAGAATAGATCGTTGTCTGAGTGATGGGATGGAAAATCGGAGGATCGAATGTCAAAACGCAAGCAAATGAAGGAAATGTACGATGATGGCAGTTATGTCGTGAAAAAAAACAGAAAAATGAATATTTTTGCTTTTATATTCTGTTTGTTGATCGCTACAGCTATTTGGCTTTACGCAACCAATACCGAGAAGAGGCTTGAGGCAGAGGAGCAAACCGAAAGTCAGCTCGCCAATATTGAAGCAATTGGATCATCAGAGGCGTATTATATCATAAATAAAACGGACGGAATAACGCAAAAATTTATTTAAAGAGGATGCAGCAATGGCAACAATAAACGAAGAAAAAGAGATCGGTTGGCTGTTGAACGGCATATGCCTATCACCTGATACCGATGAAAAAGAAGCTTGCAGCATTGCCGCGTCGGAAATGAAGCGTGCAGGGGTCAACCCTGCACGACTTCGTTTTGATATTTATAAGCGTTCGGTGGACGCGAGAAAAAAGGATAATGTTAAGCTCGTATATTCGGTAGCGGTCCGTTCCAAGGATCGGGAAGAAATCGACCGCCCTACTGCTACACGGTATTCCATTACCCCCTTGTATGATAAAAAATTGGATATTTCCTTGGGAAGCAAAAGGACCGAATTTCCGCCTTTGGTAGTCGGAATGGGTCCGGCTGGACTTTTTTGCGCGTTGCTTCTTGCCGAAAACGGCTATTGTCCCGTTATCATCGACCGAGGGGATTGTATTGCTGAGCGCTGTAAAAAGCACGAGCTGTTTGTTAAAACAGGAATCCTTGATACGGAATCCAATATTCAATTTGGCGCGGGAGGAGCCGGGACTTTTTCCGACGGTAAGCTTTTAACAAGGATCAATGATCCGCGTACGGCATATGTACTGCGCAGATTTTGTGAGTTTGGTGCCCCCGAGGAAATTTTAACTGCCGCAAAGCCTCATATCGGAACCGATCTTTTGCTGGGGATCGTAGAGAAAATGCTAAAGCAGATCGAAGCCCTTGGCGGTCGGGTGCTGTACCGTTGCCGTCTGGATGGGATTCGTGAAATGGCAGACGGAACCGTATGCGCGCGTACTACCCAAGGTGAAATCAAGGCGTCTGCTTTGATGTTGGCGGTAGGACACAGCGCGCGGGATACTTATGACATGTTGCTCAGAAACGGATATGCCATAGAGCCGAAGCCCTTTTCTGTTGGCGTACGAATTGAACATCTTCAAAAAAACATTGATACCGCGCTGTATGGAAAATTCGCGGGACACCCCAAATTGGGACGGGGGGAATACCATTTGTCGGATACTACGTCGGGCAGAGGAGTTTATACCTTTTGTATGTGTCCCGGAGGACAGGTGGTGGCTGCCGCTTCGGAGGAAAACGGAGTTGTTGTAAACGGAATGAGCTGTTACGCGAGAGACGGTAAAAACGCCAATTCAGCGCTTTGCGTTTCGGTACGTCCCGAGGATTACGGAGCTACTCCCGAAAAAGCAATCGCTTTTCAGAGAAATTTGGAAAATGCCGCTTTTCGTGAGGGAGGCGGAGATTATTACGCGCCGATTCAGACGGTAGGTGATTTTCTGAACGAAACACAGGGGGCGGTACCGACAGAAGTAGAGCCGACTTACCGCGACGGAAAGGTGAGAGTCTCTTCTATGGAGCGTATTTTACCGAGCTTTATTTGTGAAGAATTGAAATTAGGGCTTCGCAGCTTTGAGCGAAAATTAAAGGGCTTTGCCTGTCCTGAGGCAATTTTAAGCGGCGTGGAAACAAGAACCTCCGCTCCGTTGCGAATTTTGCGTACGGAGGAAATGACGGCGGTGGGACACAGCGCGGTTTACCCTTGCGGAGAAGGAGCGGGATATGCGGGGGGAATTACAAGCGCCGCCATTGACGGTATCCGTGCCGCACAGAATATTATGATGCGTTTTGCGCCTGCGGAGAGCTGCTCTTTTTGAGTGTAGCGGTGCGAAACAGGCAACCAAAGAAATCGAGGTTTGAACTCATGAGGGAAATAAAAAGAGAGAAGGTGTGGGAACAGAAATATACCTTCGGGGATGAAGCAAGAGATACCGCCATTCGTACAATGGCGCAAGAGATGGATGTCTCGGAGCTGTTTGCGGTATTGCTTTACAACCGAGGATATACTTCATGTGAGGCAGCACAGAAATTTCTCCGTCTTGAACAGGGAATTTTGCATGATCCCTACCTTCTTGCGGATATGGAAAAGGCGGTAGAGCGTATTTTATCCGCTGTTGAAAATAAAGAAAAAATATGTATTTATGGCGATTACGATGTGGACGGAGTTACTTCGGTTACCGTGCTGTATTTGTATTTGCGTGAGCTTGGAGCGGATGTGGGAATCAAAATTCCCAAGCGGGAAGGCGAGGGCTATGGGGTATCCTATGCCGCGGTAGAAGCCTTGGCGAGGGAAGGCACAACTCTGATTGTTACGGTTGATACGGGTATTACGGCAAATGATGAGGTGGAATATGCCACATCACTTGGCGTGGATTTTGTTGTAACCGATCACCATGAATGCCGCGCGATACTTCCGCCTGCTTGCGCGGTCGTTAATCCTCACCGTTCGGACTGTCCGTATCCTTTTAAGGAATTGGCGGGGGTTGGCGTGGTATTTAAGGTGATCTGCGCATGTGAAATGAAACGCTTTAGAGACGCGGGAAAGCCTGCCATTGACGGGATTCGCGGCGTATGCATGAAATACGCGGATCTTACCGCGGTAGGTACTATTGCGGACGTTATGCCTGTGATCGATGAAAACCGTCTGATTGTCAGCTTAGGCTTGAAGCTGATGGAAAATACCGAACGCCCCGGACTGAAGGCGCTGATAGAGTTTTCTTCCAGAAAAAGCGGGGAAGAAGCAAAAAAGAAAAAGATCACCTCCGGAATGATTGGATTTGGAATCGCGCCGAGGATCAACGCTGCGGGACGGATCAGTGATGCATCCATCGCTGTTCATCTTCTTTTGGAGAAGAATGAAGAAAAGGCGCGGAAAGCCGCGGAGGAGCTGTGTGAGATCAACCGCCAACGCCAAACCGAGGAAAACAGGATTGCCGTTGACGCTTATGAGCGGATCGAAAACTCTCCCGATATTGAAAATGATCTTGTGATCGTACTTGACAGCAACGATTGGCAACAGGGGATCATTGGAATTGTCTCTTCGAGAATTACTGAAAAATACGGCTTGCCGTCTATTTTAATCTCCTTTGAGGGCTCAAAGGGAGAAGAAAATCCGTTGGATGACGGAAAAGGCTCCGGCAGAAGCGTTAAGGGCATGAATTTAGTGGAGGCATTGACCTACTGCGAGGACCTGCTTGTAAAATACGGCGGTCATGAGCTGGCTGCGGGATTGACGGTTAAGCGGGCAAATTTGGATGAATTTCGTAAAAAGATCAATGAATACGCGAGAAATAATTTAACCGAAGATGTATTTAAAATTCGTATGGAATCGGATTGCGAGTTGACGATGTCTGATGTTTCTTTGCGCTTTGCTCAGGAAATTTCTCTGTTAGAGCCTTTTGGTGTTGGCAACGCGTCTCCTGTGTTTATCATGAGAAACGTAACGGTCAGAAAGATTACACATATCGGCGGAGGAAAGCATACACGGTTATTGCTTGAGCGGGATGGTATTTGCTTAACCGCGCTGTATTTTGGGGTCGGTGAGAGTGAGCTTGGATTTGAAAGCGGTGACTGTATTGATATTCTGTTCAATATTGACATTAACGAATATAAAAATGTAACAAGTGTTCAAATGATCTTGCAGGACGCGAGAATCGCGGAGACCTTTGCCAATTCTATAAGAGACCAAAAAAAACGTTATTGTGAAATCTGCGAGGGGAAGTCTTTTTCAATGAGTGAAAATATTATCCCAAGCCGAGAGGATTTCGCACGGGTTTATAAAGTTTTGCGTAGGGAATTTCGTTCCGGCACAAGTGTTTTAGATCAAAAATCATTGATGAAATTAATTAACGGCGTTTCGGATGAGACTGCCATTAACTATATAAAATCCAAATATATTTATCGAATTTTAAATGAGCTGAACATTTGTGATATTGTAGAATTGGATGAGGATATCTATCGCTTTCATGTGATCTTTAACGCATCCAAAACCAGCATAGAGAAATCCGCCATTTTGAAAAAATTGAAAAGTCAGTGCAGTGACCGACTGATGCAGGAGTCATAGTCGGACTCTTGAAGAAAGGCAGTAAATCATGTCAAGTGAATCAAAGGGAAAATATTTCGGAAGTGATAAATTGTTCGAGCTTTTGGCAGCCTCCGGGAAAAATTACAATATTGAAAAAATTAAAGAAGCGTGTGAATATGCGGAAAAGCTTCATGAGGGACAGTTCCGTGTTAGCGGAGAGCCCTA
>JAZSPS010000032.1:0-4241 GCA_045537595.1 Eubacteriales bacterium
TACTTTGAGCGCCGTTACTTCAGGCGTTAAGGAAGTGCGTGAGGTGATTGAGAAAGCGCGCAGTACGGCGTTTTTCAATACGCAGACACCGATACTTTTCATAGACGAAATATGTTTTGCAGAAGCTGAAGGCTGACGCGGAGGCGTATCTGGGCAGCTCGGTAAATCAGGCGGTGATTACCGTTCCCGCGTATTTCTCTGACGCTCAGAGACAGGCAACCAAGGATGCGGGTAAGATCGCGGGCTTGGAGGTTCTCCGTATTATCAACGAGCCTACCGCTGCCGCTTTGGCTTACGGTATGGATAAGGAAGCCGATCAGAAGATCATGGTATTTGACCTTGGCGGCGGTACCTTCGATGTTTCTTTGATGGAAATTTCTGACGGTGTGTTTGAGGTTCTCGCAACTGCAGGTAACAACCGTTTGGGCGGTGACGATTTCGACCAGAGAGTTATTGACTGGATGGTTGATCGCTTTAAGTCCGAAAACGGTGTGGATCTGAGAAATGATAAGATGGTTATGCAGAGATTGAAGGAAGCGGCTGAGAAGGCAAAGATCGAGCTTTCCGGTATGGCAAGCACAAATATCAATCTGCCCTTTATTACCGCTACCTCTGCCGGTCCTCTCCACTTTGACGCTACTCTGACCAGAGCTGAGTTTGACAGAATTACGGCGGATTTGGTTGAGGCTACCATGATCCCCACCAAGCAGGTTCTTTCCGATGCGGGATTGAGCGCTTCTCAGGTTGACAAGGTTCTTCTTGTGGGCGGTTCTACCAGAATTCCCGCGGTTCAGGAAGCAGTTAAGAAATTCCTCGGCAAGGAGCCCTTCAAGGGCATTAACCCTGATGAGTGTGTGGCAATCGGCGCGGCAATTCAGGGAGGTGTTCTTGGCGGTGATGTTAAGGATCTGTTATTGCTTGACGTTACACCTCTCTCCTTGGGAATCGAAACCTTAGGCGGTGTATTCAACAAGATCATTGACAGAAATACCACCATTCCCGTAAAGAAGAGTCAGGTTTATTCTACCGCCGCAGACGGCCAGACCTCCGTTGAGATCCATGTTTTGCAGGGTGAGCGTGAGATGGCTGCCAATAATACCACTTTGGGAAGATTTGTTTTGGACGGTATTCCCGCGGCTCCCAGAGGAGTTCCTCAGATCGAGGTTACCTTTGATATTGACGCGAACGGTATTGTAAATGTCAGCGCTAAGGATTTGGGAACAGGCAAGGAGCAGCATATTACCATTACCTCCTCCACCAATATGTCTCAGGAAGAGATCGACAAGGCTGTCAGAGACGCGGAAATGTTCGCGGATGAGGACAAAAAGCAGAAGGAAGCGGTTGAAGTGAAGAACCGTGCGGAAACTATGGTGTTCCAGGCTGAAAAGACCATGGGTGAGGTTGGCGACAAGGTTCCTGAGGCTGACAAGGAAGCGGTTAAGTCCGCCATCGATAAGCTGAAGGAAACCATTCCTACCAATGACACTGAAGCGATCAAGGCAGATACTGAGGCGCTTGAGAAGGCTTTCTATGCTCTTTCCGAAAAGCTGTACAGCCAGCAGGGCGGCGCTCAGGGCTTTGATCCTAATAATATGGGCGGTAACGATTCTCAAAACAACGGTGGTGACGGCACCTATTACAATGCCGATTACGAGGATAAGACAAACAGCTGATTTTCGGATGCTTATAATGAGCGGGAAAGGGTTAAAATGCCCTTTCCCGCAAAAGCGTATATAAATGGCAGAATCCCACGCAAACAGCAGACATAAAAATTCGGAACTTTAAACATTTAACCGCAGGAGCGGTATGGGGGCTTTATGGCAGATAAACGAGACTATTATGAGGTACTGGGACTGGGCAAGGACGCCGGTGAGGCGGAAATAAAAAAGGCGTATCGCTCATTGGCAAAAAAATACCATCCGGATATGAATCCGGGGGACGCGGATGCTGAGGCTAAATTCAAAGAGGTGAATGAAGCGTATGCCGTGCTTTCCGATGCCGATAAAAAAGCAAAATACGATCAGTTCGGGCATGCGGCGTTCGATCCTGCCGCCGGCGGAGGAAATGGCTTCGGAGGCTTTGGAGGCTTTGGCGACTTTGGTGATCTGGGCGATATTTTTGGCAGCTTTTTCGGCGGCGGCTTTGGCTCTTCCTCGGGACAGAGAAGAAACGCTCCCATGCGGGGCGAGGATATCGGCGCGCGTGTTACGGTGACCTTTGAGGAAGCGGCGTTTGGTGTGAAAAAGGATATTTCCTTTAACCGAATTCAAAAATGTGATGACTGCGCCGGAAGCGGAGCGGCAAAGGGGACGAAGGCGGAAACCTGTACCGCTTGCGGAGGCTCGGGACAGAAGCGCGTTACCCAACGGATCGGCGGTATGGCATTCCAGTCCACCACCACCTGTGACGCTTGCCGCGGAAGCGGAAAAATCATCAAAACGCCTTGTACGAACTGTAAGGGAACCGGTTATGTAAAGGTTAACAAAAAATTGAGTGTGAATATTCCCGCGGGAATTGATGACGGCGAGCGGATCGCGCTTCGCTCTCAGGGCTGTGACGGAAGAAACGGAGGTCCTGCCGGCGATCTGATCATTACGGTAATGGTGAAAAAGCATGCTATTTTTGAACGTGATGGTTATAATTTGTATTGTGATGTTCCGATTACGGTCACCGAGGCTACTTTAGGCGCGGAGATCGATGTTCCCACGCTGGAGGGAAATCAGAAATTTACAATTCCCGAAGGCACACAGCCGGGAACACAGTTTACGCTGAGACAAAAGGGAATTCCTTATATTAACAATTCCAACCGAAGAGGAGATTTGATCTTTACGGCAAATATTGAGATCCCCAAGGGCTTGAATGACAAGCAAAAGGAGTATATGCGTGCCTTTGCGGATGCCTGCAAGGACAGCAATTACTCCCGTAAAAGCGGATTCTTTAAGCGTATTTTTGATAAGAAATAAGATAGGATAAGATAGGATAAGATTGGACGGAGGAGAAGATGGATAAAGACTACACCTGTGAGGATTGGGGCGATCAGGCGGAATGGACACAGATCAAGGTAACGATAAAGCTGGAACAGCTGGATGCTGTGACCGCGGTTATGAATATGATCTCCAATTATCTTCAGATCGAGGATTACAGCGATATTGATTTAAAGACCTGTTACGGCGATCTGATTGATGAAAAAATTCTCAATGCGGATAAAACGATCGCGTCGGTGTCGGTATATTTGCCGGCAGACGGCGGCTGCGCCGATACGGTTTCCTTTCTCAGAGAGCGATTTGATTCCTTACGAATTGACGCGAAGATCAGTGTAAGCGGTATAAATGAAGAGGATTGGGCAAATTCTTGGAAGGCGTATTACAAGCCGATCCGCATTGGCGAGAGAATCGTAATTGTCCCCGCGTGGGAAAAATACGAGGCGAAAAACGAGGATATTATTGTTCGCATGGATCCCGGAATGGCTTTTGGAACAGGAACTCATGAAACGACCCGTCTTGTGATTGGATTACTTGAAAAATACGTAAAACCCGACATTCGTGTTCTTGATGTGGGCTGCGGAAGCGGAATTCTTGCGATTTGTGCCTCCAAATTGGGGGCGGGAATATGCAAGGCATACGATATTGATCCTGTTGCTGTTAAGGTTGCCAAAGAAAATATTAAGGATAGCGGCTTAAACAATGTTACCTGTGATGTTTCCGATCTTTTACGTCAGGTGGACACAGCTCAGGCGCCGTATCATGTGATTTGTGCCAATATTGTTGCGGATATTATTATTCGCATGACCCCGGACGTAGGTTCTTTGATGGATGAGAATTCGGTTATTTTGGCATCGGGGATCATTGTTGAGCGATCGGAGGATGTAATTTCCTGTTTTGAGGAAAATGGCTTCCAAATTATTGAACGGGTTGAGGAGAATGGTTGGTGTGCTTTGGTGGTAAAGAAGCAAGTCATGAATTCATGGCTATGAAATCTTACCCACGCAAACGCTACGCACTATTTTTTGTTGGGGAAAGGTCTTTTTATGGTATTGCCTCCTACGTCGGCAAGGACCCTTCGCTACGCTCTGGATGACACGTACTAAAGTTTGTGCGAGAATTAAAGCTTATCTGTCGCACTCTCCTCATTTCGTGTCATTCTGAGCTTGCGAAGGTGAAGAATCTTTGCCGAGCTTGCGAGGCAAATTGATGAGAAGCGTTAATTTCTTTTTCTTTGTTATTTTTTACAAAACCGCCACG
>JAZSPS010000037.1:0-8597 GCA_045537595.1 Eubacteriales bacterium
AGGAGTTGAAAGGCAGAGTTGTCTTCCTAAGACCGCTTGGCTAAGACCGCTTGGCCTCCGACTTCACGCCCATGTCTCCGCGCCCGATCATAATACCGTCGCACTCGCGGCAGATTTCCTTTATATGATCCACCCCCGAACGGTTTTCGATTTTCGCGATAATGTCCAGATGCTCTCCCCCGTTAGCACGGAGAAATTCCTTTACATCAATCAGATCCTGCCGAACCGACACAAAGGAGCACGCCACAAAATCCACTCCGTTTTCAATCCCGAACAGCAAATCGCTCTTATCGTAATCGCTCAGGTAGACCTGCTTGAGCACCTTATTGGGAAAGCTCATGCTTTTGCGGTTAGACAGCTCGCCACCTACGATCACACGGCAATGAATATCGGTATTCTGTACCGATTCCACCTCAAAGATGATCAGACCGTTATTCAAAAGAATACGATCCCCTCTCTGCATTTCGGAAGGAAGATCCTTATAATTGACCGAAACCTGTGTCTCATCTCCCTCAATATCCCGAGAGGTAAAAATAAACGGATCTCCTTCCTTCAGATCCACCTTGGAATCTCGAAAGGTACCGATTCGATATTCGGGACCCTTGGTATCCAACAGGATGGCGATGGGCAAGCCAAGCTTTTTGCGAACTCTTTTGATCAGATCAATATTTTGTTTATGCTCCTCATGGGTTCCGTGAGAGAAATTCAATCTTGCCACATTCATACCGGCAAGGCACATTCCCGTCAAGGTTTCCTCGTTATTACATCCCGGTCCGATCGTACATACAATTTTTGTTTTTCTCATGCTTTGATCCTCCTATTTTTCCCTGTTACAGCTCTGAACAAATTAAAGTCATCCTTCCCTCAATCGCGTATTTTCCCATTCCCGCGGGAATAAAATAACTGTCACCGTGAGCGATGGGATAGCTCTCTCCGTCATAAACCAAGCTGCCCTCGCCGTCAATACAGAGCAGAGCGCCAAAGCTTTCCGCTCCCTGTATCATTTCAATTCTATCTCTCAGCTCACGCTTCCTTACTTTGAAATACCGACTGTTTGCCAAAAGCTCCCCATCTTCCTCTTTTCCCTTTTCATAGCAAATTTTCTCTATCTCCTCTTCCCCATAGGGTCGAATCACGTCCAATGCCTTTTCTGTATGAAGAGTACGAAGCGTGCCGTCCTTTTGACGTCGGTTAAAATCATATACCCGATAGGTCAGATCGGAATTTTGCTGGATCTCCGCGATCAAAATTCCTCCTCCGATAGCATGCACCATCCCCGCGGGGATAAAATAGCTCTCGCCCGCCTTTACCTTTTGTTTTTTCATAACACCATCGATATTCCCGTTCTTTACCGCACGGGCATAATCCTCACGGCTTACCCCGTCTTCCAATCCGTAGATAAGGAACGAATCCTTTTCGGCAGACACGATATACCACATTTCGGTTTTTCCGCTATCGTGCTCCACACGTTCCGCGTAACTGTCATCCGGATGGACCTGTACCGACAAGCTCTCCCTCGCGTCGATCAGCTTGATCAACAGAGGAAATCGGTCTCCCTCTCCATATTGAGGAGAAACAAAATCATATCCGAAGCGCTGAAAAACTTCTTTTAACGCCATCCCTGCCAATTCGCCGTTTTGAACAATGGACATGGCTTCCTCTCGTACCGACAGTTCCCATGATTCGGCGATATTATCGCCTTTTCCCTCTCTTCCCCATTTTTCAGCAAGCAGATTGCCTCCCCAAATGGCAGATCTCGTAATATGATTTAATTTTAGCGGATATTTTTTCATTTTATTATTCCCCTTTCTCTTGAAAATATTACACCGCGAATATAACGATAAAAACAGAGGACGCACCTTGGTACGCCCTCTGAGTTTTTTATCAAATTAAAGCGTAAAAATTCATTAATTTAAGCTCCTCAGCTTATACCGAATTCCGTCGGATCAGCCAACAATTCCCGAGTCGGTAATCTGGATCGGAATATTCATCATAGCGCCGATCGCAATGTAGGTTTTTTGGTATTCCACGTCTGCCTTTTCCGCATCCGAGGCATTTGCCCAGCGCTCATTTAACGAGGTCAGGATATCCGTCTTTTCAGTATCGCTCAGGCTTCTTTCGGAATTCAACGGGTCTATAACAGGGGTATTCTGTCCCTCGGGATATACCGTATTGACCACAGTGGCAGAAATAACCTGAGACTCAAAGACATTATTCACATACTCAGACGCTTCAATACCGGTAGCGCTATTCTCACCGAAGGTAGCGTTGGAATCGCCGGAGCCTGCGCTCATCGCCAGATTGATCATGTCGGAGGTTGCCTTCGCTTCCTTCTCGTATTGCTCGTCACTCATGCCGTTTGCCTTAGCATCCGCCAGATTTCCGAACATATCCGACATCATGTTTGCCGTCGCGTCAGCACTTCTCTCGGGAACACCGTGATTCGTCATAACCGAGGGGGAGGACATCTTTTGCAGGACCTCTGCCGATTCGGGTGTCAGATCCTCCAACAGAACCTCAACCTTTTCCGTAATATCCTCATTGTTTGCGGACATCTGTACGATCTCAATGGTATTGCTCAACGAAGCCATCAAAGAAACATATCCGTGTGTGGAAGATTTCTCGTTAATGGTCATACCGATATCGGTAGCCTCCAAAAGGGTAAATCCGACCTCGGAATATACCTTTTCGGATTGCAGAATGCTTAACAGGATCCGTCCTGTATTTTCTCTGCCCGCGGTTTCGGTTGCCGCGAACGCATCCAAGATCGATCCTAATTTTTTAATTGAGCCTGTTGCCGAGAAGCCGTTCGCCTTCAGATCATCGATCATAATCGCGGCTTCCTTCAGAACCAAGGACAGAGCCTTGGATTCCACGGTCTTGTTGGTAATGGATGAGGAATCAAAATCGATCTGATCCAGCGCCACCAACAGAGAGACCTCACAAAGCGTCTCCTGAGAGCTAAGAACCACCGTCCGACCGTCATTCAGGGTAAGAGACGCGGTGCTCAGGAACAGAGCCACGTTTTCCTCATTCACCGTTTGAGATGTGAAGCATGCTTCCGTAGCGGCGGTCAGCGCCTCGATAGAAGCTGTCTGAACATCCACTCCGTAGCGGTCGAACAGCTTGATATATCCGTGATTCACTGCCGCGGTCCGCTCAGCCGCTTCCCCGCTCATACCGAGCGTTTCCGATATCATTTGTGCCGTGTCTGTCACAAAGGAATCGTACATACCCTCACGATTTTTCCTCATATTCAGCTGCTCGCCCATCATTTGAACGCCGTATTCCGAGATCGCGCCTACCACGGGGCTCATTCTCTCGTTCATCAACAGCTCATACAGGATTGAAGCGGTGATCTCATCATGAGAAAGGATTCCCATGGGATCCTCTTTGAGCAGACCTGTCACATCCTGCTCCACCATAATGGCAATGACGTTTACCAGCGTTCCCACATCGGTCTTGATCGTATTGCTGTCCGATTTTCCGAATATTTCGAGAATCGGATCGGTCAGCGCACTCATTTTTTCGCCTCCGATCGCGGGCTTCTTGATTCCGTGGAAGGCTTCTCCCTTCTCCCAGCTTGCGTTGGCGCTGTTCAAAAATTCAGGTGCCAGCACAGGGATCAAGGTAGAGTTGGAAAAGGCTTCCGCCACCTCACGAACCTCTCCTGCCGCATCGGCGCGGGGAACATCCTTATCGGCTACCACCGCAATGGCGTTTCCTGTTGCGGTAAGGAATTTTGCTTCCTTGGGCAGAGTAACCTTCTGTCCGCCTACCTCATAGGTGGTCAGCGCGGAATAGATCACGTTTCCGCCCAATGCCTTTACCGTTTTAGAACCAATATTATTGGCGGCGGCATCGGAGATTTCATCCACCACGCCGATGATCTTATTGGAGCTGTTTGCCCCGACAAGTCCTATGGCGCCGTCCGCTACCGTGATGGGACCTACAAAGGGGATCAGAATCACGATCAACAGCAAAAAGCTGCTGACACCGCCAAACAGCATGCCCAAGGGATTGATTCCTGTGGCGCGAAGCTCGGCATTGCGCTTCTTCTTCTCCTTCTTTTGCTTTTTATCCTTCTTTGTCTCTGTCGCGGAAGCCTCCTCCAAAGCGACATCGCCAAGGGAGCTATCCTCCGTGAGAACCTCTTCTTTATTCTCATTCCTCTCATCTTCCGCCAATTCTGCCGCCTCAACTATTTCAGCTACTTCCTCCGCGTCAGCATTTTCAGCAAGATTCTCTGTTATCTCTGTTATCTCTGTCTCTTCTTTCGCTTCTTTCGCTTCTGTCGCCTCTGCGGTATCAGCTGCCGCATCATTTTCCTCCGACTTGGTTTCAGAAGAGCGGCGAACCGATTTAACAATGATCTTTGCCACGATCTTGGTGATCAAATTCAAAATTGCCTTTATAATCAAGAAAAAGGTAAAGAAAAACGCCGGAGCCAAGAACATGGCTACAATGGCACGGAATGCCTCGGGGGCTGAGGGAATGTCCCTTAAAAATCCTTCCGCGTTCCCTAAGATTCCCATATTCAAAATCATGTTATACGCCGCATCCGCAATAGCGCCCGCAACAACGACAGACAAAACCGTTGATAAAACAGCGGACACCGCGACCACTCCCGCTCTTGCCGCCGAATATCCCCAAAGATACTTTCGTCCCTTTAGCACGCCCAAGCCCACAAAAAGCAGGGCGAAAAACAAAAACGCGCATGAAAAAATCAATTTGAACATGTTTATCCTCCACTGTTCTCCTCCGCATACTCCGCGGAGTCTTTTTATTTTCAATTGAATTTGTATTAAATTTTATAGCCACTTATTCCCATGGCTTCCATATGTATACACCGATCTTATTATAACGCATATTTCATGCCCTGTCAAGTTCTGCCGAGAAAAATCACACGTTAAAATCACACGTTTCCTTATTTTTTTCGCATAAATTCATCTCGAAGAACGGCGCAGACCCCTATGGTCCGATAAGCGTTTTTGACCAGCATGGCATCACGCCGATATCCCTCAAAGCTCATTCCCAGCTTTTCCATAACATGCAGCGATGCCTCGTTTCCCTTCATAAATTTGGCTTCAATCCGGTGCAATTCAAGCACCTCAAAGCCAAAGCGCATGACTCGCTCCGCCGCCTCGGTTCCATATCCCCGTCCATGATATTCGGGATTGAGAACATAGCCGATCTCGCCGCAATTATGAGGAAAATCAAAGCGGGTAAATCCGCAGGTTCCGATCATCCGTCCGCTTTCCTTTTCAATGACCGCCCAATCGTAAAATTCGCCCAAAGCGTAACGCCCCCGAAGATATTTTAAATAATCCTCTGTGTATTGCCGCGAGGGATGCGGCGACCACAAAAGGTAGGTCGTAACCTCTTCCTTTCGCGCGTAAGAGTACATATCCTCCGCATCGGCAACTCTCATTTGACGAAGAATCAAGCGGGAGGTCCTTAATGTGGGCATATGGGAAAACACCGAGCAAACCGTTTCTCTTTTCACTTTGTTCACCTCCTGTGCCTGCCATACTCGATTCCGTTTTCTGCTCTTCTTTATTATAATAAGTCAGCGGTTTTTTTGCAAGAGATTTCCAAGTTTTTTAAAAATATTTTTTTCATCTTTTTTCCTTTTTCTTTTTTCTTAAATTTCTCAATCGATCCCTTTTTTTCATTTTCGTTAAATTCTATGAGAAATCTATGAAAAACCGGCAAATTTATTTGACAAGGTCTTTACAATGTGGTATAATAAAAAAAGAAGTAGGTTATGGGAGGATTTATGACACGGAAAGAAACAAAAGAGCTGCTTTTGCAAAACGTTGTTCCCATTTTTATAGGAAACAACGCGCGCGCGCACCGTCTTGCCGGACAGCTTTTTTACCAATATGGCATCGTCTCCATTCTTTGCGGCAAACGAAAAAATCTGCTGGATCTTTTAGATCCCTCTTGCGTATTTGTCAAGCTTCTTGAGAAAGATCTTGACCGTCTGACCTTAGAGCAGCTTTCCGATCTTGCCAACGAATATAAGGAATATCTGCTCTTTTTGATCCCCGTCTCATCGGAGGGAATCCGTTTTTCCCATGAGAACAGCGATTTCTTGGAGGCAAGCTTTATTTTATCCGATCCTCAAGCGCTTTTATCCCAAGCTCCCTTTCGCGGATTTTTCGCTTTTGACCAAGCCTGTCCATCGGATCAATGGCATTAACAAATGAAATGCTTTAAATAATTTGAGTTTTTGAAAGGTTCTGTTATTTTATTATGAAAACCATTACCCTCGGTATCTTAGGGGGACTGGGTCCCATGTCAGGAATTCGCTTTTGCGAAATGCTTACCGAGCACACCCTTGCGGACCGCGATCAGCAGCATCTCAATTTTCTGCTTTCCTCCCGTGCCGACACGCCCGACCGAACCGATTTTATTTTAAAGAGATCCACAGAGAATCCCATTGATACCATGATTGCCGAGGTTCAAAAGCTGATTCTTGCGGGCGCCGACCTCATCGCGATTCCCTGTAATACAGCGCACCACTTTTATGACAGCATTTCGGATGCCTCCTCGGTTCCTGTGATCAACATTATTGATCAGACCGTGGAATTTTGCCGAAGCGAACAGCTTACCACCGTGGGAATCCTTGCCACGGAGGGTACGGTTGCTTCCGGTGCCTATGCCAACGCTTGTTTGCAAGCGGGTATTTCCTGTTTGACTCCCTCTCAGCGGCAACAGGAAATCATTTCCCGAATTATTTACGACGAGATAAAAAAAGGAAAAGCCCCCAATCTTAAAGCTTTTTCGGAGATCGCCGGCTCCCTTGCCGCGCAGGGCTGTGAGGCGGTGATTCTCGGTTGCACCGAGCTTTCCCTTCTCAGGCGCGAGCTTCCCTCGGATATTTTGAAAACCGTTAATTTGATCGACTCTCTGGAGGTCCTCGCTTATTCCGCTCTTCGGCTTTGCGGTAAGCCCCCTGTGGGATTTGATCACAGACTGATGAATTTTACCCCTAAGAAAGGGACCAGAAAGGAAAAAAACCATGTTGTTGAATGAACTGATGCAAGTCATCCGCTATACCGAAATCATCAACCGTTCGGGAATCGATCCCGCGCAAACCGATGTACTCTCCTTGTGCTGTGATTCCAGAAAGGTTTTTTCCGATTCCATGTTTGTTTGCATCTCCGGTACTCTGACCGACGGTCACAGCTATGCCATGAGTGCTTACAATAAAATGTGCAGAATCTTTGTAATTGAGCGCCCTGTCGCGCTTCCCGACGATGCCTTTGTTATTGTCACGGACAACACCCGTGTGGCACTGGCTCAGCTTTCCGCCGCCTTCTTTGACTACCCCGCCGAGGAAATGACCATTATCGGTATTACCGGCACCAAGGGAAAAACCACCTCCTCGCTGATGATCTACAACATGCTGAACAACAGCGGTGTTCCCACCGGATATATCGGCTCCAACGGTATCTGCTTTGGAGACTACACCTTTGGAACGGTAAATACTACCCCCGAGAGCTATGATCTTCATTATTACATGAGAAAGATGCTGAATGTGGGAGTCCGAACCTTGGTAATGGAGGTCTCCTCCCAAGCCCTGAAAATGGCACGGGTTCACGGAATCCGATTTAAAATCTGCGTATTTACCAATCTTTCTCCCGATCATATCGGAGAATACGAGCATCCCGATTTTGACGATTACAAGCGTTGCAAGCAATCTCTGTTTACCGACTACGGCGCGGAGTACATTGTTTATAACGCCGATGACGAATATGCCCGTGAAATGGTCAACGGAAATTTCTGCGAGAAGACAAGCATTTCCCTGCACCAAACGGCGGATTTTCACGCACAGGATATTACATATTTCCGCACCCCCGGCAATATCGGTGTAACCTTTACCTGTACGCATCTTCAGGAAACCTATCCTATGTCGGTGGCATTCCCCGGTGAGTTCAGCGTATACAATTCGCTGATCGCCGTGGCGGTTTGCACCCGTTTGGGGTTGAAGATCGGTGATATCGCCAAGACCCTTCGGGACATTCGCATCAAAGGCCGCTTTGAGACCTACGAGCTTCCCAACGGAGCCACCGCTGTTATTGACTACGCGCATAATGGCGTCAGCCTAAAGGTAGCCCTGCAAGCGTTGAGAATGTACAATCCCCACCGTTTAATTTGTTTGTTCGGCTCTATCGGCGGACGAACAAAGATTCGGCGCGCGGAGCTTGGTTTGGTAGCGTCAAGAGACGCGGATTTCTGTATTCTCACCTCGGACAACCCCGACAACGAGCCGCCCTCCGCTATTATCGGTGAGATCGCCACCTATTTTACCAGCGGCAGCTGTCCTTATATTGCCATTGCTGACCGTAAAAAAGCCATTGAATACGCTCTGACACACTCCGAGGCAGGGGATATAATTTTACTCGCGGGCAAGGGGCATGAATCCTACCAGATCATTTGCGGAATTCGGGAGGACTTCAGTGAAGCCGAGATCATCCGTCAGTTTTGTCTGATCAATTGAATCATTTCATTCTTTTTACAAAAATTATAAAGCAGCAGGGCTCGGTTCCATACCGAGCCCTGCTGCTTTTCTTTATTATAAAATAATA
>JAZSPS010000041.1:0-3866 GCA_045537595.1 Eubacteriales bacterium
GGTTGGTAATACGAGAGCAAGGGTGCTTGGCAAAAGCTCGTCACGCAGATCTCGGCAGTCTCGCAGGGTATCCGAACCTGTGACGGTGCTACACCAATGATGGGATTTCACGATCTTTATACGGGTAAAAACACGGTATTCCATTTGATACCGAACGCGCAGTGGCAGATGACGGCAAAGAAGTTCCCACGAAACGATCGGGAGTGTGTGGTGCTTGAAACGGGTTTTTATGATCGTGGACTGCGCCTTCGCGTTGGCGCGGGGGAGTGCATCGAATTGCCTGATGTCGTCTTTTTCTCGGCAGAGAGCAAGACCGATCTTGACGCATATAAGCTTCACGAATGGTTCGTGCGAGCGTATCCGAGAAGAATGCTTCCCATTCTTTACAATTCATGGATGTATTGTTTTGATCAACTGGATATAGATGCCCTGCTTCGGCAGGCCGATTGTGCGGCAGAGATGGGATTTGAAGGGTTTATGATTGATGCAGGCTGGTTTGGCAGGGGTATCGATTGGGGCACAGAGGTTGGAGATTGGGAAGAAAATACGGTCAGCGGTCCGTGCGGAAGATTGATCGAACTATCCGAGCGTGTAAGAGAAAGAGGAATGATCTTCGGTCTTTGGTTTGAACCCGAGCGTGCCGCTCCGAGTAGCCGTGCGCTTGCCGAGCATCCCGACTACTATATCGCAAACAAATTCCTCGATTTTGCCAATCCCCGTGCGGTGGACTACATGCTGGGCGTCATTTCGAGACAAATAGAAAAGTACGAGATTGGTTGGTTAAAATTTGATTTCAACGCATCGATTCCTTACGATCCGTCGGGCAATGCCTTTTATCGCTATATGCAAGGACAGAAGGATTTTATTTTCCGTCTGCGCAATCGCTATCCCGACCTGTATATCACGAACTGCGCCAGCGGCGGATACCGTATGGAGCTTGGGCAGGGGATGCTTTTTGATGACTTCTGGCTCTCGGACAATCAAGGTCCGTATGAGGGAATCCGAATCGTCAAGGATACCTTGAAACGAATGCCCTCGTCTCTGATCCAGCGTTGGAACGTACAGAAATACTGTGAGGACTTTCCCATGTACCCCGACAAGAAAACGGGTCGGATGCTCCACTGTAACAACGCTACGTGGGATTTTCTGATTGGCGTACAGGATTCCTTTTCCGAGGCATTTATGCATGGCGGTCCTATGGGCTTTTCCTGTGATATGGATGCGTTTCCCACCGAATACAAAAAGCGTTGGCGTGATGTGATTGCGCAATATAAAAAGGATAGAGAATTTTACAAGGACGCAACGGCGCGAATCCTTGTGGATTCCGATGCGGTTACCGTCCTCCAATATGCGGATACAAAATTGGAGGAGTGTATTCTTCAGATCTTTACGAAAACGACCTATGCTCACGAGCTCATCCTTTATCCGATTGTAGATGAAACGCGGGAGTATTCGTGCCAAGATAAAATTCTCGGCGGAAAAGACATCTGTGAAAACGGTATCATCATAGAGCAACTAAAGCAAAACAGCGCTTGGACGATAAAATTGGTGAGAATCTGAATTTTTTCAAGGCGAATGGCAAAGGCTCACGATGAGGCGCAACGCGGCAGAGTCTCGAGGGACTGCTGAACAGATTCTTCGGCTAATACTTAAAAGACAATAAACATAAGGATTTAACGCACAAAGAGTCCAAGACGCAAGTTTTGGGCTCTTTTGTCGTATTTACAGAAAGAAGAAAAGTGGTATGTAAATATGAAAAAATAAGAAAAATGCCATTCCGCGCCCCTAAAGTTTTTTGATTGGAAAAACAATTTCATGCGCAATAAAAGTCGTCTTTTTCGACAGAGAAAAAGGGAATCAATATTCGATTTTTGGCAAAACGTCGAAATTTGGAAGAAGGAAATGTAAAAATATGTAAAGAAATAGAAAAAAATAGAAAAAATGATTTAAAAAAGGGAAAAAAAGTGGGAAATAGAAAAATAAAAAATATTTTTTTGAAAAAATCTAAAAAAATTTTAAATTACCTCTTGCGTTATTTTGAATAATAGTTTATAATATTAGCACAGCCGAGTGGTGAAAAGTGGTGCAAAGTGAAGCGAAATGTTTAAGAAACGGTAAAATCCTTAAACCCATTGGCATCATGGAAATAATTGAACCGGTTGAAATGATTCATACGATTGTAAAACCATATATAAATAGGATACAAAATTCCAAAAAACAGTAAAGAACAGAAAGAACAGAAAGAACAGAAAAGGAGGTAGATTACATGCTGTCAGGTGAGTTTAAGCATAGCTTGGACCCTAAAAACAGATTGTTTATTCCCGCAAAGCACAGGGAAGAGTTGGGTGAATGCTTTGTTGTCGCAAAGAGTATTCGTGAAAACTGCCTCCGTGTTTATTCCTCCGAGGGATGGAATGAATATATTAAGCCGATTTTGAATTTGGACGGAAAAGACCGAGATCGTATCGTTCGCGCGTTGAACAGAAACGCGGCGCAGGTCACTCCTGATTCTCAGGGAAGAATCATCCTTACCCCCGATCTGATCAAGTATGCGGAGCTTACCAAAAACGCTGTGATCGTTGGTTGCGGCGGTTACGCGGAAATCTGGTCTGATGTGAACTATGAGGATATGGTTGCCGCTGAGGACCTGGGAAGCATGAGAGATCTTTTGGAATCCTTTGGATTATAATTTAACATTTTAAAATAGATTATTGTGATGATGAACGAAAAGATAGAATTTTCACACCGCTCGGTGTTGTTGGACGAATGCATAGAGGGTCTGGCGATTCAACCGAATGGAATATATGTAGATGGAACGGCAGGAGGCGGCGGTCATTCATCCGAGATCGCGTCTCATTTGACGGACGGGAGATTGATTGCCATCGACCAAGATGAAACCGCGGTGGCGGCGGCAAGCGAGCGGTTGGCACGGTTTGGTGAGCGTGCTACGGTAGTGAGAAATAATTTTTGCGAGCTTGACACAGTCTGCCGTGAGCTTTCGATTGATGGCATAGACGGCTTGTTGCTTGATCTTGGGGTTTCCTCCTATCAATTGGATACTCCCGAACGAGGCTTTTCGTACAATGCCGACGCGCCCTTGGATATGCGCATGGATAAACGGAAAAGCCTGAGCGCGTATGAAGTGGTGAATGAGTATTCTGAGGCGGAGCTGAAGAAGATATTGTTTGAGTACGGCGAGGAAAGATATTCCGCCGCTATCGCGGCAGCCATTGTGAGAGAACGTCAGAAGCATCCCATCGAAAGCACGGCGCAGCTAAGCGATATTATAAAATACTCGATTCCGCCTGCTGCCAGAGAAGGGGGGCATCACCCCGCCAAGAGAAGCTTTCAAGCCATCCGCATTGAGGTGAACCGTGAATTGGATGTGATTGAGCCCGCGATTCGAGACGCGGTGAGGCTGTTAAGATCGGGCGGAAGAATTGCTATCATTACCTTCCATTCGCTGGAGGATCGGATTGTAAAGCAGACCTTTGCGGATCTGGCTCGGGGATGCGACTGTCCCAAGGATTTTCCAATATGCGTGTGCGGTAGAAAGCCTGTTGTAAAATTGATCAGCAAAAAGCCCATTCTTCCCTCAGCCCAAGAGCTTGAGGAGAATCCCCGATCACGAAGCGCAAAGCTGAGGATCGCCGAAAAGATATAAAAGATATACAAGATTATAAGATATAGAATAAGATATAGAAGATATAGAAGGATTCCGAAAACGGAAAAGGAGGAAAAAATGGCGGTAGAAAAAATGAATGATTCCTACGATCGTTGCTTAGCAGAGCTTCGCGAAAGATATAAATACAGAGGGGTATCGGGAAGTGTGAAAACCGAGGCCGCTTTGCAAGCAAAGCAGGAAG
>JAZSPS010000088.1:0-50614 GCA_045537595.1 Eubacteriales bacterium
GGCTCCCTTCGTTAAGGTTGATAACCTTAGCTACAAAGAGGTTAAGCAGTGCATCCAGTCCTTTATTTACGGCGTAAATACACCTTCTCGTTGGGGTACTCAGGCTCCCTTCTCCAATATCACTCTTGACTGGACCGTTCCTGCTGACCTTGCTGAGCTTAACGCTATCGTTGGCGGCAAGGAAATGGACTTCAAGTACAAGGATTGTAAGAAGGAAATGGACATGGTCAATAAGGCGTTTATTGAAACCATGATCGAGGGAGATGCCAACGGAAGAGGCTTCCAATACCCCATTCCCACCTATTCCATTACCTCTAACTTTGATTGGTCAGATACCGAAAACAACCGCCTGTTGTTTGAGATGACCTCAAAATACGGTACCCCCTATTTTTCTAACTATATTAACAGTGATATGGAGCCCAGTGATGTAAGAAGTATGTGCTGCCGTCTCCGCCTTGACCTGAGAGAGCTTCGCAAAAAATCCGGAGGCTTTTTCGGAAGCGGCGAAAGCACAGGCTCTATCGGCGTAGTAACCATCAATATGCCCCGCATTGCTTATCTGGCAGAAAATGAGGCAGACTTCTATGAGAGACTGGATCATAAGATGGATATTGCCGCTCGCTCCTTGAAGATCAAGCGTACGGTTATCACAAAGCTGTTGGATGAGGATCTGTATCCTTATACCAAGCGTTACCTCGGCACATTTGAAAATCACTTCTCTACCATCGGTCTTGTGGGTATGAATGAGGCATGCCTCAACGCCAACTGGCTCCGCAAGGACCTGACCCATGCGGAAGCACAGCAATTTACCAAGGACGTGCTTAACCACATGAGAGAAAGACTTTCCGATTATCAGGAAAAATACGGAGATCTTTACAATCTGGAAGCAACCCCCGCGGAATCTACCTCTTACCGCTTGGCAAAGCACGATGTAAAGAGATTCCCCGCAATCATTACAGCCTCCGAATCAGGCAATACCCCCTACTATACCAATTCTTCCCACCTTCCTGTCGGTTATACATCCGATATTTTCGAAGCGTTGGATATTCAGGACGAATTGCAAACACTTTATACCTCAGGTACGGTATTCCACGCTTATATGGGCGAAAAATTGCCCGATTGGCAGTCTGCCGCTACCCTGGTGCGTAAAATCGCCGAAAACTATAAATTGCCCTACTACTCTCTCTCTCCCACATATTCGGTCTGCAAGGTTCACGGATATATTAACGGTGAGAAGTTTGTTTGCCCCTTCTGCGGCGAGAAAACAGAGGTCTACAGCCGTATTACCGGTTATTACCGTCCTGTTCAAAACTGGAATGACGGTAAGGCAGAGGAATATAAGCACCGTAAGCTTTATGATATTCCTTCCTCTATGGCAAAACGTCCGAATATGCAGGAAGGCACCTTGGTCATTACAGAAAAGTCCGCTCCCGCGGCAGAGCCTGTAAAGGAGCCTATGTTCGAAGCTGTTGAAGCTGCCTCACCCGCAGAACAGGAGTCCATGGAAAGCAAGCCCACAATTTCCTTTGTTGCTGATGGGGATCAGACCCTTCTTTTCGCAACAAAAACCTGTCCCAACTGTAAAATGGCAGAGCGGTTTTTGAATGACAGCGGCGTTGAATACAGCAAGATTTACGCGGATGACGCTCCGGAAATGGCACACAAGTTTGGAATCAAGCAAGCGCCCACTTTGGTACACATCTCCAACGGAACCGTTATGAAGATCGAAAACGTATCTAACATCCGTAAATTTTCCGATTCGCTGAAAGCATAATTTGCAACAGCCTAAAATCACTCAAACAAAACAATAATAAGGCATTGCAGTGGCTCAATGTTCGCCGCAATGCCTTCTTCTCTCACAAAATTTATATAAAGCATACAAACGAATTTGAAAGTTGAAAGTCGAAAGTTGAAAGGAATATATCATGTACGATGTCGCAATTGTTGGCGCTGGACCGGCGGGAATGACTGCCGCGCTGTATGCTCTCAGAGCCGATAAAAAGGTGCTCCTTCTTGAGAAAGAAAATTTTGGCGGTCAGATCACCTTTTCACCAAATGTGGAAAACTATCCCACGCAGATGCAGATCAGCGGAAGTGAGTTGGCACAGATGATGCTGGATCAGGTTATGGAGCATGGCGCGGATATAGAGCTTGCCGAGGTGACAGGTATCATCAACGAAGGAGATAAAAAAACCGTCGTTACCGATATTGGCGATTTTGAATCCAAAACGGTGATCATTGCCTCTGGCTCTAAGCACCGCCATTTGGGACTTCCCCGCGAGGAGGAGCTGACAGGAAACGGCGTATCCTATTGCGCCGTTTGTGACGGAGCTTTTTTCAGCAAAATGCCTGTTGCCGTTGTGGGTGGCGGTAACACTGCCCTGCAAGAGGCGATCATGCTCAGTGAGTACTGCACGCATGTAACCGTGATTCAAAATCTTTCTCACATGACAGGCGAGGGACGCTTGGTAGCGGCGTTGGAAAAGAAAAGCAATGTCACTATGATCTTTGATACGGTGGTAACCGAGCTGATCGGGGAGGAAAAATTAGAAGGGGTTGCCTTGCATAACAGCAAAACCGATATGGACTATACTCTTTCCGTGGACGGTCTTTTCGTTGCCATCGGACAGGTCCCCGAGAACCATTGCTTTGAAAATATTACACGGTTGAACGAGATCGGATATATTGTCGCCGACGAAAGCTGTCATACCGATACAGACGGTATTTTTGTGGCGGGCGACTGCCGTACCAAAGGCGTTCGTCAAGTAACAACCGCTACAGGCGACGGAGCGGTAGCCGCGCTTGCCGCGTGCCGTTATATCGACAATATGAAAATATAACCGCGGCAAAAATCAATTCCTATAATCTTGTATAATCTCATAATTTTAGGAGGCAGTAGCGCCATCAAACGCTACTGCCTCCTTTTTATCATGACTCGTTTCTGTATTTTTTTGCCTGTATACGATACATTTCCGCGTATTTACCTTCTCGAAGCATAAGCGCATCATGGGAGCCGCACTCAACGATCTCTCCATTGTCAAGCATATAGCTCCTGTCTGTCATTCTTCCGAGGGTTTTGATTCTATGTTAATTTGTTATTCTATTTCCATTTTCCCATGGATTCACGGCGTTCTTGCTCTTTTCTGTCAGCTTCATCCTTAATGTATTGTTGCCTTTTTTTTGCGATATTTTTTATGATGGGAGGGATAACACCAAGAAGTATTATTACAACAGCTCTGGCAATACTCACCTCAAGTGGCCGCATAATCCCCGAATAAAAATTGTCAACAAAAAGGGATGCCGTAATGTAAAATGGTATACTCGCGCAATAAACAAACGCAAATTTTATAAAATCCTCTTTGTATTCTTGCGTTTTATTATATGATTTATTTAATATCTTAGCAATTATGTATAGATTTAAAAAAAAGAGATTGAAATGTTCTCGAAGAGAAATTGCTATAATTGCATAAACGACAGAACCAAAAGCAAAGACAATAGCGGGAATAGAATATTTTGTAATTGCCGCGTGTTCCTCAAAAATAATGATTGGCAAAACATTGACAATCAAAACCGCGACAGACAAAACAACATATATGATTTTTCTGTTTTTAATGCTTTTCATATCACACCCCCCTTTTTTGATTATTATATCACAAAAATATGAACAAGTCAACTGAAATATTTTTTAGAAAGGATTTAGAAAGGATTTTAACCGCAAAACTCGTTGTCTGGTTTAACCTTTATAATATACCTCTTCGTTTGATCTCAACTTTGACACCATTGGTGTCAAAGTTGAGATCGGTACGTTTTCCCTGACGATTTTGAGCTTTCAATTTTAGAATCAAATTTCAGCGTTTGGCTCTTGACGTGTCCGATACTCCGCCATTGATTTGCGAATGGTCTCAATCAAGCGTTCGGAATCCATGTCATCGTGCATGGGTAAAGCTACTGTAAGCCCCTCACCGTAAGTAACCGTTAAGCACGCGCGCTTTACGGGAAAAGCCTTTTTCATAAAGACAACCTTCTTCTCCTCACGAACCATTTCAACTTGCTTTATGTCATCATACAGAATCTCAAAAGCCTGATCCTTTACCTCCTCCGAGACAAGAGATACCGTGCGGCAGGATAAATACAAGGCATCGGAAAGTAAACAAACAAAGCTCCGTGTGAATTCGGAGGAACGCACCGTTCCGTTTTTCGCCTTGGCAAACATCAATCCGTCTGTATATTCGTACCCCTCTATCATAACAGGGGGAAGATGCTTTAAGATCCGCTTGCTGTACTTTTTATCTTCCTCAAGCTGCACCTCAAAGCCCTCGGTTTTGTTTCGGATATCCTGATCAAGGTCACTGTCGTTGGAGCGTCCTCCAACACCCACAAAAAACAGGATCAAGCCCGCAGGGATACAGATGAGACTGAGAATGTAAGAAAGATAGCTCCATCCAAACAAAAACATGACAGCACCCAAAACCGCCATAGCGGCTCCCACATATTTGAGCAATTCTCCCTTTTGAAAGTAATTTTTGTTGTGTTTGATATTCATATGTTGATTCTCCTTTTCCGCTCTGTTTATCTCATTATAGCATCAAAAAAGCACAGTGTCAATAAACCATTGGTTTACGAGATACTGCCGTCGGTTGGATGAAAAAACCATCCAAAATTATTTTTTGCTTTCCTCCTGTTTTCTCTTTTTCTCAGCAAGATCTGCCTCGTAATTCGCGCGATCCTGGGTTCCCAGCGCATTGCGGAACATGATCATTCCCGTTTCATCCTCATCAAAGGTATACTCGACCCACGCATGCCAGCCGTTTGTCAGTCCAACCGCCTCGTAACGACGGAAAAATCCGTCCGAAACAGGAAAATACCCTGCTCCCTCGCCGCTGAATTCGGTCAATATCCATTCACTCATTAACGTCTCATTTTTATAGGGAGATTCATATTTTACGATTCCCACATTGGGCGCGAACCAGTAATTCTTCTTGCCTCCCCGATAATGCCATCCGCCGCTCAAGCCTATGATATTCAGAGAGATCTGACGGCAATTTTCAAACCGTCCCGCCGGTGTATCCACAATTTGACCGTCCTGTACATCCAAGATCAAATGGATTTTTTGTCGGTAGTCGTACTCTCTGTCGCACTCCCAATGATATCCCCCAACCCACTCGTCCGACCAAATACAGCCCGCCGCCTGATTTAACATGTCATATAAAAAATTATGCAACACAGGCCGCCCCGAATCACCGCAGGCTCCCATGTCCTTCCATTCAAAGCTGCAATTGAAGGAGCCGTCCTTCAAGACCGTCTTATGATCGTTTTTCTCAACTCTGTCATATTCAAAAAAATTCCATCGTCCCTTTTCGGTATAATCGGGATTGGCAATCGGATCGGTTCTTGTAATACGCCTCATGACATCGCTTGCGATAGCGGTATGGCGCTTTTGCCTTGTGGTAACAGCCAATTGGGCAGCACGGCGCAGAGGAATATCCATATCGTATACGATCTCTTCGGTCTCATGGCAGTATTCCCTGCGTGCCCAAAGCATATTTCCGTACCAAGAGCTCTCATCATAACCTTTGACATAGGCAAAGCTGTAAGAAGCGACAACTGCCCTGTTGTCTTCATAGCCCGTCACCTCAAAAACATTTTCACGGGAGCAGATCTCACCCTCCTCCTGATTGAGACAAGCATATTTCCAAAGATTACCTTGCGCAAAGGGCATCAAGCCTTCTCCTCCGCGGATCACGTAGTCGGACAGTTGCCATTCCACCACCTCGTCATCATCCTTTTTGATGATCTGACGAATCATTCCCACATTGGGACAAAAGGCGGTCTCCACATATTTGAAGGAAAAAGCATTTCCCTCCCACACATAAACCGAACAGTCTTCAAACCGTTCGCTGGATGTGGCAACTGTAACCCCTTTTTCTTTGAGATATAGCTTGACCTTTTTGTCAGAGGATTCCCTCGCTTCACCAACCTTCATATTGGAATCAAAAATCGCTCCGTCGCAATGACTGCAATTCCAAAACAACGAGCCATTCTGATCCCCAACCATGCCTTTGCTATATCCGGGCTGTTCCCAAAAATACAAGCAATCTCCGATATATCGATATACCTCACCTGTCGCACGAATAAATGCTTTTCTCTCCGATACCCCTGCTTCTTTTTTCTTTTTTTCCGAGTGAATGGCGGCAAGAGCGTTGGCATAATAAACATCCATAGGAGTTAAAAGCTCTAACACCCTTTGATAGGCCTCCATTCCCTTCTCGTAATGTCCTTTTTCTAAATATTCATACCCCATCCAAAACCAGACATATCCCACAGCTTTAACAAAATTGTGTTCCTCTAAGTACGGGATCTGCGTATTTCTCATGTAATCGATTTTTTTCTGTCCGCGGTATTCTTTACTCTCAACTGCCATTACCGATTGCATAACGTCCTCATTATGACTTTTTTCAGCGGCAGCCTTGATCTTCACCAGCATCTCCTTGTTTTTCTCGGTATCAAGCCACCAATATCCTCTTAGCAAAACATCCGCAAGCATGTGGTCCTTTTCTTTTGAATCCCCCAAAGCCTCCACATTGGAAAGCACCGCTCGGTAATCCTTTTCAAAGCCTGTCCTGTCATTTTTTAAACGCCAAAGCTTCAGCTCCTCAACCTGACGCATAACACGCGCAACCAAGCTCTCGTTTTCGTCGTATGTTTTTTCCATAATTCCGTATTCCTTTCTCAATTGCTTACGCCCTTCCGATAAACGCCATTTCACTGTTCCCAGCGGCAGAGACAGCTTCTCGGCGATCTGCGCGACAGAAAGCCCCTCAAAGTAATGCAGCTGAACCGTCTGACGGATCTTGTCATTTAACGCTTCCACAGCGGATCGAAGCTTTTCGTCACGCTCCCGCGCGGAAAACTCCGACAGCTCCAGCTGCTCCAAAAGACCGCTGGCATCCGAAGCGAAAAGATCCGTGTTTTCCAATAAATTCAGACTGATGTCCGCCACCGCGGATGCATAATGACATACCAAATTTCTGGCACAATTCTTGGCAATGGAGCATACCCACGCGCCAAATTTTTCGCGATTTTGCAAGGAATCTAAATTTACCCATGCCGATATAAACGCGTCCTGTGCCGCGTCCTCGGCGGAAAATTGATTTCCCGTCACCTTGTATGCCGTTCCCTTAACCGAGGACTCGTGTCGGGTCACCAATTCCTCGTAGGCCTTCTCATTTCCGAGAAGTGTCATTTCCACCAGTGTGTCATCCTTCTTTTCCTTGTAAGAGTTCATTCGCGTTTCCTTTCGAAATAATATTCGGATTTTTGGCTTTTTGCCATTTCATCTATAAGACAGAAAAAATCAAAAAAAGGTTGGGATATTTTGAAAAAATTTTATGTAATAACAAATTGGGCAGTTCATCACCTGAACTGCCCGTATTGCAAATGTCAACATTGCTTCATGAGACGGATATAAAATTCGACTGCCTTACATGCGGTCTCCACACGGATCCGCTCATTTTTTCCGTGGATGGTCGCACGCTCCTCGCTGGTCAGATCCATCGCCGAAAAACGGTACACACGGTCACAAATTTTACCGTAATGACGGCTGTCCGAGCACTGAACCATTAAATAGGGAGAAACCAACGCGCCCTTCCAAGTGGATGCCACCGCGCAAGCAACCTTATCCCACTCAGGACAATCGGTGCGGGAAACAGGACTGGGATCCATACCGTGTAAGACGCGGATCTCCACTCGCTCGTTATCCACGGTCTTTTGAATGTAGGCAAGACCGCTTTCCATGGTATCCTGCGGATTCAGCCGAATGTTGGAAACCATCGTTGCCTCAGGAGGGATCACATTGGCGGCGTTGCTTCCTTTCATTTGCGTAAAAGCAACCGTAGTCCTCATTAAAGCGTTCAATTCTCCGCCGCTTTTTTTACAGATCATATCCAAAACACCGCCAAAGCACCACAAATTGGCAAAGATCATGCGGTAAACAAAGGTAGAATGTCTGCCAAGCGTATCAAACATCTTTGCCACAGGGGGGGACAGATGATAAGGAAAAGGATGGTCCTCCATTTGGCAACAAGCATCGGATAGCTCTGCCACAGGAGTGTGAGGCTTGGGTGCCGAGGCATGTCCTCCGTTGGAGCGAACACGGTACTCCACATCCATCATGCCCTTCTCCGCGATTCCGATCATACCGCAAGGAGCCTTTACTCCGGGAAAAACGCCCTCAACTACCGCGCCTCCCTCATCCACTACAAGCGCCGGATGAATAGAATTCTCCGTGAAATAGTCAACAATATGCACAGCACCGAGACCGTTGACCTCCTCGCCGCCCGAAAAAGCAAAGTACATATCCTGCTCGGGAATAAAGCCCTGCGAGATCAACCGGTCTGCCGCGCTCAACACACCGTTAAAGGTAACCTTAGTATCAAGACTTCCCCGTCCCCACAAAACGCCATTTTCTAAGATCGCCTCAAACGCGGGCTTGTCCCAGGCCTCCTCATGAACAGGTACCACATCGTAATGCGCCATCATCACCGAGGGAGCATCTTTTTTTCTGCCCTTCCAGTGAAACAGCAACGCCCGATCCTCCATTTGCGTAAAGGTGCATGCCTCAAAGACATGAGGATACAGCGTGGGAAGAAGCTCGATCAGCTTTTGAAACTCTTCTTCGTCCTCCAAGGATGAATCCTTGTAAGATACGGTTTTACACCGAATCAGCGCGCGTAAATTCTCTATAACACGGTCACCGTCAAAGCTGATTTCTTCATCAGATATCCGCGTATCGCTTTTGGGTTTAAATCTTAAGGTACGGACAATAATAACCGCCGCAAACAGCACAAGACCAGCGCCAAGTGCCGCGAAAATATATCCGAGCATGTGTTTTCCTCCGCTTAAATCAAAGAAATAAAATCTTCAATACTAAAATATTTAAAATATCAGAGCATTCCCTTCTTATACATGATACGTGCAACGATCAAAGTAAAGACCACACCAACAGGAACCATGATTCCCACAGTGCCGGCATTGAGAGCGGGAACAAAAATAAACAGCGCAAGCATTAATATAATGGGCGCGATGGAAAGCTTCAGGTTTTTGGAGACAAACGCTACCGCCAAGCCGCCGAACAGCGCGGGGATCATCTGCGTAAAGGCAGGCTCCAAAACAGGAGAATTTAAAATGGGAGTCAAGGGAGTGATCAAGCAGACACCGATGATAATGATAACGGTGGTAACAATGCTCGATACAGCAATCGCGATGGTGGAAATGATCTCACCCTCCTCCGAGTTGGATTTTACATTCGCGCGCTCCATAGCGTCCAATGCGCAAGGAAGCTTCAAATTTGAAATATTTCCCGTCACAAAGGAAAGATACGCGCCGCCCGCGCCTAACATGGGAACATACGTAAACACTTCAACCAGTCCCACAGCCCAGTAAACAGGCAGAACCGCCAAAGCACCCTTCAAAAGGGGCTGCAGCTGCGGGGTTGCGCCGAAAATCACCGAAAGCAGAATCGGAAACGCGAATAAAATGGCAAGAATTGAGAATCCCCAAATTTTTCCGTCACGGTGAACACTGTCAAGATATGAAAGCTTTGCCTTATCCTTTTTCATCACGATCCTCCTTTTTAACCCAACCAAGCGGTCAGGGGAATTGCCGCAGCCATTCCGCTCAGTAAGCTAAACGGAAGCGCGTAATCGGTAATCCAACGTTTTTTCAGCTTTGCGGAAAGCAGTCCGCAAAGAAGCATAGCGACACAAGACACAAACATAACCAATACAGGGATCAAGCCCGATGTATCGCCGTGAAAAACATTGGACACATCACAGAAAACGAATCCCAAAAAAGCGGAGATCATACCGAGAAACATAGCGTTATTAAATATTTCACCCCATTTTTTGTCTCGGTTATCCAATTTTTTCAAGCCACCCTGAATTTTTTTGGCAAGGATCGGAACCAGCAATAAGCCAATAATAATACCGACCGTCATGACCCATACAACCGTTACAAAAGCGGACGGATCGGTAATCACGGTATTCATGTTCAAGCCCAAGGCGTTTAACGCGGATTCTGCCGCCACTGCCTCATAGGTCAAAGAACCGATGACCGACAACCGCAGCCAAGGCAAAGCCACACCCAAGCTTTTAGAAAGTGAGATAACACCTACTAAAATCGCCACCGCCGGCGCAACGGTAAATACAGCTGCCGATGAAATTGTTTTTCGAATAACGGCGGGGTCCATTCCCTTCTCCTTTGCGCGCCTCAGAGCGCGAACCAAAAAGTAAACCGACTGTCCCAGCACTGCCAAAATGATCAATCCGACCATAATAAAAATGATGGGGCTGTTAACTGAAAATGCCATTTTTATCTCCTTATGCTTTATGTTACTTTAGAATTATGTTCATCTCGTTTTTACGGCTTGCATATACCGCAGATCATATATCCATGATCCAACAAATATTTTTTGCTGCCGATATATTCATCCCTGTTTTCCTCAAGAATATCCTCAACCGCCGAACAGGTTGGAAGATGGATCTTTTTACTTTTGGTGTTAATAACATAGGTTGTTCCCGACCCGCCGCCTATTTGTGCGGAGTCCATGGAATTTTCGGTAGTCACAGGAACACGCTCGTTATCATTCAGCCAATTGTCGCCGTTGGCGTAGTTGATCGTGATCCCCGGCTGAACATTGTAAACAAACACGCAAAAGCAAACGCCATCCCCACTATCCTCAACAGAAAAAGCCTCCAGCTTGACACCGCTTGCCAGAAGATTGTTTCCGACAAAGATGGGCGTAACACGGTAAAGCACATGATTTTTCGTTTCCTTTACATAGTCAGCTACCATATCCTCAAAGGGTAACATTCCTTCCACATTCATGTATCGGGTTCCCGTAATCAAATTTTGCTTGTTCGCGTTTTCTCCCGTCAGCTGAAATCCGATCAGGTGGCAACGGTTGTAAATATACTCCCCGTCAACCAAGTCGGCATCATATTTATTATTTACCCATCCGGTAGGCTTTACGCTGCTGATGCTCTCCCGCTTCTCCGTCGGCATAATTTCCACACCGACGCACGCAATGGTCACGCCGCATCTGCCAAGCTCATCCAACTCACTGTATGACTCATAGGCTGTCGCCGTTAAATCGGAATCCGAAAATTCAGGCTTGTTATCATTCAATACCGTATACGGACTGCCCGAATAATCCGGGATTCCCTCTACGGACGCGTATCCGACAACCTTGACTGAGCCTCCGTCCCCGATATTCGACGGGGCTTTGTCTTTTGTAAAACGGTCAAACACCTCACAGCCGCTCAAAAGCAAACATACTGTTAAAACCAATGCAAAAGTCGCTAAAAATCTTTTTTTCACGCCTTGTAAATCTCCTTTGTAATCTTTTCATGGGAATAACCCGCAAATTCCGTTGCTTCTATCAAAGAAAAGCCCTGCTTGTCTAAATCAATGTCAAAATAGCGATCCGAAGGATAGTGTCGGTTCCAGCGGTAGATCACGAGCTGTGAAATCTGCCCAACATAGTCGGCAAGCGCGCGGTCTTCCACAAAGCACCACGCGTCTGCCGCGATATCCAAAAAATCGTCCGTAATACAATATTTAATTTCGGTATTTTCCGATGTTTCAAACAGCGTGCGGGAATACTCCCCCATGAACAGGACCTTATCCCACGAGGACCGTACCTCACGCACAATGTCCTCGATCACCGTACGGTCACGGCTTTGCCGTCGGCGGTTGAACATCATACCGCCTCGGTCATCCAAACAAACGATAATCTTCATTTCAATCTATTTCAATCCATTCCGTCAGTAAAGCTTATTTGATTTTTCTGTGCTCGGCGATCATGTCATGCTTGATCTGCCATAGCTTTTCGGAAAGGTCAACATAATAATTATGCGGATTGGTAAAACGGCGGACCTCGTCCCACATGCCTTCGATCTCCTCCGCGCAATGGGCACGGATCTCTTCAATGGTAGGCAGATCATATACAAGTCTTCCGTTTTTAAAAATAGGGACAAGAAGCTCGGTTGCCGTATAATCATCCAACACCTTTCTCTTCCAAGTATGCTGAGGATCAAACAGCTCAATAGGCTGAGAGTCATCTATGGTCTCATCATAAACACAGATCAGATCCGCCTCCGCCTTTCCGGTCTCACGTCCTCTTAAGCGATAGATCTTTTTGAAATGAGGCGTGGTGATCTTTCCGACATTTTCGCTGATCTTGATCTTGGGATATACAGCTCCATCGTCAGCTTCCACGGCGCAAAGCTTATATACGCCGCCAAAAACAGGATCGCTTTTTGCCGTGATCAATCGTTCTCCCACACCAAAGCCGTCGATCTCTGCCCCCTGACGGATCAGCTCCCGAATAATATACTCATCCAAAGAGTTGGAAACAATGATTTTGCAATCCGTCAAGCCTTCCTCATTCAGCCTTTTTCGGATTTTTTTGGTTAAATAGGTCACGTCTCCCGAATCGATACGCACCGCGCAATTGGTAATTCCCTGAGGCAGCAAAACCTCTTTAAACGCGCGAATAGCATTGGGAAGACCGCTTTCCAAAACATTATAGGTGTCAATCAAAAGAGTAACATTGTGCGGATAGACTTGACAATAGGTGCGAAACGCGTCATACTCACTGTCGAACATCTGTACCCAAGAATGTGCCATCTTTCCCCCAGCCGGAACATGATATTCCTCATCGGCAATGGTACACGCGGTAGAATTACAGCCTCCGATATAGGCAGCTCTCGCGCCAAGAATCGCCGCATCCGCTCCTTGCGCTCGGCGCGAACCGAATTCACTTACCACTCTTCCCTTCGCCGCTCGGGTGATTCTTGATGCCTTCGTCGCGATCAGCGATTGATGGTTGATCATCAGCAAAAGATAGGTTTCAATAAACTGAGCCTCAATCACAGGCGCACGGACGGTGATCAAAGGCTCGCCGGGAAACACAACGGTTCCCTCCGGAATTGCCCAAATATCCCCCGTAAAGCAAAAATTCCGAAGCATATCCAAAAAGCTCTCGGAAAAACAACCCTTTTGCCTCAAATACTCAATATCGTCCTCGTCAAAATGAAGATCGCGGATATATTCGATAATCTGTTCCAAGCCCGCAACGATCGCATACCCGCCGTTATCGGGGTTGTCACGGAAAAACACATCAAAATAAACGATCTTGTCCTTCATTCCGCTTTCAAAATAACCGTTTGTCATGGTCAGCTCGTAAAAGTCACAAAGCATCGTCAAATTTCGGTTCAGTTTATTCGATTTATGCATATTATCCATTATACTTCCTCTCTTTAATTTTCAAAAAATTTCTGAAATTCTATTGTATTTTTTGCAATTAAACTGTATAATAAAAATATCAAAGCAATTCATATAATTTATGCTGATATATTCGATACGCCAGAAAGGATTCTTTTTCCATATGAAACACGGATTTGTTAAAGTGGCGGCAGCGTCTCCCGCAGTAACGGTCGCTGATTGCCAAGCCAATCTTCAAGAGCTTTTGCGCATCCACAAGGAAGCCGAAAAAGCAGAGGTCACGCTTTTGGTTTACCCTGAACTTTGCTTGACAGGATATACCTGTGCCGACCTTTTTTTGTCAAGTGTATTGCTTCGTGCCGCCGAACGCGCGCTAAAGGATTTCCTGATTCATACGAAAGAATCTTCTATAATAAGTATAATCGGTTTTCCCGCTCTTGTCAATAATAAACTTTACAATTGCGCGGTAATTTGTCAAAAAGGACAAATCTTAGGTGTTGTTCCCAAAACCAATATCCCCAACTATAACGAGTTCAATGAGGTACGGTATTTTTCATCCTACGGAGGAGACACCGTGTCAATTAACCTCTGCGGACAAGCTGTGCCCTTTGGTACACGTCAGATCTTTTCCTGTGAGAACCTTCCCGCCTTTTGCTTTGGCGTTGAAATCTGCGAGGATCTTTGGGGAGCGGTTCCTCCCTCTTGCGGTCTAAATGAGGCAGGCGCGCTTATTATCGCGAATCTTTCGGCATCCAGTGAGATCATTGGAAAAGAAAGCTACCGCCGACTTTTGGTCCAATCACAATCGGCTCGTACCGTGTGCGGCTATGTCTACGCCGATTGCGGAGACGGTGAGTCAACGACCGATCTGGTGTTTGGAAGCCATTGTATGATTGCGGAAAACGGAACTATCTTAGCTGAAAAGCTTCCCTTTGAAGCCGCTCGCAATTCCTTAACCATCAGTGAATTGGATTTAGAAAAATTGGAAGAGGAGCGCCGCCGTACCAATGTTTATACACAAGACCACGACTCCAATTACCATAATACACGCTTTTCAATTGATTCTATTGAACTGAAGGAAACAAAGCTCACACGTCCCATTACACCTCACCCCTTTATTCCCAACGATCCCAAGGAGCGCGCTCACCGCTGTGAGAGGATTTTAACCATACAAGCCAAGGGATTGGCACAGCGCATCGAAAAAGCCTACGCAAAAACTTGCGTCATCGGTATCTCCGGCGGACTGGATTCCTGCCTTGCCGTTCTGGTTGCCGCAAAAGCTATGGATCTGCTGGGAAGACCTCACTCACAAATCATAGGGGTAACCATGCCCTGCTTCGGTACCACCAAGCGAACAAAATCCAATGCGGAAATTCTCTGTCAGGAGCTTCAAACCGAATTTCGCTGTGTTACTATCGGAGATTCGGTAAAGCAGCATTTTTCCGATATCGGACACGACGAGAATTGCCATAATGTAGTCTACGAAAACGCGCAAGCAAGAGAACGAACGCAGGTCATTATGGATATTGCCAACATGGAAAACGGATTGGTAGTAGGAACGGGAGATCTTTCCGAGCTTGCTTTGGGCTGGGCAACCTATAATGGTGACCATATGTCCATGTACGGAGTAAACGGAGATGTACCAAAAACCTTGATCCGCCATATTGTGGCATACTGCGCTGACCTCGCCGAAGCCAATGGCACATCTCGCCTGGCTGAGGTTCTGCGTGATATTTTAAATACACCCGTCAGCCCCGAACTGCTGCCGGCGGATGAAAGCGGAAATATCGCGCAAAAAACCGAGGATCTGGTGGGTCCGTATGAGATTCATGATTTTTATCTGTATCACATGATCCGCTGGGGATATGCCCCTGATAAGCTATACCGCTTAGCGAAAATCGCCTTTAAGGGCATGTATAGCGATGAAGTCCTGTATCATTGGCTTCAAAACTTTATCCGTCGGTTCTTCGCCCAGCAGTTTAAGCGATCCTGCCTGCCCGACGGTCCTAAGGTGGGTTCTGTGGGCTTCTCTCCTCGGGGAGATTGGAAGATGCCAAGCGATGCCTCCAATAAAGAGTGGATGGCAATCATTGATCAACTAAAAAAATAAAAATAAAAATAAAAATGGGGCTCACGGTTGTGAGTCTCATTTTTGTGTCACAAGGCATGGTAAGCATCACCGATCATTAAATATTTTCCTGAAATTATCTTAAAAAGAGTTAAAAATTGCCGTTCATATTTTGAAATTGTCGGTTAACAATAATATCAGAGCGCACGGGACAAAAAACTGTGTGACTCAATTCAATATAGATTTAAAAAGATAGATTTGAGAGAGCGCGTTGCTTCTTACAGTGTAAGAACAAATGCGAGCACTCAGAACAGGAGATGAATATTATGGCAAGCAACAAGACTATGGTACCCGAAGCAAAGGCAGCAATGGATCAGTTCAAGATGCAGGCAGCAAGCGAAGTAGGAGTAAACCTTAATCAGGGTTATAACGGCGATTTGACTGCTCGTCAGGCAGGCAGCATCGGCGGTCAGATGGTTAAGAAAATGATCGAGTCTTACGAAAATTCTCTTAAGAACACCACAAAATAAGTTTTCTTAAGAAAAAAACCTTTGTTAATTCAAAAACGGTCAAAATAAGGTCTTGGTGATTTTCACAGCTTGACCTTTAACCGCGAAGTGATAAAAGTGTTGTTAAAGGTCTCAATGTTTTAGTCCGATTCTGAACCATTCAGATTCCAACCGCTTTCGGGCTTTCGATCACCGCGAGATACCCGTGTAACGAAGGATCTCAAGCGGACCTTCAATGAACCAATCAGACAGGAGATGGCTCACTCTTTTGTGAACTGCCTCCTGTCTCGTTTTTTCGAATTTTGTCTTGATTGTGGTTGACAAATATATGAAAATCGGTTATAATATAGGGTAATGTAACAATTTACCGAAAAAGGTATGTATATTAATCCGTCCATAGACGGCAGGAGGAATTATGACAATTTATGATGAACTTGTTGCCAGAGGCTTGATCGCTCAGGTAACCGATGAAAAGGAAATTAAAGATCTTATCAACAACGGAAAAGCCGTTTTCTACATTGGTTTTGATCCCACCGCGGACAGTCTGCATGTTGGGCATTTTATGGCTCTTTGCTTGATGAAACGCTTGCAAATGGCAGGAAACAAGCCCATTGCTCTTATCGGTGGCGGAACCGCTATGATCGGAGACCCCTCGGGAAGAACCGATATGCGGCAAATGATGACCGCTGAGACCATTGCCCATAACTGCGAGTGTTTTAAGCGGCAGATGAGCCGATTTATCGATTTTTCGGAAGGCAAAGCCATCATGATCAATAACGCCGATTGGTTGCTGGATCTGAATTACGTAGAGGTTCTTCGCGAGGTTGGCTCATGCTTCTCGGTAAATAATATGTTGCGTGCTGAGTGCTATAAGCAAAGAATGGAAAAAGGTCTTTCCTTCTTGGAGTTTAACTACATGATCATGCAGTCCTACGACTTCTATCATCTGTATAAGACTATGGGATGCAATATGCAGTTTGGGGGAGACGACCAATGGTCCAATATGCTGGGCGGAACCGAATTGATCCGCCGAAAGCTCGGCAAGGACGCGTATGCTATGACCATCAACCTTCTGCTCAATTCTGAAGGTAAAAAAATGGGAAAGACCCAATCGGGTGCGGTGTGGCTTGATCCCGAAAAAACCTCTCCTTACGATTTCTATCAATATTGGAGAAATGTTGCCGATTCGGATGTTCTCAAATGTATTCGTATGCTGACCTTCCTTCCCTTGGAGGAGATCGACGCTATGGATAAATGGGAAGGCGCTCAGTTAAACCGCGCTAAGGAAATTCTTGCGTTTGAGCTGACAAAATTGGTTCACGGCGAAGAGGAAGCTAAAAAAGCCGAGGCCGGCGCTAAGGCGTTGTTCGGTGCTGGTGCTGAGGCGGAGATTCCTATGACCGAGCTTAACGCGGACGATTTTATCGACGGTATCATTGACATCGGAACGATCCTTGTAAAGGCAGGCTTAGTTCCCTCTAAATCCGAGGCGAGACGTGCCATCGAGCAAGGCGGCGTTTCCGTGGATAACGAAAAGATCACCGATGTGAAGACAACCTTCGCCTATAACGACCTTAAAGAGGGTAAGATATTCCGCAGAGGCAAAAAGAGCTTCCGCAAGATCATAACAAATAAAAACCGGTCCGAAAGGCTATAAAAGACACATATAGGGTGCCTGCTATAAAGCAATTTCATAAGCACCCAAAAGAGAAAAAAACGCTGTTCCTCATAAGGACGATAATACCCCGACAGTCTTTCGTCTGTCGGGGTATCGTTTGTTTATTTTATAGATCGTGTTTAACTTTTTTAAATCGTTTCGCCCTCTTGCTTAAGCTGCTTCAATTCGGCAAGAAAGGTCTCAATGTCCTTAAATTCACGGTAAACCGAAGCGAATCGGACATAAGCGACCTCATCCCTCGCCTTTAAATGCTTCATAACCAATTCTCCGATCTCCGTGGTGGAAATCTCGGGGGAAAGTGAGTTTTGAATTTCATTTTCAATTTCCGTCACGATCTGCTCCGCGTTGACCGGACGCTTCTGACACGCCTTTAATAAACCGCTGAGAAGCTTGTTGCGGTCAAACAGCTCCTTTGAGCCATTCTTTTTCCGCACAATAATTTGAACAGTCTCAAGAATTTCAAAGGTGGTAAACCGTTTTTGACAGGCGCGACATTCTCTTCTGCGGCGAATGCTGTTTCCCTCTTCAACGGGACGGGAATCAATTACCTTGCTATCCGTAAATCCACAAGCAGGACATTTCATGATATCGTATACTTTCTGCCGAAGCAGCCTTTCTTTACATCAAATTTTAAATACATTAAATTATTTTAAAAAACGAATCTAAAAGCTCTGACCATTTGCTCATACAAACAGATCATCCCTTTATTGCATTTATTATACCATAAAATTCCTTTTATGTAAAGTATTTATTTTAATTATTGAGAATTATTCAAAGATTTTTGCCCGAAGATCCTCTGCCCACTCGGCAAGATGGCGGGGAGAAAGCGATCCCTCCGCGGCCTCAAAAAAATTCTGCTTGGCATTATTTTCTTCATCGCCGATCAGAGCTACGGCGAATTGTTCCCTGTCTTCCGCGTAAATTCCATATACAACCGCACGGGCATATTCGATTTTTAAAAGGCTGTAAAAGCAGCCATCGCGTTCCGATTCATATAGTACGGTAATCCCGTCGTTAAACGAAGTTCTGTTCATTTCCTTCTTTTCCTTCTTTCCTTTCTTTCCTCTCTTTCCCGTTTTTTCTTTCATTTCTGTCATTTTTCTCATTAACCTCGTTGAATTCATTGGTAAGCTCCTCAATTTCTCTTTTAATTTTTTGCAGAACTATTATACATCCTTTTTCTTATGGATCACGATTAAGATTTTTTAGGATTTTATACGTTTTTTTCCTTTTTTTGATATATTTTTCTTAATAAAGCCATCAAAAAAAAGATAATATACAAAAAATGCGTTTATTTATTCATTTTTTGATATTTTTCATCAAAAAATTCAGCCAAATTCGCCATCTATACCTTCATTCAAGCACAACAAGCCTCACCTTTATGTTTGTTTTTTCATGATTTTAGGCTTATGTATTTTTTTACATTTCTTCCATTGCTCCACTATTGCGTTTATTTTTAATTTTTAGTATAATTAATATAGATAAAGAGAGATATAATAAATTCAGCTCAATAAAATTTATTATATCTGCCGTTTTTAAAAATTTACATATTTATACATAGAAAAAGAGGTTTTATGAATAAAAAGCATTTTTCAACCCCACCGCCAAAGAAAATAAATTTTCCCTATTGCCGTTACTCCCGCCTATGCCTGATCTACGGTTTTTTTGCGGTATTCAGTCAGCTTATCTTTATTTTACTTCACATACTAACAGAAGGATCCAACATTTATCCTTCTGTGATCTGCCATACCTACCTTCCTTTTTTGGAATATCCCTTGATGAGCCTGACATTGCTCATCGGAGCTGCCGCCATGTTGGACCATATCATTCTCAATCATGACGAGGATTAACAAGATTCAATAGAAGCTCCCCCTTCCAAGAAGATCGTACCCTGCGCTATGCCAAAGCATACAAACTGAGATTTTTAGCGTTGTGTCCTTAAGGGCACAACGCAGTTATGATCGCCGCGCGGCAAGTTTAGAGTTATAATACGCTTCGCGTAGTTATGATGTGCCTTCGGCACAGCTGTAAGGAACAAGGCGATCCTATCATAACGCTTGCGAAGCAAGCTCGTAACGGTGAGCGTAAGCGAGCCTTATAATTCATAACTAAAATAGCATTTGTGGACACAAATGCAGTGCTTGTCAAGAAAAGAGGACAGAGAACGCCAAAGCATTCTCTGTCCTTTTCCTGTCGTTAGGTAACGTATTCTAATGGAGCCGAAAAAGCTGTCCTTTGGCGTACGTACCATTCGTCTCTGTCTTTTTCTTTCGAGAGATTTTATTTTGCTTTTCTTCTTCCAAAAAGAATATTGATCAAAACATAAACCGCTATCAAAAAAGCAACGCTCAAGCCTAAAATCAGATACATCTGCCATAATTTCACCTTCTCACCAAAGAAGTAAAGATTACAGTCAATGGCATCCTTCACAAGCTCTACCATCTCCGAAGGAATTCCCTCTTTTTCTATCTCAGCCAAAGCGCCTCTCATTGCATGATTGCGAATCAGAGAGGTACCGTATGTTCCGGGGAGAAAGGCGATTGCCTTTTGAAGTCCGTCGGGAAATTGAGAGATCGGCATATACGCGCCGCAAATAAACCCATATCCGGAACTGACAATGGTTCCCACCGCGGAAATCTGACCTTGAGAGGAAAGAAAAAAATTAATGATTGAGGACAGAACCGTTCCAAACATTACAAGTAAGAAAACATCCAAAAGGATCAACAAAATATCCAACGGAGATAAAAACCAACCAACAAAGCCAATATAGATCAAGCACATCCCCGTTGCGATCACCGAGATCAACAGCGTTGAGATCGCCGTTGAAAAATAATACGCAAGTGCGGTTACCGATGGCTTGATGGGGGCGGTAAGCATATCCTGACGCGCTCCTGTCATTTTATCCTGAACCATCAGCATGTTAGAGCAAAAAGCCACGGTAACACAGCAGACCGCCAAAAGCGACGAAAACAGCTGCCCGCCCACACAGCTCTCGATCAGCTTTTCCGATACACTCATCTGAGGAGGAAATGAAAGAGCAAAGCTGTCCCGATAAACATTCCCCAAAAAAGTTGCGTACAACACAAGTAAGATCATTGGCGTGATTATCGAAGTAAAGAATAGTCCCTTATCTTTAAAAAAGAGCTTGATATTTCGCCTCATTAAAACAAATAAAATCTTCACTGCTTTTTACCTCCCGTCTTTGCCTGCGTGTCATTGATATCGTCAAGCTGTTTTCCCGTAACCGCAAGAAAAACATCATCCATTTTTCCCTTGGTGATCTCATAATCGCAAAAGACATCCGGATATTCAACGATCAATTTGGTTGCCGCGGCAGTATTGGGAACTAAGATACGAAAAGCCTCGGGAATCTTCTCATAAGGCTGTCCCAATGCAGAGACCTGTGCCTCGTCCACGCGGTAAAGCGTAATAAAATCACCCGTATATTGGTTTTTTAATTCCAGCGGTGTTCCCTCAGCCGCGATCCTTCCGCTGTCAATTATCATAATATAATCGGCTTCCGAGGCCTCCTCCATGTAATGGGTTGTTAAAAATACCGTTAGCCTCTCGGTCTTTCGCAAATGGGCGATCACTTTCCAAACGTTTTTTCTCGTCTGAGGATCCAATCCTGTGGTCGGCTCGTCAAGAATCAATATCTTCGGATGATGCAGTAAGGCTCTCGCAATATCGATCCTTCGTCTCTGTCCTCCCGAAAGCTTACCCAAAGGACGGTTCAATAAATCCTCAAGTTCCAATAAAGAGGAAAGCTCAGCAAGACGTTCTTCAAAATCCGCGCCGCAGATTCCATACAAAGCGGCACGGCTCTCCAAATTGTCCTTGACAGACAGCGCGCGGTCAAGCACCGAGCTTTGAAATACCACACCAAAGGTTCTTTTGATCCGCTCTTCATCCTCCTCCAAGCGGCAGCCGTCGATCCATATTTCTCCGCTGTCCTTAGCAAGCTGACCGCAGATCATAGAAATGGTCGTGCTTTTCCCTGCTCCGTTCACGCCCAAAAAAGCAAACAGATCTCCTTCACGCACACAAAAGCTGATATCCTGTACCGCTTGAATATTACCAAAGCGCTTATGCAGGTGTCGAATCTCAATAATATTTTTTCTTTCGGTTTCTATACACATTTGAAACACCTCCAAAACTTTATAATCAGCTTTCCGAAAAGCGGATCCGAAGTCCTTCATAAACATCGGTAAGCATGTCGCTGATCTCAGTCTCATCAAATTCTATATTTTTAGTAATCATTAACGTAGCGATTCCATGAACAAAGACCCACATCTCACGGTACAGCTTTTCCGCCGACCTATCCGTAAGAGAGGATGCTTCGGAAGCTACCTTTAGAACACGAAAATGGTTTGGATCCTCCAAAGGCAATGCAGAAACATCACTCTGCGGTGTCATAAAAAATAAACGAAAAAGATTTGGCTCCTCCTTTGCGAATCGAATATATTCCATGCCGATCCCTTTAAATGGCTTGGGATATTTCATTCCTCGGGAAATATACTCAGAATAAAGCTCGGTTGCGGCGCCGATTACGGCAATACGGATTCCGTCCATGTTTTTAAAATGACGGAACAACGGCATGGTCGAGCACCCTAAGACATCCGCAAGCGCTCGGGCATTTAATTTGTCATAGCCCTGCCGACGTACCAGCTCAAAGGCGCACTGCTCAATATCGCTTCGGGTCAATTTCTCTTTTGGCGGCATCTTTTTCTCCTAATCAAAATAATCAAAAAATTCATGAAAACAATTCATTTCACTCTTCTGCGCTCTATGAAATAACAAGCGTTATGTAACAATTGTTATTATACCATTCTTTTTATTATTTGTCAAGATAAAAGCAAAAAAAGTCCGTGAATCAAAATAACCGCGAACTCCATGCGATAAGCCCCTCAAAAGTTGGACACTTTTGAGGGGCTTATCTCTGATTATCTTCAATTAAAATTCAATTAATATTACTTCATTATTTTCAATGGCGTTGGCATTGGGCGCCCAAGAAAGCAAGCGCTCCTGATCAATCACATAAAACCGCGCGTCGCTCAGCTCCACTCCTTCTAAACGCAAGCTTTGCGCCTCACCTCGTCAATATGATAACTGTTACGGCCATGTCTAAGCCTCTTTACTTGATCTTTTCCGCATCATTTCCCTCTCGTTTTAAGACAACGGAAATTGTTTGAAAAATCAACTTTATATCAAGCCTTAGAGATGCTTTCTTAACATATTCCGCATCCAATATAGCTTTGTTTTTATAGTAAACATCATCTCTGCCATGCACCTGTGCATATCCTGAAATACCCGGTCTAACAGCGAACACCCCAAGTTTACGACGCATTTCATTACATTTTTCCTCGCTCAAAACAAGAGGTCTGTAACCAATAAATGACATTGAACCTATCATAACACACCAAAGCTGAGGAAGTTCGTCCAATGAAAATCTCCGAAGAATACGTCCAACACGTGTCTGATACTGTTCGGGATTTTCCAAGCGAGAGGTTGCGCAATCTTTGGGCGCATCCGTTTTCATCGATCTAAACTTATAGCAAATAAAAGTTTTACCGTTTCTTCCCATGCGCTTTTGCTTAAAAATTACTTTCCCTTTTGAATCACACTTTATCGCAATCGAGATTACAATCATTATTGGAGAAAAAATAATAAGCAATAAAAAAGACATTATGATATCAAATCCCCTCTTGACAAAGCGATAAAATAATCTTTTTTTATTGTTTGGTACAAAATTTTTTATGTACTGCTCATAATAGTCATCAGAATGTTCAACTGTATGGTCAAACACTTCATTCGAAATATACTGATCCTTTAACGCTACACATTTTTCTTTTGTACCTTTATTTTGTTTTTTTTCATTTTTCATCATTCTTTTCTTCTCCTAAAAATAATTAACAAACGAACTCGACTTAACACATATGTTTTGTCTCTATCTTAATAACACCAATCAAAATTCCCGATGATATAATCTGTCAAATCTATCTTTTCGTTCTACCTTTTTCGCTAATTTAATACAAATTATGTAGTATATCAGCATAAATTATATCACAGTTCTTCATTTGTGTCAAGATAAATATATGGTTAATTTTTTTAAATTGTTGGTAAAATATATAAAATATATACATTAAAACATTGTTTATGGGAAGATACTCGCTTGACTGTCAATAACACTGTCGAAAAACGCATTTCAAAATTGTTGAAATAGCGGAATATAGACAACGAAACATTTTATTCTGACGACTTAAAAAAAGAACAGTAAAAGTCACTTTGCGCGCAAGGTGGCTTTTACTGTTCTTTATGCAATTAAAATTCAATTAATATTACTTCATTATTTTCAATGACGTTGGCATTGGGCGCCCAAGAAAGCAAGCGTTCCTGATCAATCACATAAAACCGCGCGTCGCTCAGCTCCACTCCTTCTAAACGCAAGCTTTGCGCCTCACCGCTCAAATTGGAGATCATAATCGCATGCCGTTTTCCGTCGGTCGCGGCAACCGCATATAGATTCTCCGTGTCACATGTCAGTTCAACCTGTGTTCCCAGTTGGTATAATTTGTTAAACGCAACCAAGGAATAATACGCGTGAATCGGCTTGTGCGTTTTTACATCGAACAAGGGACAGTACGGCACGGTATTGTTACGCATGTCATAAATACACAGAAGGTCGGGACAGCTGTTTTGCATTGCCAGCATCATAGCGGCTACCTCAGCGCTGTGGTGAGCCGTTCCGTATTCCCGACAATAAGGATCCCATTCATTCAAGTGGATCTCAATATCACCGTATCCAAGCTCCTCCAGCTTTTTCTCCAGCCAATTCGCCCAAATTAAGGTAGTTTTGGTATCCTTATAGCTGTGCCATGAGAAGAAATCAATGGGCGTTTGATGTGCCTGAATATAAGAAAAGAAGCCATAAAAGAAATCCATAAAAATATCATAGGAGGGTCTGTAATGATCGGGGGTAGCCGTTAGGGCGTAAAAGCCGCAGGAGGCATATCCGCCAAATTTCAAATGAGGGAAACGCTCCTTTAAATATTTAGCGGTCACATCATACAGCTGATAGTATTCCTCAAAGGTACCGTTCCACATTTCGGAAACCGCATCCATTGTTTTTCGGTTGTCAGGCTCATTCCAGATTTCCCAATAGCGAATATTGTAATGATAGCCGTTTGCCCATCCTTCCGTATAGTGCATGATCACATGCTCACAGATCCTCGCCCATTTACCGTAATCGGAAGGCGGCATCGTGTGATACTGCTTGATATCCGCATAATTTTCAATGGTAATGCCAAGACGGAAATAGGGCTCAACATTGGCATCAACCAGCGCCTTAATCAAATGATCGGTAAAGGTGAAATCGTAATTTGCGGGATCATTCTCGTCGGCAGAAAAGTTGCGGAATAGATTGGGAATATCCACATAACGTCCGCCGCCAAACAAGCCGCCCACATCATGAAGACGGGAAAAAGGAATTCCCGCTTCGGTAAGATAATGAAAGCAATCGGTTCGAGAACCCAACAGAGGAGGCTGACCGCCGCCGTGCATAGGCTTAATTTTTCCTATGTGCTTGGATGTATTAATTTGAATCGTAGACATAACCTCTCCTTATTAAAATGCTTGAAATAATTGAAATGAAATTGAAATAAATCAAAATGCGAATCGCATTGCAACTTATTGCTTAAGCAAATTGTATCATGGGAAATATGATCTGTCAATATCAAGCGTTACGAAAAATTTTCGTAAAATTTATTTTTTATATATCTTTGCCCCAAAAGGCAGAAGATCCAATTTCAAAAATTTAAAATGCTGAATACCAAACGGAATTCCGATCACAGTAATACAAAGAGAGATTCCCAAGACCGCATCGGCAATCGCCATGGGCAAACCAAAAATCAAGATCCAGATCACATTGGCAACCGTAGATACCGCTCCTCCGCCCCAAACGATTTGCTTACCAAAGGGAGAAAGCGTCAATTTTGCGAATTTAAAGCATTGCATTCCCAAAGGGATCCCTAGAATGGTAACGCAACACAAAACCCCCGCCAGTAACCATAAAAGAGCGTTCAAAAAGCCTCCAAAAATTATCCAAAGTACATTTCCAAGAAATTTCATTCTCCAACCTCCGTTCTAAAAAAATTCATCCTTCAGCTTTCATATAGGATGGTATATGATATAAATATTGCTGTATCATTCCCCCTTATTCCCGTGAAAAAATGATACAGCAATCGATCTCTCAAAGTAACTCTGCCTATAAGCCGGGTTCTGTCGTGAACGGCCATCTATCTTCGCTTACCGTCGCCGATAAGCTTCGGGTTGCCCCGTGCCACCCGCGGACAAACGTCGGGCAAACTGTCCGCATACGGTGTTGCTTCGGATAGGGTTTACAGCAAACCTATGTTACCATAGGAGTGGGTGAGCTCTTACCTCGCCTTTCCATCCTTACTCTCATTTACATGCATTTACATGAAATACATGAAACCATGAAAGCGGTTTATTTCTGTTGCACTTTCCCGGGAGTCGCCTCCGGCTGATGTTATCAGTTATCCTGCCCTGTGAAGCCCGGACTTTCCTCACGGTAATACCTTTCGGCACCATACCGCGCGGCCGTTTAGCAAAGTTACTTTTTGATTATATCACACCAACCTAAATTTGTCAAGAAATCCTCATCTTCTTTTCCGAATCTTTTCCGAATCTTTTTCGCCATTCCATTTTATTTTTTCAAAGCTCTTTTCAACTCTTTTTCTGTTTTGATCCTTGCTCTTATTGATTTGTTCATAAAGTATTATAAGATTTGTCACATTTTTGTTGTATAATAATTTTGATTTTAGCTATTGAAAAACATTCAAAGACATAAAAACATATAGGAGGAGCCATGACTTTACAAAAGTTGAATATCTCCGATCACATACATCTGTCCTGTATCCAAACCCCGAAGTTTAAAACAGGCATCCTGACTCTTTCCCTGACTATGCCTCTCAATACAGAGAGCTTTGCGTATAATTCTATACTTTCCTCAATTCTCCGTCGGGGTACGAAAAGCTATCCTGATATTTCCTCCTTCAACCGACGTCTGGACGAGCTATATGCCGCTTGCGTAGAAATACGAAGCCACCGTGTGGGACACAATTTGTGTCTGTCATTTACCGTCGAGCTTTTGGACGAAGCTTATTCATTAGACCAAACAAAAATTACCGACGGTGTTTTGGAGCTTCTTGCCGAGCTGATCCTGTCCCCCAAAATGAAGAACAGTCAGTTTGATCCCGATGAGGTAGCGCAAGAGATCCGCTTCGCGCAGGACGGAATTCGCTCACAGATCAATAATACCCGCGCGTACGCCGCCATACGTTGCGCGGAGCTGATGTATCGAAACGATCCGAACTATCCCACAATGAAGGCACTGCAAGAGCTTCTTCCTCAAATCGATTCACAAAAGCTGACCGCTTACTATCAAAAGCTGTTGCGCTCCTCTTCCCTTCAAGCCTTTTATGTAGGCAGCCTATCCGCGGAGGAAATCTCCGAAAAGATCTGCCGACTGTTTGCGCCATGGAGGATATCAATTCCCTATTCTCCACAGCTTCCCTCGGCAGAGACACATACAGAATATCTTTCGCTAACAGAAAAAATGCCGGTATCACAAGGAAAATTATCCATGGGACTGCGAACCGGCGCCTGTATTTCAAAGGGCTCTGACAATTCCTATGTCGCATTGGTTTTCAACGAGATCTTTGGCGGCTCTCCCGCATCAAAGCTCTTTATGAATGTTCGGGAGAAAATGAGCCTTTGCTATTACTGTTCCTCCTCCTATAGCCGATATACAGGGATCATAACCGTATCCGCGGGCATTGAGACCGATAAGAGAAAAATTACCGAGCAGGCGATTTTACAGCAGTTAGAGGATATCCGCCAAGGAAAGATCAGCGAGATCGAAATGAACGCTGCAAAGACCTCGCTGGAAAACTCCTATCGCCAGATCTACGATAACCCCTTTGAGCTTCAAAACTTTTACGGGGATCAAAACCTGTTCGGCTTTGATACACCAATCGAGGAATGCCGCAAACGAATTGCCTCTGTTACCAAGGACGAGGTAATAAAGCTGTCAAACTCAGTTATTTGTGATACTGTGTTCTTTGTGGAGGGCACACAGAATTCACAAAGCGAAGAGGAGGATTCCAATGGCTAATACACTTCCCTATACACAATACCGCAATGAACGCTTGCGGGAGGAATATAGAAAATATACCCATCCCAGCGGATTGGATATCTATATTTTTCCAAAGGATATGACCTCTGCTTACGCGCTTTTCGGCACCAAATACGGATCCATCCATAATAGCTTTTGTGTCGACAAGAGCGAAGAAATTATTACCGTTCCCGACGGTATCGCTCACTTTTTAGAGCATAAGCTTTTTACCTGTGAGGACGGAAGCGATGCGTTTGAACGCTTTTCGGATTACGGAGCAGATGCCAATGCCTATACCTCGTTTAATAAAACCTGTTATCTTTTCAGCTGTACTGACCGCTTTGAGGATTCACTGGGTGAATTGTTGGACTTTGTAACGCATCCCTATTTCACGCCGGAATCCGTCAAATCCGAATTGGGAATTATCGCGGAAGAGATCCGTATGTACGATGATAACCCATCCGATCGCTGCTTTTACGGAATGTTAGAGGCAATGTATGAAAAACACAGCATCCGCCGAAATATTTGCGGCTCGGTACAATCGATTTCGCAAATCACCGCCGACCTTCTCTATCAATGCTACCATACCTTCTACCGTCTTTCCAATATGGCACTGGTCGTCTGCGGAAATATAGAAGATAAGGTAGTTCTCCAAATAGCGGATCGCCATCTTCCCATAGCAGCATCCCCTGAGGAAAACAGTAAAATCCGTTGCGCGGATGAAAACAAAACCGAATCGGAAAAGGTTTTTCTCCCCTATAAGGAACAAAAAATGCAGGTGTCAAAGCCGATCTTTAATATCGGCTTTAAGGATACAGATATTCCCAAAGACGGCACCGCCCGTCAGCGCAAGGATGCCGCTATGGCAATCTTGAACGAAATGCTCTTTTCCCGAGGGGGTGAGCTTTACAATCGGCTTTTGCGTCAGGATCTCATCTCCCCCTCCTTTTCCTATGGGTACAGCATATCCGAAACCACGGCATATAATTCCTTGGCAGGAGAAGCGGATGCTCCGCAAGAGGTTTTGCGTCAGATCCGTCAATATTTGCGCGAGGTGGATTCTGTCGGACTTTCCTATGAGGACTTTTTGCGAGGAAAACGTGTTATGTACGCGGAATTTGTAAAATCCTTTGATTCCACAGACAGCATCGCGAATAACCTTTTCTCCTTTATTTGCGAGGACAGTGAGCTTCTTTCCTATGCGGATATCATAGAGCAGATCCGCTTCGATGAGGTCTGCCAATTATTTAAAACCGCCTTCTCCGAGGAAAAGACCGCTTTGTCGGTCATATCTCCTCTTGCAAAGGCATAATCACAATAAAAAGGAGTATTAATATGGTTGAACTTTCTTTCCCGGGTCTGGGAATCGAAACCTTTTCCGTAAATCCGGTGGCTTTTACCATCCCGATTTTCGGAGGTCTTGAAGTACGCTGGTACGGATTGATTATCACGCTTGGCATTATCCTCGCCTTTACCTATTGTTCCTATCGCGCAAAGCAAGAAGGAATTATCTTTGACGATCTTTTGGATATCGCGATCTTTACGGTCATTTTCGCCATCATCGGAGCAAGAACATATTACGTGCTAATGTCTCTGGAGGATTATGATAGCTTTTGGGAAATGATCGCGATATGGGAAGGCGGTCTCGCCATATACGGAGCGATCATTGCGGGTGCTATCACCATTTGCGTCGTATGCCGCCATAAGAAGATCAAGCCCTTAAAGATGCTGGACGCGGTTTCTCCCGCGGTTATGATCGGACAGATCTTGGGAAGATGGGGCAATTTCTTTAACGGAGAAGCCTACGGCGGTGAGGTGGCGGAAGACAGTATCCTTTACTTTATCCGCATGGGAATCAGCCCTCACAACATTTCGGGTGTCAGAGGCATGGCATATGTTCATCCCACCTTTTTGTATGAATCTCTTTGGAATCTGCTGGGATTTATCATCATCAACTTCCTGTATAAAAAGAAAAAATTTGACGGACAGGCTTTGCTGATGTACCTTACATGGTATGGTTTTGGCAGAATGTTGATTGAGGGATTGCGTACCGATAGCTTGATGCTGGGTGTATTTCGGGTATCGCAGGTGCTGGGCTTTGCCTGCTTTGTGATCGGTGCCCTTTTGCTCATTGTCAATTTGAGCAAAGCGCGCAGAGCTGAGCTCACAGCGAAAGAATACTCCCCCACTTACTCAAAAATCACAGAAATCGCAAATCATTCTGCCGCTCAGGATCAACAAAAGACCGAAACGGATGAATCCTCTGAAGAAGCAAACGAATCCAATGATCTGACAGCGCAAAGTAATGACGAGAACGCATCCGAGACTCAAAAAGAATCCGACCCCTCCCCTCAAGAGAACCAAAACGTGACGGAATACGGATATCTTTCTGATGAGGAATTAGGTCTGACAGAGGAAGATAAAGCGCGAATCAATCAACGGATCTCCGATCTTTTAAACGACGACGAAAAATAAGAAGCAAATAGTTAAATAGTTAAATTGTTAAATAGTAAAGGAAAAAGAAAATGGCAAACATTATTGATGGAAAAGCGATTTCCGCCTCCATTCGGGCGGAAATTAAATCGGATACCGAGAAATTCTACACGGAACATGGCTATCGCCCGGGGTTGGCGGTAATCATCGTCGGAGAGGACCCCGCGTCACAGGTATATGTTCGCAACAAACGCCGTGCCTGTGAGGAGGTCGGTTTTTATTCGGAAGCCTACGAATTACCCGCCGACACAACGCAAGAAGAGCTTAACGCATTGGTAGACCGCTTGAACCAAGATCCGTCCATTCACGGAATTCTTTGTCAGCTTCCCCTCCCCAAGCATTTGGACGAAAACGAGGTAATTTTGCGGATCGATCCCAAAAAAGATGTAGACGCGTTTCATCCCTTCAATGTAGGAAAGATCATGATCGGCGACTATTCCTTCCTTCCCTGCACTCCCGCGGGCGTTATGGCTCTTTTGGAGCGTAGCGGTATAGAGATTTCGGGAAAAGAATGTGTGGTGGTCGGTCGCTCCAATATCGTAGGAAAGCCGCAGGCAATGCTGTTGCTGCACGCGAACGGCACTGTAACAGTTTGCCATAGCCGCACAAAAAATTTGGCTGAGGTATGCCGCCGTGCCGATATTTTGGTTGCCGCCATCGGAAAGGCAGATTTCTTTACAGGGGATATGATCAAAGAAGGAGCGGTTGTCATCGACGTGGGAATGAACCGCCGTGCCGATGGAAAGCTGACAGGTGACGTTGACTTTGCATCAGTAGCTCCCAAAGCTTCCTATATTACGCCCGTTCCGGGAGGAGTAGGACCCATGACAATTACCATGCTGATGAAAAATACGATGACAGCGGCATTGGAATCCGTGAAAAAATAAGCAATCGTGATCGATAAGAAAAAAGCACTTGTGACAGAAATTATAGTCACAAGTGCTTTTTCTTGATGTTGATAAATCAAAAACATATGATCGGCACTACACCTATTTTAAAGCGATTTTATACTTTATAACAAATGATCGGGTAAGCTTGATCTGTTTTTCCTTCTGGACATTGATTCCTTCTTGATCGCAAGAAAGCTTTCTGTACTGAGAACATGCTCAATCTTGCAAGCGTCACCATCCGCGATCTCCGGAGACACACCCAAAGAGATCAGCCATTGTGTCAAAAAAGTATGTCGCTCATAGATCTTCTCGGCAATTTCCCTTCCCGAATCCAACAAAGTAATATATCCGTTTTGATCCATTTCAATAAATCCGTTTTGACGAAGATTTTTCATCGCGACACTAACACTGGGTTTTGTGAAATCCAACTCATTTACTATATCGATGGAGCGAACATGACCGTTTCTCTTTTGTAAGATTAATATGGTTTCCAAATAATTTTCAGCCGATTCCTGTATTTTCAATTTTCCGCTTCCTTTCGTATGGATTCGAATTCTTCATTTGTTCACATTCATTATAACACATATTTTTATATTTTTCAATTCTTTTTTCAGTTTTTATAATTTTTTTATGCTTGAACGGAAGTATTTATTCTTTCGTTCCAAAAGCTCGGCTTCGCTCAGAATAACACACTGCTCATTGGTTCTGTTCTTTTCCGTTGATTTTCACCGATTAACCGATATCAAACCACACGACGATCACGCGGAGTTCGCTATACAATATGGGGCATCTGCTTTTGGCAGATGCCCCAAGATCATACTATGTAGTTTAAATCAGTGAATAATGCAACGCTCCGTATCCTTATCGAACACATGAAGTCTGCTCATATCGAAAGCAACCTTAATCTTGTCGCCGGCTCTGGACTGAGAACGAGAAGATACACGAGCGATCAGGTTGGTTTCCTCGCCTGCCTTCAGGTACAGATAAATTTCAGCACCCATCAACTCGGTTACGTCAACATCAACATCGAAGGAAGCATCGGGAGTTGCCTCAACGTTCTTCGCTTCATCGGAAATTGCCTCAGGACGAAGACCGACAACAACTTCCTTACCAATGTACTCAGCAAGCTCGGGAGCATTTGCCTTTTCCGCGGGCATTTTTACGGAGATACCGTCGAAGTTGAGGAATACATCCTCACCCTTCTTATCGAGAGTTCCGTTGATGAAGTTCATCTGAGGAGTTCCGATAAAGCCTGCAACGAAGATGTTGCAAGGAGAATCATACAGGTTCTGAGGAGTGTCAACCTGCTGAATCAAACCGTCCTTCATAACAACGATTCTGGTAGCCATGGTCATAGCCTCTACCTGGTCGTGCGTTACGTATACGAAGGTTGTACCAACACGGTTGTGGAGCTTGGTAAGCTCGGTTCTCATGGCAGCACGCAATTTAGCGTCCAAGTTAGAGAGAGGCTCGTCAAGAAGGAATACCATGGGGTGACGAACGATAGCACGTCCCAAAGCAACACGCTGCTTCTGACCGCCGGACAAAGCCTTGGGCTTTCTGTCGAGAAGGTGGGTAATGTCAAGAACTCTTGCAGCCTCTTCAACGCGGCGCTTGATCTCTTCCTTCGGAGTCTTGTTCAGCTTCAAGCCGAATGCCATATTTTCAAACACGGACATATGAGGATACAACGCATAGTTCTGGAACACCATGGCGATCTTTCTGTCCTTAGGAGCAACATCATTTACCAGCTGATCGCCGATAAAGAGCTCGCCCTCGGTAATTTCTTCAAGTCCCGCAATCATACGAAGGGTTGTTGTTTTTCCACATCCGGAAGGACCAACGAGAACAAGGAACTCTTTGTCCTTTACCTCAAGGTTGAAGTCCGATACAGCGGTAACTCCGCCCGGATATTTCTTGTAGATGTGTCTAAGTGATAAGCTTGCCATCTGGAATACTCCTCCTAAAATTATATCATAATTAAATTTATACATACTTCTGTACTCTAATATTGTACCAAATTTATCGAAAAAATGAAAGAGGGTAAATTCCCAAATTTTTATCATTTTATTTGTACAATATATACAAAACATGGTTTTTTTATGATATTTGATTCAAAAAATCGGGTTTTAAAATTTAATAAATTAAATTCTTCATTTCACATTCTTCATTGTTAAGGAAATTCTCTTCTTTTTGAGATCCACCGATAAAATTCTTACCTTCACACGGTCTCCCACCGAAAGGATCTCAGAGGGATGGCGGATAAAGCGATCCGAAAGCTCCGAAATATGCACCAATCCGTCTTGGTGAACACCAATATCCACAAAGGCACCGAAATCTATAACATTACGAACCGTTCCGTTAAGAAGCATATCGGGCTTCAGATCCTCCATGCTGAGAACATCCACGCGGAGCTCGGGAGGCGGCAGACTGTCTCTGACGTCACGTCCTGGCTTCATCAGCTCGCCAATGATGTCCATAAGCGTCGGTTCTCCAATACCGCACGCCTCACATACCGCGGCGATTCCCTTCTTTTCCACCTTCGCGCGAAGCTGGGAAAGCCGACCCTGTTCTACATCCTCAGCGGTGTAATCAAAGAGCGCCAGCAAGGTGTGCGCGGCGTCATAAGATTCAGGGTGAACCCCTGTGTTATCCAAGATCTCCTTGGAATGAGGAACACGTAAAAATCCGGCGCACTGCTCAAAGGCCTTAGCTCCCACACGGGGAACCTTCAAAATAGCGGCTCGTGAGGTAAACTCGCCATTTTCCTCACGGTATTTCACAATATTTTTGGCACTTGTAGCGTTGATTCCCGAAATATAGGACAAAAGCGAATGAGATGCGGTGTTAATATCCACGCCGACCGCGTTAACGCAGTCTTCCACTACGCCCTGCAACGCGCCATCCAGTCTGGCAGGCTTCATATCATGCTGATACTGACCCACGCCAATGGATTTCGGATCGATCTTCACAAGCTCCGCCAAGGGGTCCTGCAAGCGTCTCGCAATAGAAACAGCCGATCTCTGCATAACGTCAAAATCGGGAAATTCCTCAGCCGCCAGCTTGGAAGCGGAATAAACAGATGCCCCCGCCTCACTGATAATAATATATTTGCAATCGTAATTGACATCCTTCAGCACATCGGCGATAAAGAGCTCGCTCTCACCCGATGCGGTTCCGTTACCGATCGCAATCACATCAACCTTGTATTTTTCCACCATTTTTTTAATAATTCTGGCGGCTTCCTCTGTTTTAAATTTGGACTTTGTGGTAGGATACACAACCGCGGTATCCAACACCTTACCCGTTTTATCGACCACCGCGGTCTTACATCCGTTGATGTAACCGGGGTCAAAGCCAAGAACCGTCTTTCCCTTAAGAGGCGAGCCCATAAGAAGATGCTTCAGATTGTCGGCAAACAGCTTGATGGCACCCTCGCTTGCTGTGTCAAAAAGATCGTTGCGAATCTCTCGCTCAATGGAAGGCGCGATCAATCGGTCATATCCATCCACAACCGCCGCTTCAATATACTTAATGGCAGGACTTTTGGGATTTGTGATCAGCTCAGAGCAAAGATAATTGAGGATCATCCCCTTATCAACCGTTATGCTCACTCGCAAAAACTCCTCTTTCTCACCGCGATTGATGGCAAGAATACGATGGGAGGGGATCTTGTTGAGGCGCTCGGAATAATCATAATATTGAGAATATACCGAATCCTCTTCCTTCACATTTTTCGTGCTAAGCAGACCGGTATCAAAGGTAGCGCGCCGAACCGTTTTACGGTAATCGGCGTTATCGGAAACACCTTCAGCGATAATATCACACGCGCCCGCCAAAGCCTCCGCGCCGCTCTTTACCTGTTTTTCCTCATCAATATACGCCTCAGCCTGCTCTTCCAAGGAGGGTTCATACGCATCCAACTGTGCCATGATCAATTCCGCGAGAGGCTCCAAGCCCTTTTCACGTGCGACAGAAGCACGGGTCTTTCTGTGGGGACGGAAGGGACGGTAAATATCGTCCACCTCGGTAATGGTCACCGCGTTGTCAATGGCGGCGGAAATCTCATCCGTCATTTTTCCCATTTCGGTAATCAGATTGCGGACCTCCTCCTTGCGCTTCTCAATATTACGCAAATATGTAAGGCGATCGATCAGATCACGCAAAACCGTATCATCAAGACTTCCCGTTTCCTCCTTACGGTAGCGCGCGATAAACGGAATGGTGTTTCCCTCATCGATCAGAGCAACGGTCTTCTCAACCTGTTCCTCCTTCAAACTAAATTCGTCAGCAAGTTTTTTGATAATTTCCATAGCTACTCCATCTATTTTTCATTAGTTTTTCCGTTATGATCTTCCAAAGCGGATATCTCATCCTCTGTCAGATACCTCCATTCTCCCCGCTCCAAAGAGCCGTCGAGAACCAGCGGACCAAAGCGAACCCGTTCCAAATAAACGATTTTATTGTCCAGTGCCTCTAACATTCGTTTGATTTGATGATATTTCCCCTCCACTAAGGTGATAATCCCACTGTCTCCATTCTCCTCAAGAAAGATCTTGGCAGGCTTAGTCTCATATCCGTCCTCCAAAACCACGCCTCCCTCAAATCGGGAAGCAGCTTCTTTGGAAATGGGGAATTCAGACCGAAAATAATATTGCTTTTCCACATGGCTCTTAGGCGCGAGCAAACGGTGCGCCAGATCTCCATTGTCGGTAATCAGCATCAGCCCCAGCGTGTTTTTGTCCAGCCGACCGCAGGGAAACAGCCCCTCTTTACGCATATCATCGGGCAAAAGATCCAAAACCGTCCTATCACGCCCATCCTCTGTAGCGCTCACCACGCCTTCGGGCTTGTTAAGAAGAATATAAGTATATTTGCGGTAAATCAAAGGCTTACCGCAGAAGAAAACAGAATCCGCCTCGGGATCGATCTTAAAATCCGCCGATCTGACAGCCTGCCCATTGACAGCCACGCTTCCCTTGCGAATCATTTTTTTCGCGTCAGCGCGGGAAACACATCCGGTAATTCCGAGAAATTTATCCAGCCGCATTGTCTCCACCGTAAAATCACCTCTCCCGTCTCTTTAGAATTTTACATCAAATTTTACATCCAAAATATCGCCAGTAAAATCAAAGCAAATCCGCCGAGCACCGTAAGTGCGGCAATAAAACCAACGGCAAATTCCCTTCTTCTTTGTAATTTTTGTAATTTTTTTGTATTCTGCAAATTATGAATTTCTTGATATTTCAGTTCCTCTTCCTGTATTCCCTTCCGAGCCAATAAAATCACCTCCTCAGTGTTAGTATCGGCTCTTTGGGATGACAAAATACAATCGGCTCCTAAAATCACGCGCCGCCATCGCATTTTTCCGATTTAGCCAAATTCAGCCGAAGCTGACATATCAGAATCCCCGCGAAGATCAAAGCACAGCCAATATATCCGATCAGCGAAATGCTGTCGGTTCCAAAAATCATTCCTCCCACAGCGCTAAACACCGATTCGGTGGACATAATGATCGTAGCGAAAGTAGGATCGGATTTTCGCTGCGCGACGATCTGCAAGGTATAAGCTACCCCCACAGACAAAACACCGCAATATAAAATCGCCCACTTCGCCTGCAGGATTCCCTCAAAGGACGGTTCCTCAAACAAAAACATGGTAATAAGACCCAAACAAGCACAAACCGCAAACTGTCCCCATGCCAAATGCAAAGGGCGAAGAGCCTTTGATACACGGTCAATGATCACAATATGCGCCGTCCAAAAGAAGGACCCGACCAGAAGCAAAAGCTCCCCTAAACCAAAGGAGAATCCCTCTCCTGATTTATAGCAAAGAAGAAACAGACCGACCAACGCGAGAATCGCCCCGATCCATACATTTACTCCCGTGCGACGCCGAAAGAAAAGAAAGCACGCGATAGGAACAAATACGATATAAAGACCCGTAATAAAGCCGGAAACACCCGCGCTTTTTGTGTACGCGATCCCAAGCTGCTGTAAGGTCGATGCCGTAAACAATACCGCTCCCGCCATGATCGAGGCGAAAAGGGTGCGATTCCGCTCCTCTTTTTCCATCCTTCCTCTCTCAAAAATCAGCACAACGGGAAGAAGAGATATTACACCGAGAGTAAATCGGGTACCGTTCAAGGTAAACGGTCCGATATGATTGACCCCCTCTACCTGCGCCACAAAGGCAAAGCCCCAGATCATCGCGGTTAAAAAAAGCAGCCCTGTTGTTAAAAAATCTGTTTTTTTCATGCTTCCTCGTCCTTGGTATAGGTTACAATCGCTTTAAACATATCGGTCTCAAACCGATAAACATCTTCGTTACTGCTTTGTCCGATCACATAGGGTCTCATCAAACAAATCACCGTATCCTCGGGCAATAGCTGTAGAACACCGTATTCCCGATAAAGCCGGGTATCCCCCAACCGAATCCCGTATTCATCAATGGCCCCCTCGGGCATCTCGCCGAACACCTCTTGAAGAGAACGTAAGCGATCCGAGCCGCGCAGGGATTCATAAAGCCACGGATCCAATAAATAGACTGAGCTTGCCCCTGTTTTCAAATAGTTTCCGTAAGCGGAATATTGGTCGCTGTTTCGGCTAACGTCTACATATGGCTTTTGTCCCGACTCGTCGGTCTCTGCCGTGATCTCCTTGATCTGCTCCTCAGAGTAGATATGATATGTATTGATCGCCGCGTGAGCCTGACCGTTTTCATCGAAATCATAGGGAACCACCTTGTCCATTAAAGCGCTGACCTGTGAAAGCTCCGATGAGGAAAGATAAACAGGTCCTGCGTAAACAATGACAACGTCCTCCTTCTCCCGAGAGCAGGTCTGTAAGGTACATACCAATAGAATGATCAACGCGGCGGCAATTCCGATCGTCGGCCATTTATAATGATACCAAAAGTTCTCCCACCAAGAATGGGCTTTACTCTTTATAACGATCTCCCTTTCCGGTTGCTTTTCGTCACGCATGAATATTTCCTCCTAATTTTCAACCCGTACGGCTGATTGCTTATGACCCGATTTTCGTGTCAGCCGCCCGTAATAAATCACGACGCCCCTCTAAAATCTTGATTTTAAAATTTGGGGATGCCGCGGACCTTACCCACAACAACCCCAAAATACTGTTCAGACTGTTCAAACTGTTCAAACTGTTCAAATGATTCAAATAGATCTTAAGCTTTAGAAACATCCAATACTTTAAGGCTGACGCTTCCCGCCGGAACATCGATCTGAACGGTATCCCCTTTTCTGGCGCCGATCAGCTTTCTGCCTACGGGAGACACATCCGAGATCTTGTTGTCAAACGGATCCGCTTCATTAGAGCCTACAATACGGTACTCGATCTCCTGACCGTTGCGTTCCACCTTTACGCAAGAACCGAGACCGACGATTTCAGCATCCAGTTGGGAATCATCAATAACAATAGCGTGTTGAATCAAATCGTCAAGCTCCTTGATTCTCGCCTCATTTTTTGCCTGCTCATTTCTCGCCTCATCGTATTCGGCGTTCTCGGAAAGGTCACCGAAGGATCTTGCCTCAGCAATGGCTACCTTAATTCTCTCCCGCTCTTCCTTGGTCCGAAACTCGTATTCCTGCTTCAGCTTCTCGAAGCCTTCCTGTGTATATTTCATCACTGCCATCGTTCTTTTCTCCTTATAAATTTAAATTAAAAATGATTGTTTTATGATTATAAAAAATTTAAATTAGATCATCCATATTTTATTCAATTATTTAAATATTCCAAAGCCTTGATCAGCTGGTTGTCTTCCTCATCTGTAAGCTCATAGATATTTTTCTGTGCCGCCGATTCGCTAAGCTCCTCCGTAGCATCGGGAACAATACCAATGCCGTCATAGCCCGCGCTTTTGGCTGAAAAATATTTTGCCGTTGTCAGCTTCAGCGCTCCGGGATATCCGTAGGTTGCCAGCGGAATAATACTTTGCATGCTTCCCTTTCCAAAGGTGGTAGTTCCAATGATCTCCCCAAGACCGTAATCACGGAAGGATGCGGTGAACAGCTCTGCCGCGCTTGCTGTGCTTCCGTTGCATAGAACCACCGCGTTCAAGCCGAACCTTTCCTTGCTGTATTTTCCGATATCCGATTTGGATATACTGCAATCGGCATAATTTCCGCCGTAGGCAGCGGGAGCGACCGTATACGCGCTTTCCTGCCCCATGTTATCCTGAACACGGATCACCACATCGCCCTCGGATAAAAAGTAACTGAGGATCGCCGTAATGGAACGAAGATCTCCCCCGGGATTATATCGCACATCAAAAACAAATTTACTGCACCCTTGCCCGATCAATGAATCCATTGCCTCGCTGAATTGCTTGGGAGCGGTCAGATCAAACTGTACAATTTTAATAATACCTACCGAGCTGTCAACCGTTGAACGGTGAGAGTAGACCGAAGTGGTCGTCACCTTGGAACGCACAATCTTAAATTCCACCGTCTCGTAACCGCCATCCTTGGCGCGGAGAACGGTAAATTCCGCCTCGGTACCGGAGATTCCCTGAAGCCTTGTCAAAGCGACATCGTAGCCGAGCGCGTTAATGGTCTCAATATTCTCTCCCACACCTACGGCATAGATCATATCTCCCACCCTCATGCCGGCAGCCTCCGCGGGAGATTCCTTCATCACATTGATCACACGAAGAACCTTGTATTCCACTCCGTTGACTGTCACAGCGGAATTGATGATATTAATTCCAATGCCCTCAGAATTTCCGGCACTTGCCTCTGTCAGCGCCAGATATTCCTCCGCGGTGTAGTACTCCGCGTAAAGATCTCCCGTGGCGGCAACATATGCCTTAAGCGCCTGCTCCAGCATTTCCTCATCGTCCAGTTCCTCAAAGGAATAGGTCTTTAAAATGGCGTCAAATAACTCAAAGGGATAGTATCGGTCATCGCTGGCAATCAGCTGTGACATTTGATCGTCGGCATATTTTTTCTTAAATACGCTGTTGCAGCAGGTATAGGTCACCATGACCGCCGCTAAGATCAAAGCAATGCTTGACAAAACAAAGGTTGAAACAGAGATCCGTTTCGGCTTTTTTACCTTTGGCTCTTGAAAATCCGTATCGTTCAACGCTCCGAGATATGGTGGAATATTTTTCTCCTCCGAATCGGTCTGATATTCCAAAGAGGGGTCTGCCTCTCGTGCCTCATCCTGAGGCTCCGCCTTCGCGTTTGTCAAATCAGCTTCATTCGATTCATTCGTTGTATTGAGCGTCTCTTGGTCCTTCTCTTGAGGGTCAGGAATGTTCGGCATCTCTTCGCCATACTTGTTTTCTTCAGATTTTTCTGAGTTTTCAGAATTTTCAGAATTTTCAGAATTTTCAAACTTTTCAGACATTTCAGATATTTCTCCTTATTTCTTTCCTTTGCTCGCCTTGAAAAAACAAAGCATAGAAAAATCAAATGTCGTTTCTTTTTTTCGAATAACGATAATAAAATTTACATATCACAGCAAGCGTATGCCCTCTCCAAGCATTGAAAAGCGAAACGCTCCCCCTCGGCGGAGCATTCCGCTATCGCTGATCGATTCACAGATCATGGCATATATTTACTTTACATATGTAACATATATATTTTTCGATTTCAACGAAAATTAAACATTTAAAAATTAAAATTTAATTGGCTTGGAGTCCAAATATTTTCTGACCATCAAAGCGACCTTAAAGGTAATCGCGTGCTCAAATTCCCGCAGATCCAAGCCGGTAAGCTTACGGATCTTTTCAAGACGGTAAACCAAAGTATTTCTATGCACAAAAAGCTTTCGGGATGTTTCCGAAACATTCAAATTGTTTTCAAAGAAGCACTGAATGGTCATTAAGGTCTCACGGTCCAAGGAATCAAGACTTCCCTTTTTGAATACCTCCTGTAGGAACATTTCACACAGAGTCGTGGGAAGCTGATAGATCAATCTTCCGATTCCCAGATTTTCATAGCTTATAATGTTCTTTTCGGTCTCAAAGACCTTTCCTACCTCAAGAGCGACCTGCGCCTCCTGATATGCCTTAGCCAGATCCTTGATATTGTCGACCATCGTAGAAATACCGATAACCACCTTGGTATAGAACTCGGTAGAAAGCGTGTCGGCAATGTTAATGGCGATTTTTTCGATCTCTCTCATCTCCGTGCCCGGCTTCAGCTCCTTCACCAAAACGATGTCATGCTCGCCTACACTGATAACATAGTCCTTGGACTTGTCCGGGAACATGTTCTGAAGCATCTCAAAGGGCATCATATCGGTTTTACCAAAGAACTTGATCAGGAAAACGACACGCGATTCCTCGGTATTAAAATGAAGCTCCTTGGATTTAATATAAATATCGCTGGGCAAAATATTATCCAAGATGATATTTTTGATAAAGGAGCCCTTATCGTATTTTTCATCGTAAAGGCTTTTAATATTTCCCAAAGACACCGCAAGCAGCTTCGACATTTTTTCCGCCATCTTGTCCTCGCCCTCGACAAATACAATATATTCGCATTTTTGTCCCACACCCATATAGCGATATGTATATCCGTCAGACGACATCACTTCCGTAGAAAAAGAAAGCTCCTCTCTCACGCCTTGGCGAATATCCCCCATTTTTCCCAAATCGGAGCAGGAGATCACCACGCCGTTTTCATCGATAACACCGATAACGCGATCGAAAGCATCCTTCATTTGATAAATCACGCCTTGAAACAATCTGTTAGACATATTGTAAACCTCTCAAACTTGTTTAAAAAAGTGAAATTGTGTATACTATCCTATATTGTAAACTATTTTTTGTTATTTTTCAATAGTTTTTTTAATATTTTTAATAATTTTTAACAATTTTTTTCAAAAAATTTATCTAAGCCTCTAAAGAGTGAGATTCAAGCGAGAATCCGTCCAGCTCCGTAACAAAGACAAGACAGGACAAAACAAAGCCCGAAGCGGTTTCTGTGCGTAAAATTCTTTTACCCAAGCCAACAGACCTCATGCCCATACCTGCCGCCCTTTTCGCCTCATCCGAAGAGAAGCCGCCCTCGCTTCCAATGATCACGGAGACAGAAGCTTTTTTCGCTTGTGTCAGCTTATGCTCCCGCAGAACCTGTCCAAGAGGAAGCGTTCCCTCCCCCTCATAGCAAAAGAGCGACAGCTCGCTTTCCGATGCCAAGTCCAGCATATCCGAAAAGGATACCGTTGGATATACCCTTGGGATCACACTTCTTCCGCATTGCTTGGCAGCCTCCGCGGCGATCCTTTGGCGGCGCTCGGTCTTTCTCGCCTCCGCTTCAGGCTTCATCCGAACCACGCACCGCTCGCTTTCGAAGGGGATAACCTCAAGCACACCGCATTCTACGGCTTTTTGAATGATGGTATCCAGCTTGTCACCCTTTGGTAAAGCCTGAAACAGACGAATTCGGCACAGCGGCTCATTGGTTGCCTCCTTACATTGGCAAATGGTAAGCCTTACCTCTCTGTCCTCGTCAAAGGCAACAATATCACAATCATATTCATTTCCTTGCATGTCGCAAACAGTGACCCTGTCCCCTACCGCCATGCGCAAGGATCTGGCGGCATGATGGGCATCCTCTCCGCGAAGGCAGATCACGTTTTTCTCTTCATCTATTTGTTCCTGTTTTACAAAAAATCTCGGCATGCTGCCTCCTCGGTTCTGTTTAAAAGTTTTTATCGCCGACCAAAAGATCAGGCGGCATTTCCCCAGGAGCTTCGGACAGGATTTTCCTTATCATATTCTCCTCCAATCGGTTAAGGAACGACATCCATTCTCCGTTGGTGTGAAGAAAGGGATTGGTTCCCGTTTCTCTCATCTTGGCGAACTTACCTAAGGTATCATTGTTTCCCACATGATTCCCAAGGAAAATATCCACCGACTCTCTCTTTAACCGCCTTACGGATCGGATAAAATCCGCGCGGCAATCATGGGATATGCCATATCGGTCGAGAAAATCAAGCTCCATAGAGTTAAATCCGGCGCCGCCAAACATACCGCACCGCATTCTTCCCAGATCCCCCACAGCATCAAAGAAAAAGGAATAGGTTCCCTCTGTGTGCCCCGGCGTATGTACGCAAAGAATCTCGGTATTTCCCAATCGAAGACGGTCTCCGTCATGAAAGAGAACGTCGGGAATAAACGCCTCACGGTATTCATATCCCAAAAGATCCGCCCATGTCAAATTCACACTGCCGTCAGCCAAAGCGGCATCCTCCGCGCCGATGTAGGTTTTGGCACCTGTCAGCTCCGTTAAAGCTCGGGTCGCGCCCAAATGGTCATAATGACCGTGGGAGTGAAGGATCATCTTAATATCATCGGGGGAAAATCCGCAACGGTAGATCCCGTCGATCACAATATAAAGGGACTGCGGATATCCGGAATCGATCAATATCAAGCCCTCTTCCGTATCGATCAGATGGGTAGACGCGGATCTTGTTCCGACAAAATATAAATTACCATATATATTAAAAGGTTTAGAATACCCTTCCCATGGATTCTTCATAAACGCACGCTCCGACAAATCATAAAAAAATTCAAAATATAAAAACGAGCCTCGCACACGAAGAGTATTATATCATTATTGCTGATAAATTGCAAGATTTTTTATCGATTTTTATTTATTTTTTAAAAAATATCAAAGCTTAAGAAATTCCGCGTTTATTCTGTAATTAATTGTTGTTATTTCTTGACATTTGTAAATTATTATGATATAATATTATAGGTTATGTGAAAATTCACTTTTTTTGGCACTATAATCAGAATACATGAATTTTCTTTTTTTCTTGATTTTTAAAATTTTAGAAAGGACTTCCGTTATGACATCTGAACATAGAACCCCTGCCGGATCCGAATCCGGGAAAAAAGCTTTCGGAAATAACACAGAATCCGGAAGTCTGCGTTCTCTTTCAATATCGCAAAGCAAATTGCTGAATTTGTTCTTTTATATCGCCATCGGCGGCATCCTTGCCGCTATGCTGGGAATTATCCTGTACTACGTATATGCCTTTGCGTCTCTTTACTACGGAAGCGAAAATTTCGACTGGCTGTTGGGTATTTTTTCGGACTTTGTCGATATCATGAACGCCTCTCTGAAGGATAGTCCCTATGTAACCGACGGAACCTCTTATCCTCCCGTCGCGGTCATGGTTTTGTTGCCCTTCGCCTTGATATGCAAAAAGGTTTTTGCCGCCTATTCGGGGATAGAAAACCTGACGGTGGATGAATTGACCTCTCGTGTCATTCTCCATCCGGAATTCTGGATCGCCTTGGTGCTTTTCTTTGCCATCTGTATTTCCGCTATCCTTTTTATCATTATCAAGAAATATCAGTTAACGGGAAAAGCGGCAATTAAAATGGCTGTCATCGTTATTTTCTCCGCCCCCTTTGTGTATGCGATCATGCGCGGAAATACCATCTACTTCGCATTGGTCTTTACCCTGCTCTTCCTGTTGCTTTACGATCATCCTCGGGCATGGGTGCGGGAAATTTCCTACTTTTGCTTGGTCTTCGCGGGGCTGATAAAAATTTATCCCCTGTTTTTCGGTGTATTCCTGCTGAAAAAGAAAAAATTCTTCGCATCGGCGCGAATCGGCATTTACTTCGCCATCCTTTTCTTCCTCTCCTTCCATCTTTTCAAATTAGGCTTGGATGGAATGGACCCCTTTATCAATAATCTTTCGGGCTTTATGTTCAGTGATGACAGATGGCTTTCCTTACGCAACCTTTCTGCCTCATCGCTTTTGTACAAGCTGGTCTATATCTTCTCCCCCGCCGCAACTGAAACCTCCGCGTTTCAAGCGGTCAACTTAACGGTGCTTTTGCTGATCTTCGCGACAGCAACAGTAACCGCTATCGCCACCCGTTCCCATTTTTCCCGATCGGTAATCGCGGCGGCTGTGGTTATCCTTGTCCCCACGATCTCCTATTTCTATGTTTTGATTTTCGAGATCATCCCCTTTATGGAATTCCTAAAGGATTATGATAGCATGCCAATCAAAAAAAGGCGGATCTTTACCTTGTTTTTCCTCTTCCTGTTTATGACAGCCTTTGTTTTGCCGCAATGCTTCATTCCCCATTCCTTAATTGTGATCGCTATGCTCGTTATAGAAGAACGTTCGGTATTCCGCAACGAAATAATGCCGTGGCTTCATAACAAAAAAGCAATTCGCGCCCAGTCATAAAAAAGCATATGGAGGCATCTCACTCACACGTGAGATGCCTCCTTTTTGAATAATAAAAGCCACGCCGTAGATTTTTAAAATTTTTAGATAACTTCCCCCACCGTGTCATTCCAGCGAAGGATAACACGAGAGGAGGAAAGACGGAGAAACACAGTCAGTACATCGCTCAAGGTTTATTGCGTAGAACGGACAATCGGGGACGCCTGTCCCTACGGGTTAAAATAAAATCCAATAAAATCCAAAGAGGAACGAATTTTACATTATTTTTTTGTATTATTTTTTATTTAAAATTGACTTTTCATAGGATTTGTTGTATAATGTGATATAACGAAAATATAGAAAAATAAACCCCAAAAAGGAAGGCTTGATATGTATAAAGAAATATCTCGGCTTATCATATACCGTGATCTCACCAACGGCAGTATCCTGTCGGAGCTGGGACGGATCTTTGAGGACTTTGATTCAAATTCGGATACATCGGAGCATCTCCGCTCCCGTATTTATACGCAGATCCGCCGATTGCTGGACGTAGCTACCAAATACGGCTTTAATGAAAATTTATGGCATAACTATCTTACATTTCTTTTAATTACAGACGAAAATCCCTTTAGCTTAACTCATGAAAAAGCAAACAAACAGGATGGCAGCGTCAATACCTTTGCCATCAATGATTTCCAAGTTTTTAAAAACCTCTTCGACTTTGATTTTTCCCCCATCGAGCAAGAACTGAATATCAATTGCTTCTCAATTCTTTCCAACTATACGGCAATCGCCAAAAGAGAGCAGATCTATAATAAAAATGTCAGTGAGAAGGTTCGCGCCCTCAGCCGAAAAATCGAACAGTCACGGGATGGAAAAGAGGTTTTTGAGGCTGTGGTGGACTTCTACCGCGCGTACGGGGTCGGCATGTTCGGCTTGAATAAGGCATTTCGATTGGAAACCAAGGAGAGCGGAGACATGGCGATCTGCTCGATAACCAATATGGAGCCCATTCTTCTTTCAGACCTTGTCGGATATGAGCTTCAAAAGCAACGGCTGATAGAAAATACCGAAGCCTTTGTGGAAGGACGCGGCGCGAATAACGTCCTCCTTTACGGCGACAGCGGCACAGGTAAATCCACCAGCATTAAAGCCATCGTTAACCGATACTATGAACAGGGCTTGCGAATGATCGAAATCTATAAGCACCAATTCTGTCACCTTTCCCGCGTGATCTCCGAGATTAAAAACAGAAACTACCGCTTCATCATTTATATGGACGATCTGTCCTTTGAGGAACAGGAGATCGAATATAAGTACTTAAAAGCGATCATTGAAGGCGGTGTGGAGACCAAGCCCGATAATGTTTTGATCTATGCTACCTCTAACCGTCGGCATCTGATCAAGGAAACCTGGAAGGATCGGAGCGATGCCGAATATACCGGAGATATCCATCGTTCGGAAACGATAGAGGAAAAGCTTTCTCTTGTTAATCGGTTCGGACTTTCCATCGGCTACTTAAAGCCCTCCCGATCGGAATTTGATACCATTGTCCTGACACTTGCCGCGCGCTACCCTCAGATCACTCTTCCCGAAGACCAGATTCTGGCAGAGGCACACGCGTGGGAAATGCGCCACGGAGGAATTTCAGGAAGAACCGCGCAGCAATTTGTTAATCATCTTTGCGGAAAATACCGGAAGATATAGGAAAATATAGGAAGATATAAACAGGAACTGCCAAATGGAAGGTAATAAATGTAAGTATGAAGATTTTAAATTTTGGATCTTTAAATATTGACTATGTATACTCTGTCGATCATTTTGTTCGCGCGGGAGAAACCATCTCCTCCTATGAGCTGGAACAATTTTGCGGAGGAAAGGGATTGAATCAATCGGTGGCTTTTGCCCGTGCGGGTGCCCCGACCTATCACGCGGGATGTATCGGCTCCGAAGGCGCCATGCTGGAGGAAATGCTGAAGCAAAGCGGGGTGGATACTCGTTTTGTACGTACGCTAAAAGACGTTCCCTGCGGACATGCTATGATTCAGGTCAACAAAAACGGCGAAAACTGCATCATGCTGTACGGAGGAGCCAATCAGGCAATTACCGACGAATTTATTGATGAGGTGTTGGCTGAATTTACCGAAGGCGATATGCTGATGCTTCAGAATGAGATCAACGGATTGGATACTATTATACGCCGCGCGCATACAAAGAAAATGGTAATCGCGCTCAATCCTTCCCCCATGAATGAAAAGATTACGGCGTTGGATCTTTCCCTTATCGATTGGATCATTTTAAATGAAACGGAAGGCTGTGAGATCACCAAGGAAGAAGACCCCGAAAAGATCATCTCCTCCCTGCTCTCACGTTATCCGCACATGAAAATCGTTTTGACCTTGGGAAGCCGCGGTTCGATCTACGCCGACGCGAAAAACCGCGCCGACTACGGAATATTCAAAACAGAAGCTGTTGATACCACCGCTGCCGGAGATACCTTCACAGGCTACTTCTTTACTTTGGTAATGAATGGCACCTCTCCCGCGGAGGCGCTGAAAATCGCGGCGGCAGCATCCGCCATCACCGTTTCCCGAAAGGGTGCCGCTCCCTCCATCCCTACAATAAAAGAGGTAACATCCTCTCAATTTTTAAAATTAAAATAAAAAGGAGAATTTTCCATGCCAATTGTTGATATGCCCCTCGAAAAATTAAAAGAATATCAAGGTAGAAACCCTCGACCCGCTGATTTTGACGCGTTTTGGGATGCGTCACTCGCGGAAATGAATTCCATTGACCCAAAGCCCGTATTCACCCCCTACGATTTCCCTTCCGTTATCGGCGAATGTTATGATCTGACATTCACCTCTACAAAAAACGCCACCATCCACGCAAAATTCGTAAAACCAAAAAACTGTAACGGAAAAGTCCCCGCGGTTCTTCATTTTCACGGTCTTTCCGGTCAAAGCGCCAATTGGAAAAGTCTCATCAGCTACGCCTCCCAAGGCTTCTGCATCGCGTCATTGGATTGCCGAGGTCAGGGCGGTGACTCTGAGGACGTGGGAGGAACGCTGGGAACGACCTATACAACTCCCTTTGTAAGAGGCTTGGATGGAAAGCCCGAGGATCTGCATTGCCGAGATCTTTTTCTTGATACCGCCATGCTTGCGCGTATCGTCATGGGATTGGACTATGTGGACGAAACACGTGTAGGCGCTATGGGAGGCTCCCAAGGGGGCGCGCTGACCATTGCGTGCGCAGCCTTGGTTCCCGAAATCAAGCTTGCCGCCCCCGTCTTCCCCTATCTGTCCGATTATAAAAGGGTATGGGAAATGGATCTGGCGAAAGGGGCTTATGAAGGGCTCCGTTACTATTTCAAACACTTCGATGTTACTCACGCGCGAGAGGAAGAGATCTTTACGAAATTGGGATACATCGATATTCAGTTTTTGGCGCCTCGTATCCGTGCCAAGGTTATGATGGCAACAGGACTGATGGACACTACCTGTCCTCCCTCCACCCAATTTGCCGCGTATAACAAAATGAACACTGAAAAAGAAGTAATTATTTACCCTGATTTCGGACATGAAGAGCTGAAAGGACAAGACGACATTACTTTCCGCTTCATGGCACAGCTTTTAAATTGATCTCGGGAATCCGAACAAAACGAATATATGAAAAAACGTACCATATCCCACACCGAAGAAAATGTTCTTACACCAAAAATCATCTCTCCCCTGCTTGCGTGGTATCAAACCAACCGCCGACCGCTTCCTTGGAGAATAAGCAAAGACCCTTACCGCATCTGGCTTTCGGAGATCATGCTGCAGCAAACAAGAATTGAAGCGGTCATTCCCTACTATCACCGATTTCTTTCCGAACTTCCTACCATAGAAGCGCTCGCCTCTGTTTCAGACGAACGCTTGATGAAGCTTTGGGAGGGACTTGGCTATTATAGCCGCGCACGAAATTTAAAGGCGGCTGCTTGCCGTATCATGTCCGAGCACAACGGTAAAATGCCCGAGGACTATGTCACGCTCCGTTCCTTGAACGGCATCGGCGATTATACCGCGGGAGCCATTGCGTCCATTGCCTTTGGTAAGCCCGAGCCGGCAGTAGACGGTAATGTTTTGAGGGTCATCATGCGCCTTACAGGACGTGAGGATGATATTTCTCAGGAATCGGTAAAAAAAGCGGTGCGTGAATGGTTGCGACAAATTTACCCAACAGGAGAAGACGCGGGTAACCTAACGGAAGCACTGATGGAATTAGGTGAAAATATCTGTATCCCCGCAGGCACACCAAAATGCGCGCAATGCCCCCTTGCGCATTTGTGCATGGCAAAAAAAAGCGAAAAACAAACCGAGCTGCCGAAAAAAAGTCCCAAAAAAGACCGCAAAACAGAAAATCGAACGGTTTTGCTGCTGATCTGCGGTGAAAAGGTCGCGATCCGAAAAAGGAGCGAAAAGGGATTGCTGGCAAATCTTTGGGAATTTCCAAATTTTTCAGGAGCGCTTTCTCACGAAGAGCTCCTTGTCAAAATCCATGAGCTTGGCTTGCAGCCTCTGTCGATTACTCCTTGCGGAAGCTCCACACATGTTTTCACCCATATCACGTGGAATATGGAAGGCATGGCGGTAATCTGCGAAAAGCTCGGTAACAACTGTGATGACTTTGTCTGGTGTCGTGCCGAGGATCTAACCGATCATTTTGCCCTTCCGGGTGCCTTTCGAGCTTATTTAAAATATTTTTTGCTGTATACCGATCGTCTTTCAACGTAAACAATATATGAAGCCGTAAGAAAAAACTTACGGCTTCATCTCATAGTATCATATTCACTTTTTATAGCTTAACAACAGCCTCAGGAGCGGTTTTCCTCGGTATTGGAGAATCGCCTCATTTTTCTCCTCATACGATTCAGGTGCCTCTCAAAGCTTCCGTTGGAAATAAATTCAGCAAGAATATATTGATCCATAACAGGCACGGAACAGGATAGCATACGTTACTCCTACTATGAGCATGACAAATTGCCTAACAGCTGTCATGGAACAGGTGACATCTATGCTTCGGCGTTTACAGGTGCGCTGATTCGAGGAAAAACGGCATACGAAGCGGCAAAAATTGCGGCTGACTATACGGTAGAATGTATTAAAGCTACCGCACAAGAAGATAACCACTGGTACGGAGCGAAATTTGAGCCTGTGCTTGATAAGCTGATCTACATGGTTAATCAATAAAACCACCCTATTTAAAATATTTACAAAACCGCCACGCGCAAGTCGGAGGCCAAGCGGTCTTAGGAAGACAACTCTGCCTTTCAACTCCT
>JAZSPS010000045.1:0-12718 GCA_045537595.1 Eubacteriales bacterium
GAGTTGTCTTCCTAAGACCGCTTGGCCTCCGACTTCCTTTGGGGGACCCCTGCGCGTATTTGATCCGAGGCGCCGTGATCGCGCTTCGTCGGGAAGATGCCAAAACCGTAAGCGGAATTGCCGAGCCGACAGAGGAAAAAAGCCTGTGTCCTCATCATGTCTCGGAGGCAGGACTATGGGATTGACAGGTCAATCAACGGGACATAGCCTTGTCGGGCGAGCCCATGAAAAGGGAACGAATGAATGGGAACGTGTCATTGCCCTCGCGGGAAATCCCAATGTGGGAAAAAGCACGCTTTTTAACGCGCTGACAGGAATGAAACAGCACACAGGAAATTGGAGCGGAAAAACCGTGGGAAGCGCCGAGGGGATATGCGGAATAGGGAAAAAAGCCATGAAGATCGTAGATCTTCCGGGAACCTATTCGCTGTCCGCTCACTCCGAGGAGGAGAGGGCGGCGAGGGATTATATATGCTCGGGGGAGGCAGATCTTGTAGCGGTAGTGTGCGACGCGACCTGTCTTGAGCGAAATTTGATTCTTGTATTGCAGATCCTCTCCATTACCGAGCATGTAGCGGTATGCGTGAATTTAATGGATGAAGCGAAGAAAAAAGGAATCACCATTGATTTATGTAAGCTTGAAGAGAAGCTGGGCATACCCGTTGTCGGTCTTTCGGCACGGAAGGGGAAGGGAATTGAGGAAACGGTAGCGATGTTTGAATGTCCGCCGATAGCCGAGCAGCCCTTACATCCCCAGGGAGAGCCAAAGGATATAGCGCTTTTGGCAGAGCGGATCGCGAAGGAGAGCGTTCGCTTTGAAAAAAGTAATTATGCCGAACGGGATAGAAGGATCGATAAAATACTTACAGGAAAGCTCTTGGGCTTTCCCATCATGCTGCTTCTTTTGGCGGGGATTTTTTGGCTAACCATGGAGGGCGCAAATATTCCATCCCAATGGCTGGCAAGGGGGCTGTTTTATATACAGGATCTTCTCATGTCATTGATGAATAAGGTGGGCGCGCCGTGGTGGCTGAGCGGTGCCTTGGTGATGGGAGCATACCGTACCCTGGCATGGGTTGTGTCGGTCATGTTGCCCCCCATGGCGATATTTTTTCCGCTTTTTACCATTTTGGAGGACTTAGGGTACCTTCCCCGAGTGGCATTCAATCTGGACCGATGCTTTAAAAAATGTAACGCGTGCGGAAAGCAAGCCCTAACCATGTGAAAAGGGAAAAACGAATAATTGATAAGGGGAACTATATGAAAAAAACGGTATATAAAATTCCGCAAGGAAGTTTTTCCAAAAAGCTGTGCTTCGCGGTGGTTTCCGATCTTCACGGAGGGGAGCCCGAGACTGCGCTTGGTGCGCTGAGGGAGGAAAATCCTGACTATATCCTTATGCCGGGCGACATTTTTGAACAGCTCGACGGAGCAGAGGATGAAATACATGAAAATGCCCTCAGATTGCTTCGGGGGGCAGCTGAAATAGCTCCCACGTTTTATTCCACGGGAAACCATGAGGATGGCGGCGTGGGATTTTGGAAGCCGTGGAAGAAAAAGGTCATTCAAAAACGCGCCTATTCACCGAGAGATATGGAAAAGATTCACCAAAGCGGTGTAACCTTTCTCAGTGATTCCTTTGTTTTACGGGACGGAATCGCTTTCGGCGGACTGAATTCGGGACTGATATGCGAAGGACATAAGCCAAATGTCTCTTGGCTTGAGGAATTTTGCGGAATCGAAGGTCCCAAGATCCTATTGAGCCATCATCCGGAATATTATAAAGCTTATCTGAAAAGGCTTCCCATTGATCTTATCATAAGCGGACACGCCCATGGGGGACAATGGCGCTTTTTTGGAAAAGGAGTGTTCGCCCCGGGGCAGGGGATTTTTCCAAAATATACCGCCGGGGTACATGATGATCGCCTTGTAATCAGTACAGGCTTAAAAAAGGGAGGAAAGATCCCACGCTTTTTTAACGAGCCTGAGATCGTCTTTATCCGACTGAATGGGTAAGCTTCATAAAAAATTTTTCGGTTATCGCTTGACTTTTTTCGACGGGGGGAGTATAATACCCTAAGACCGAATAGCCGTTGGACAAATGCGGAAAGGGGAAGAGCGATGGCAAAGGCAGATAAGGTACGTAAATCAAAGAAGTCAAATATGGATATGACCCGAGGAAACATTATGTCACAGATGTTTCTGTTCTCCTTGCCGATTATGGCAACAACCGTCATTCAGCTGCTGTTTAATACGGCGGATACCATTGTGGCGGGACGCTGGGGCGGAAATACGCCCGAGGAATGTGAGATCGTTCTTGCGGCGGTAGGCTCCTGCGGAGCGTTGATCAGCTTGATCATCACCTTGTTTATGGGACTTTCTGTAGGCTCGGGTGTCGCTGTTTCCCATGCCGTGGGGGCAAAACACTACGAGAGAATCCATGATATTATTCATACCTCCATAGCAACAGGCGCCATTGGCGGAATTCTTTTAGCGGTATTCGGAGTTGTATTTGCCCGACCTTTGTTGGTGCTCATGGGAACCAATACCAATGTAATGCATCAAGCGGTGCTGTATATGCGAGCCTATTTTTTTGGAATTCCTGCCCAATTGGTGTATAATTACTGTGCCGCTATGCTGCGGTCCACCGGTGACAGCACTCGACCGTTGTACTTTTTGAGCGTGGCGGGTGTGGTGAATATCTGCATGAATCTGATTATGGTGCTGGTGTTTCATATGGGCGCTTTGGGCGTTGGCGTAGCGACAGCCGCGTCGCAGTGGGTGTCCTGTATTATGATTTTAATATATATGATCAGAAATGACGGACTTTGCCATTTTCGGTGGCGGAGCCTGAAAATAATTCCTTCGGTATTAAAAAGCATTTTGATGATTGGCGTACCCGCGGGAATACAAAATTCCATGTACGCGATTGGAAATGTGGTGATGCAAACGGGAATCAATTCTCTGAACAGTACGGTGATTGTTTCGGGAAGCTCCATTGCTTCCAATTTGGGCGCGTATACACAACAAACCGTGGGGGCATTTGATCAGGCGACACAGGTGTTTGTCGGGCAGAATACAGGGGCAAGAAATATCAAGCGGATTCGAAAGGGCGTGTTGTTCAGCTCGATCACGGTAGTAATACTTTCTATTGGGGTTAATATTCTCTTGAACCTGTTCAGCGAACCGTTACTTATGCTGTACGCTCCGGATAACGCTGAGGTAGTTGCCTTTGCGAGAATCAAATTGCTGACAGTCAGCATGTGCTACTTCCTTGGACATTTGGCAAGTCTTCCGGCAGTTGCCATGAGAGGAATGGGAAAATCCACACAGCCCATGATCATCTCCGTATTGGGAATCTGCGGAGTTCGAATCCTTTGGGTGTATACGGTGTTTGCTAAGTTCCGTCATCCCTTGGTGCTGTTTGCCGCGTATGGCGTGTCATGGCTTGTAACCGCAGTGGTGTTATATATTGTATACGGAGTAGAACAAAAGAAGATCGGGGTGCAGTGGGAAAAGGATAAATCCAAAAAATCCGATAAATCCGATAAATCGGAGATTGCCTCGGTTTAATTAAAAATATTACCTATTACGATCTTGTAGAGGAGAAATCTCTCCTTTCGAAAATTGATCAGACAAAAAAGGGCTATTGCAAAGGATTTTGCTCATTTGCGATAGCCCCTGTCTTATTTTGTGCGTTTATGATTAAAAAACGTCAGCGCACGAGCGCCCCGTCCCCCTCAATTTTGTAGGGGATGGCGTCCTCTGACATTCCTCATTTCGTGTCATTCTGAGCTTGCGAAGAATCCTTGCCGAGCTTGCGAGGCAAATTGATGCGAAGCATCAATTCTTTTTCATTGTTACTTTGATACAGAATTGCCTCCTACGTCGGCAAAGATCCTTCGCTTCGCTCCATACTCCGCTTCGCAGCGTGTTGACACGTACGAAAGCTTGTGCGAGAATCAAGGCTTATCTGTCGCACACTTCTTCCTTCGTGTCATTCTGAGCCGAAGGTGAAGAATCTTTGACGCAAAGCATCAATTTTTTTGGGTATAGAAAACCACCGGCAGTGTGTGCCGGCGGTTCCAAAAAGCTTTAACTTTGCAAAATCCCTGCCGCAGCGGGAGGCCCGTGTGTGTAAAGGGAGCGGTCAGCGAAGCTGACTGAGGGATTGTGCTCGTGAAAAAGAAAAACAATTCCTCAGTCACGGCATAGTTATTTACCCTCTTTTTCCTGTTTTGATCTCTCCGTGCTTTTCTTCATAATGCTCGATAAGATCACGAATCAGCACAAGGATCTGACTGTTAGCGCTTCGCCCCTCATAATCCGCGATTACATGCAATTTATCCAGCATTTCTTCTTCAATTCTTATTGATAAACTTTTTGTAGCCATAAAAACCTCACTTTGAACATTTTATGTATTTACTTTACACCTATTTTGTGATAAAATGTTCAATATAACCACACAATATATCTAAAAGATGTTCAAAAGAGAGGAAAATATGAAATTGGCTATTATAGGTTCAAGAAAAATAAATCAAATTGAAATGGATGAGTATATCCCCGAAGGTGTTACAGAGATAGTTTCAGGAGGGGCAAGCGGTGTTGATACGCTTGCAAGGAATTTTGCAAACGGAAAAGGAATAAAACTTACTGAATTTCTTCCAAAATATAGTTTATATGGGAGGGCTGCACCTATAAAAAGAAACGAAGAAATAGCGGAATATGCAGACGAAGCTATCGCTTGGTGGGATGGAAAATCAAAAGGAACTGAATATACTATAAAGTTGTTTAAAAAGTTAGGAAAAAAAGTGACGATTGTTATTAAAAATTAAGTAAAGAGTCCAAATAAAATTTTCTGTTTCCAATCAATCCTCCAAAAAGGTAAGATGATCCTCACAAATGGCAACGCTGTTTTTCGCTAAGGGAAGAATGTTTCTGATCTGACAGCGCTGTAAGGTGGCGGAAGCATTCTTTTGAACGGTTCCTATGCCGGCTTCACCGTCCAGAACGGTTATGTTCTCGATCAGTGAATCACAAAGACCCTTGCAAAGTGCAACCGCAATCTCAGAGGTAGAAATCACATTGCGCACCGTAATATGGTGGGTGTCTCCCAATTGAGAATGGGTATCGGCATAAACCATGTCACCGATCCGAACCGTACCCTTGCAACGGTAAAGCTCACAGGGATGAAGGCTGGTCACGCCGTCGATCAAAATATTATACAGCTTGTTACCGTTGTCGTTAAGGAGACGTACATTGGAGCAGATATACGCGTCGGTGGTAATGTTGCGGATCTCCACGTCGTGAATATCGGGGGAAAGTCCCTCCACGGTATATCCAAGCTCTCGTTCAAATCCGCCCAAAGCGGTGAGAGCGATGGAATCATCCTCGGTAAAGCCGGAAATGTTTTCAATTAAAAAGTCGTGGCAGCCGATACGAAGATCAATACCGTCCGCGTTTTTGACGTAAATCTCCCTGTATCGGGTGGGCAATTGATCGGGGTAGTGAACACCGTTCTCGTCAATGCGGGAAAGATCGGCGCGGAAGCTAATGTTTCGGTAGATGGCATGGTGAACAAAAATATTGGTAATTGCCCACCATCTCTGATGGATCAGCGCCAGATTTTCCACAAGAAGATTGGAGGTGTTGAAGAAGAGCAGGGTAGTATTTTTAGAAATGTGGGGAAGACCGTCCCGCATGCTGTTGTGCTCGGATAAACCGTTGTATTTTCCGCCGTCAAGGATGGCGTTCCCTTTTCCGCGGATGGTTACATTTTTTGTCTCGCCCGCTACGGTGTTCCCGTTGGGAGCGCTTGGGTCTCCGGTGGTGAACATGTTCAAATATTTTCCCTCAGCCAGTACCAAATGGGCATCATCGATCAGAAGCTCTATGTTGCTGGGAAGAGCAACGGTTTCTTCAATGATCCAAAGATCTTCTCCCGTCCGTTGGTTTCGCTTGGGAATACAAACACGGAAGGAGCCGTTTTGAACCGCCAGCTCGATGGCGGCACGGATGCTCGCGGAATCGTTTTCCTTTATGGTATCATTAGGTGAGATATAAGCTTGCATGGTGTGTCCTCCTGAAAAATAAAATAGAAGCTTTAATGGATAAATTATTATAGCATAGAAAAATTCGGAGGTCAAGCAAAAACCAACGAAAATTTTTTGTAAACCAATCAACGGATAAGATAGAAAAAAGAGTAAAAAAAGGAAACGAATTGCAATCGGCAATGCGCTTCCTTTTTTATATTTTGTATTTTGTTATATAGAAAGATATTTGTCAGACTTATGCCAATTTTGCTTCCAGACGCTCACGGATCGCCTTGATAAAACCAATGGAATTCACAGCGGTAGCCGTGTATCCCTCACTAACAAGACCCACAAGATCCTTGGTCATAATGCCGTCGTTCAACGTATCAATGCATGCCTCCTCCAGCTTATCCGCAAAGGAAATCAGGTCATCTAAGCCGTCCAGCTCACCTCTCTTGCGAAGAGCGCCGGACCATGCGTAAATGGTCGCCATAGGATTCGTAGAGGTATCCTCACCCTTTAAATAGCGGTAATAGTGACGGGTAACCGTACCGTGAGCCGCCTCATACTCGTATTTTCCATCAGGGGAAACAAGAACCGAGGTCATCATGGCAAGAGAGCCGAAGGCAGTGGAAACCATGTCAGACATAACGTCACCGTCATAGTTTTTGCATGCCCAAATATAACCGCCCTCACTGCGGATTACGCGGGCAACCGCGTCATCGATCAAAGTGTAGAAATAAGTAATGCCCAATTCATCAAATTTCGCCTTGTATTCCTTGTCGAAGATCTCCTGGAAGGTCAGCTTAAAGGTCTGATCGTATTTTTTGGAGATGGTATCCTTGGTCGCGAACCAGAGATCCTGCTTGGTATCAATGGCATACTGGAAGCAGGAGCGAGCAAAGGATTCAATAGAGGAATCCTTGTTGTACTGCCCTTGAAGAACACCGCCGCATTCAAAATCGTAAATGGTCTCTCGGAACTGACTGCCATCCTCTCCCGTAAATAAAAGTTCAGCCTTGCCCGCACAGGGAACACGGTGCTCGGTAGCCTTGTAAACATCGCCGTAAGCATGACGCGCGATGGTAATGGGCTTTTTCCAATTGCGCACAGCAGGCTTAATGGAATCGATCAAAATGGGAGCGCGGAAGACAGTTCCGTCCAAAATGGCGCGGATGGTGCCGTTGGGGCTTTTCCACATTTCCGTGAGGTTGTATTCCTCCACTCTTTGCTTGTTGGGGGTGATGGTAGCGCACTTTACGGCAACACCGTACTTTAAGGTTGCCTCAGCACTGTCAACCGTAACCTGATCCTTGGTTTTTTCACGCTCGACCAAACCAAGATCATAATACTCGGTTTTAAGCTCGATAAAGGGAAGCAAAAGCTCATCCTTGATCATCTGCCAGAGAATTCTGGTCATTTCGTCGCCGTCCATTTCGTCCAGCGGCGTTTTCATTTGAATTTTTTTCATGTTCAATACCTCCGAACTGTTTGAAAAAATTTTAAATTATTTTAACCTCAAAAAGAGGAATTTTTTATTGAATTCCGCAGAGCCTACGCAGCTGCTCCGCAATAGCGAGTCCCAGTATTTTTCGGCCGTCAGCATTAAAATGATAACGGTCAATTTTGTATGAGCCGTGGGGGAACATCAACGTGTAGGCATCAAAATACGGTAGATTCTGTTGTTTCGCAATGGCAATTACCTGAGAATTGTATTGCTGAACCAAAAGATCGGCATCGTTGCGGTCTGCCTCCTCGTTCCCCTTCTGATGAATGGGAGCGTCATGAGAGGCTCCGGTATCGGAGGATGCCGATATCGGTGTGGATAATCCCAAGATCCATTTGGCATGGGGCATACGGTCTCTTAATGCTCTCAATACATTTTCGTAATTTTGCGCGTATTCAGTAGGGGATTGACCATGGGAATGCAATCCATTGTTAAAATAGACCGCGTCAAAATCATAATTGCTTTGACGGCAGAATAAATCGATCTCGTCCGTCAAATAGGGGGAATTTACCCCCTTGGAGGTGGCAAAGGTAGAGAGAGAAAGATCATAGGGGGCGAGAGCGGAATAGGTATCCGCTCTGCTTCCCCAAAGGAGAGAGTCACCGATCATGAGACACCGCCTTACCGCACGGTCGGAATCTTCATTCCAGCCGTAAGACCACTCAATTTTCTCATGGTGGATCTTCTTGATATCCGTGTCAAGTAAGCTTTTGTTTTTTGGATTCATCTTCATACCCCATATTTCCGAACAAATAAAAATTAAATTTGTAAGTTCCCCACAGAGGGAAGAATTAGAGAAATTACCGATCCTGGATCAGACGTCCGAGAGATAGATTGTTGGGACGCATTCTTCGGTGGAATTGCTCAATGGGTTCGGTTTTTGTAAGATTCCATGTCCGCTCGCTCAAAGGCGCGAGACACTCCATCACACGGCAAATATCCATTTCATAGGTACAGCCCCAAGAGGTGACCTGAGCTCCCAGCAAATCGTCCGTGGGAGGGATGTGAATGGGATTCAGCTTTGCCGCGGAGTGCTCCCACCAATGCTGGAGATTGTAAACATCCCAGTCATAGATATCCTTGGCGCTCCATCTGCCGTGGTTGAAGCTTTCGGTGATGTAAAGGGGTTGCCATGATCCGTTGATGATACGGAAGCCCTCGGCTAAGAGATCCTCCGGCATGTTGTAGTGAGATTCCCAAGCAATGACCACGGTCTCCTTGGGGATGCGATGGGCACCCTTCTTGGGAAAGCCCTCCCAAACGATGGGGGTTCTTCCCCGATCAAGCACCAATCTTGCCACCCGACCTACAAAATCGCTGTACAGCTCATATTCGTCCTCAATGCCATGCTCCTTCATGTAGGCAACGCAGTCGGGACAGGAGTTCCATACCTTAATGTTCGCCTCGTCTCCGCCAATGTGGATGTAGGGGGAGTCGGGAAACATGTCGCAGATCTCATCTATGAGCAAGCCAATGGCTTTCATGGTATGGCTGCCTCCGCCGCACATGATGTTTCGCGCGCTGACTACGGCTCCCACCTCGGTGATCATCTCCTCGGCGGAGCCGCCCGACAGATGGTTGGCAAAATCTTCGGGATAACATTCGACCATGGAGGCGGCGTGTCCGGGGGTCTCCAATTCGGGAATAAGAATGATTCCGCGTGCCTTGGCATATTCATTCATATGCGCGATTTCCTCAAAGGTGTAATGCTCGCCCTCGGTGGTCAGATCGGGATAGGCATGGGAGGGAAGTGTGTATCGTTCATCGTCAATAAAATGAAGATGCAGATATTTGACCTTGAACCAAAAGCATACGTCAATGTAGCGATCGATGGTGTAAGCGGGATGCCACTCTCGGGCAAGATCTACCATCAGCGCGCGGTATTTCTTATCACCGTAGTCCTCGATGAGTACCTTGGGAAGCTGAATGGTGTTATCCTTGACCTCTATGATCTGAAGAAGAGTGGCAATGGCGTAAAGAATTCCCTCATCGTCGGAAGCGAAAAGCACCGCGCCCTCGCGGGAATCCAAACGGTAATGACCCTTCGTCAGCGTGGGATCCTTTTTCAAGACGATTCCGCCCCGACCCACAGACAGCTCCTTGCGAAATAGCTTAGTAAAGGAGATTTTGAAGGTAGATATATATTCGTTCCAAGAGGGCAATTCCGTCTCGATCATGAGAGGGAGAGACTGTGTCCCCTCAAATTCCTCGCATTTTTTGGGGATAGGGATCAGCGAATTTAACATAATGATTTCTCCTTGATATGCAAAATGTTATGAATGGAGAAATAAAACCGCGGGTGCTGCTTTCGCGCGTCCCTCGCGGCAGGCAAGGGACACGACGGTCAGCATTCCGATTTTATCTTTTACTCAAAGCACGGAGAATCAGACCTCGCTGTGCTTTTTGTAGTAGTTCATCAAACAACCGCAGAGAATGATCTCCTTTTCGTCCTCGGTCAGTCCCTTGACGTAAAGGGTCAGATCGGCGGTGGTGCCATCCTTGCGAATGACCTTTGCGGCAAATTCTTCCTTGCCCGCAATGATCGCCTCACGGATACCGCCAACATATACATAGTCTCCCTCCTCATAAGGGAAGTCGGTACCCTCCGCTAAGGTGAAGGGAAGAATACCCCAGTTGATGCAGTTGGAACGGTAGCGCTTGGTGGCAAATTCATAACAGATATTGGCGAATCCGCCCAAAACCTTTTGACAGGAGGCTGCCTGCTCACGGGCAGAGCCGTCCCCGGGCTTGTTGGCGAAAACACAAGATCCGAATTGGGTGTTTTCCATCAATACCGTGGAATCTCCTACCGCCGAAAGAACACGTGTCAGCTCCTCGGGCGCTTCCTTGGCACGGCGGGCAGCCTCGGTAGCGGCGATGGCTTTGGAACGTCCCACATATTCGGGAACACGGCGGGACAGAGCAAACTCGGAGAGACGCAGGGGATTGGAACGGTAGGAAGAGGTCTCACCGGAGGGAATTAACTCATCGGTGGTGGTTACGGGATCACGGATCACAGCCGCCAGCTTGATCAGAAGGTTGTCCGCAAGCTCGTACTGGGTAGGCCAGTCGGTAATGTTGGGACCTAAGATCAGCTCCGCGCTCTCGTCGGCTTTTTCGTATCCGTAGTAAACTCTCTTTTGGTAAACCGAAGCGTCAAAATGATAGTCATGAGGGGTGAAATCATAATCAATATCGGTAGCCGCTGTGATAACACCGCCGTTGCGAGCGGTTGCCGCGATGCTGCGCGCATCCATCAGGGCAACTCCGGAAAGCTGTCCCTCACCCGGCTTGGAGCCCTCACGGTTGGGGAAGTTACGAGTGGTGTGACGGAGAGAAAGACCGTTGTTGGCAGGAACATCTCCCGCTCCGAAGCAGGGTCCGCAGAAGGAGGGCTTGATCACAGCGCCCGACTTCAAAAGCTCAGCGGAAACACCGATCTTGGTCAGCTCCAAGGATACGGGAACACTGGTGGGGTAGACCGAAAGAGAGAAATAACCGTTTCCTGTGCTTTGATCCTTCAAAATAGCGGAAGCCTCGTCAATGCTGTCAAACATACCGCCGGCACATCCCGCGATAATGCCCTGATCCGCGTATACCTTGCCGTCCTTTACCTTGGAACGGAGGTCAAGATTACATTTTCCGAATTTCTTTTTCGCCTCATCCTCCACCTTGGCAAGGATCTCGTCCGCATGCTCCACAAACTCGTGAATGGTGTATGCGTTGGAGGGGTGGAAGGGAAGGGCGATCATCGATTCCATTTTTGAAAGATCGATCTCGATCATAGCGTCATAATAAGCAACCGCGCCGGGCTTCAGCTCCTTGTATTCAGCGCTTCTGCCATGAGCGTCATAATGCTTTTTCGTGACTTCATCGGTTTCCCAAATGGAGGAAAGACAAGTGGTCTCGGTGGTCATAACATCAATTCCGTTACGGAAGTCAATGGGAAGATTCTTTACGCCGGGACCGACAAACTCCAAAACCTTATTTTTTACAAAGCCGTTGCCGAAGGTAGCGCCAACCAGAGCGATGGCAACGTCATGAGGACCGATTCCCTTCTTGGGCGTACCGGTCAGATAAACCAAAACGACCTCGGGCGCTTTGATATCATATGTATTGCGGAGAAGCTGCTTTACAAGCTCGGGACCGCCCTCGCCGACACCCATGGTGCCTAAAGCTCCGTAACGGGTGTGGGAATCCGAGCCAAGGATCATTTTTCCGCAGCCGGCAAGCTCCTCACGGGCATAGGAGTGAATAACACTCTGATTTGCGGGAACATAAATACCGCCGTATTTTTTAGCGGCGGAAAGACCGAAAACATGGTCATCCTCGTTAATGGTACCGCCAACAGCGCATAGAGAATTGTGGCAGTTGGTCATAGCGTACGGAATAGGAAATTCACGTAAGCCGCTGGCACGTGCGGTTTGAATAATACCGACATAGGTAATATCATGGGAAACCAAGGCGTCAAATTTAATTTTTAATTCACGGTCGTCGCCGCTGACATTGTGCGTGTTTAAAATTGAATAGGCAATGGTATTTTTTCTTGCTGTCTCAGGAGAAACCGAAGCGGTGGTACAGATCTGTCCGTCAACAAGATAAACACCGGAGGGAGTCAGTTTGATCATAATTTTGCTCCTTACAAATATATAATATAATACGATATAATATTATACAGGAAAAAAAAGAAAAAGTCAAGATGAAATCGGGATTCTTTGGGAATTCTTTGGGAATAATTCGGTATGAATCAATGGATCATTGTTGTATGAATTTCATGGTTACATTGTCACGGTACTGCCGCGCAAGCTTTGACTCGTATTCTATCGTATGCTATCCAGCTCGTATTCTGCTTTAATACATCAGTGAAAAAACACCCGTTTCCCCAAAATTCCGTAGGGGATGGCGTCCTCGACATCCCAAGGGCAATAAATTTTGATGAGACAATATGGCTACGAAAACATATCGCCGACAGCTGTATCTTTTTACAGGATTGCCTCCTTCGTCGGCAAAGATCCTTCGGCAAGCTCAGGATGACACGAATGATAGTTTGTGCGAGAATTAAAATTTATCTGTCGCACATTCCACATTTCGTGTCATTCTGAGCCGAAGGCGAAGAATCCTTCCCGAGCATGCGAGGCAAATTGATGCGAAGCATCAATTCTTATTTTATTGTTACTTT